>CAYVNX010000070.1:0-15636 GCA_964453165.1 uncultured Candidatus Kuenenia sp. | reverse complement strand
CCTACCAGCAGACCCGCGACGCGATCGAGGAGAAGATCGCCGAACTCGTCAACGATGACCGGATCAAGGGCATCTCGGCGATCCGCAACGAGAGCGACCTCAAGGAGCCGGTGCGGCTCATCCTGGAGCTCAAACGCGACGCCGACCCCGACGTCGTCCTCAATCAGCTCTATCAGTATTCACCGCTCCAGACCTCGTTCTCGCTGATCTTCCTCGCCCTCGTCGACGGCAAGCCTCGGATCCTCTCCTTCAAGGATTTGCTCCAGGAGTTCCTCCGCCACCGCACCACGGTCATTCGTCGCCGGACGCAGTTCCTGCTCCAGAAGGCCCGCAACCGGAAGCACACGCTCGAGGGGCTGCTGGTGGCCCTGGCGAACATCGACGAGGTGATCCGGATCATCCGCTCGTCGAAGTCGCAGGCCGAGGCCAAGCAGCGGCTCTGTGAACTGCAGGCCCCGGCGGCCCTGCTCGAGCGGGCTCTGGGGGCCGAGGGCTTCGCGGTGCTCCAGGACGAGCGTGGCATGGCCGAAACCTATGGGCTTTCCCCCGTTCAGGCCGATGCCATCCTCCGGCTCACCCTTGGCCAATTGGTCAATCTCGAGCAGGAGAAACTTGGTGGCGAGCATCGGGAGCTGCTGGGCAAGATCGGTGAGTTCCGGCGGATCCTCGGGAGCGAGGCGAACATCAAGGCGCTGATCCGTCAGGATCTCATCGACCTCGAGGCCAAGCACGCCGACAAACGCCGAACGGAGATCAGCGGCGAGGCGGGCGACATCCGCGACATGGCCGAGTTGATCACCGAAGCCACGATGGTGGTCACGATCAGCCGTGCCGGCTATGTCAAGCGAACGGCTGCCGACATCTACCGAGCCCAGCGGCGCGGCGGGAAGGGGCTGACCGGCGCCCGGACCGACGAGGAGGATCCGATCGAGCACCTGTTCGTGGCGAGTACCCATGATTGGCTGCTCGTATTCACCACGCTCGGGAAGGTCTTCTCGATGCGGGTGTTCGAACTGCCCGAATTGGCCCGCGATGCCAAGGGGCGGGCGCTCGTGAACCTGCTCGAATTCGAGGCGGGCGAGAAGGTGGCGGAGTGCCGCGCGGTGGGCGGCTTCGAAGACCCGAACCAATTCCTGCTCCTCGCCACCCGCAGCGGCGTGGTGAAGAAGACGGCGCTCGAGCAGTATCGCCGG
Organism: uncultured Candidatus Kuenenia sp.; assembly: GCA_964453165.1. GTDB lineage: Bacteria > Planctomycetota > Planctomycetia > Pirellulales > UBA1268 > QWPN01. The sequence goes on along the minus strand of CAYVNX010000070.1, from coordinate 14,443 downwards.
CGGCGGACGAAGGGGCTGATCGCGGTCAAGCTGCGGGAGGGCGACGAGTTGGTCGGGGCGGCGATCACCAAGCCCGGCGACGAACTCGTGCTCGCGACGGCCAAGGGGATGGCGATCCGCTTTCCCGAGTCCGATGCCCGCCCGATGGGCCGCGACACGAGCGGTGTCCGCGGCATCAAACTCGGGGCCGGCGACCGGCTCGTGGGAATGGTGGTGGCTGATCCCGACGCCACGCTTCTGACCGTCTGTGAAAACGGGTATGGCAAGCGGACTCCCTTCGGCGCGGGCACGCCCCTGACCGGCGGTGAGCCGGTTGACGAGGGAGCCGAGACCGCCGAGCCGACCGCCGCCAGCGACGACTCGGCCGGTGATTCGGGCGAAGGCGACGAGGGCTCGAGCGGGATGCGGTATCGCACCCAGCACCGTGGCGGGAAGGGCGTGCGAGACATCAAGGCCACCGCCCGCAACGGCCAGGTGGTCGCGGTGGTCTCGGTCCGGGACGAGGATCAGGTGTTGATGATGACGTCCCGCGGCAAGATCCAGCGGGTGAACGTGGCCGAGATCCGGCCGATGGGGCGCAACACCCAAGGTGTGCGGATCATGCGTGTCGATGATGGCGACACGCTTGCTGCCGTCGTCCCCGTGCCTCCCGGCGAGCAGGAGGAGGCGGAGACGGTGCCGTTGGCTGGTGGCGATCCCGGGAGTGAGGGCGGACCGGCCCCGGCCGATGCCCAGCCCACGGGCGACTGACGCGGCCCCTCCGGCGGGGTATGATCGATCGGCTTTCCCGGAGGTTTCAAGCATGCGAATCGGAGTCGTGGGTACCGGGTATGTGGGGCTCGTGACGGGAACCTGCTTCGCCGACAGCGGCAACTCCGTCACCTGCCTCGACATCAACGCCGACAAGATCGCCCGGCTCGAACGGGGTGAGGTGCCGATCTACGAGCCCGGGCTCGAGGAGTTGGTGGAGCGGAACGCCAAGGCCGGCCGGCTCCGGTTCACCACCGACACAGCGACCGCGATCCACGATGCCGACGTCGTCTTTCTGGCGGTCGGCACGCCGCCGGCGGCCGACGGGTCGGCCGACCTCTCCGCCCTGTGGAAGGTGGTCGAGTCGATCGCGTCACACCTGCGGCCCGATGCGATCGTGGTCACGAAGAGCACCGTGCCGGTGGGCACCTGCGCCGGGATCGAGACGCGGCTGCGGGAGCGGCTCGGCCACGACTGCCGGGTCGCTAGCAATCCGGAGTTTCTCAAGGAGGGGGCTGCGATCGAGGATTTTCAGAAACCCGATCGTGTGGTTGTCGGAGTGCGGACACCCGATGTTGGTGAGACCCTTCGTGCGCTCTACTCGCCTTTTCTGCGAACCGAGAACCCGTTCTTGGTGATGAGTCCGGAAAGCTCCGAGATGACCAAGTACGTGGCCAACTCGCTGCTCGCCACGAAGATCTCCTTCATCAACGAGGTGGCCAATCTCTGCGAGCGGATGGAGGCCGACATCGACGACGTTCGACGCGGGATCGGCCATGACAGCCGGATCGGATTCGCGTTTCTATTTCCGGGGGCTGGCTATGGTGGCAGTTGCTTTCCCAAGGACGTCCAGGCCCTGGCCGCGATGGCCCGCGACAAGGGCGTGATGCCGCGGATCCTGACGGCGGTGCACGAGACGAATCTGGCCCAGAAGCTGGTGCTCGGCGAAAAGATCAGCGGCTGGTACGGGGGCGATCTGGCCGGCAAGCGGATCGCGATCTGGGGTCTGGCCTTCAAGCCGCGGACGGACGACATTCGCGACGCCCCGGCGGTCGATCTGATCGAGGGGCTCCTGGCGGGCCGCGCCATCGTGCGAGTGCACGATCCAGAGGCGATGGACAACGTCCGGGCCCTCTATGGCGACCGGCTGGAGTATGCCGCGACGCCGCTCGACGCGCTCGACGGGGCCGACTGCCTGGCAATCGTGACGGAGTGGGGCGACTACCGGCGGCCCGACTTTGACGAGATGGGCCGGCGGATGCGGGCCAAGCTGATCTTCGACGGCCGCAACCTCTACGCCCCGCGCGAGATGCGATCCCGAGGGTTCGCCTACCACGCGATCGGCAAGCAGCCCGTGTAGCCCAGGGGCTCTGGGGCTGCCGCGTGGTGTGATCGATTTCGGTCAGCAACCAGGGCGGGTGGGTACCCTGTCGAAACGCTGTGTGGTTTGACAGCCTCTCGGGGGCAGGGTTCAATCTGGGGCTCGCGTCGGCCCATTTTTCTCGGGCCGATCAGCGGCACTGCCCACCGTCATCCAGTGGAGTTCCCCAGCATCGTGGCAAGCCCCAGATCACTTCTTTGCATCGCGACGACGGTCGTCGCGGCGAGTCTCCCGGTCGTCGCATCAGCCGCCGAGGAGGTCACCACGGAGTGGCTGTTCGGAGTCTACGGCTTCTTCTGGCTCCTGGCCACGGCGGGCGCCTGCCTTGCCCTCTACAAGGCCTGGGAATTCTTCAAGTGGATGGAGTCGCAGCCGGCAGGTACGGCTGAGATGATCAAGATCGCCGGCTACGTCCGCACGGGAGCCGACGCCTACCTCAGGCAGCAGTACAAGGTAGTGGGCCTCTTCTTCGTCGCGATCTTCCTGCTGCTCGCGGTGATGGCCTTCGGTCTCGAGGTGCAGAGCGGCTGGGTGCCCTTCGCCTTCATTTCGGGTGGCTTCTTCTCCGGCCTGGCGGGCTGGTTCGGGATGAAGACGGCCACGCTCGCGAGCAATCGGACGGCCGCCGGCGCCGAGCGAAGCCTCAACGACGGTCTGCAGGTTGCCTTTCGGTCCGGCGCCGTGATGGGCCTCACGGTGGTGGGTCTCGGCCTGCTCGACATCATGCTTTGGTTCCTGATCCTGTATTGGATCGTGCCGCTCTTCGGCAAGCCGCTCTCGCTGGAGGAGATCACGGTCACGATGCTCTGCTTCGGGATGGGGGCGAGCTCCCAGGCGCTGTTCGCCCGCGTCGGCGGCGGCATCTTCACCAAGGCCGCCGACGTCGGCGCCGATCTCGTCGGCAAGGTCGAGCACAGCATTCCCGAGGATGACGCCCGCAACCCGGCCACGATCGCCGACAACGTCGGCGACAATGTCGGTGACGTGGCCGGCATGGGTGCGGATCTCTACGAGAGTTACTGCGGGTCGATTCTGGCCACTGCGGCCCTCGGCGTGGCCGCCTACCACGGCAATAGCCGGATGCAGATGGGGGCGCTCTTTCTGCCGATCATGATTGCGGCGGTCGGCACGCTGCTCTCGATCTGGGGCATCTACCAGGTTCGCACCCAGGAGGATTCCTCCCAGAAGAGCCTCCTGGCGGCCCTGGCACACGGCATCAATCTGTCGACGGGCGCGATCATCGGCGCCACCTTCCTCCTGGCTCCGATGCTGCTCGGCTGGCGGCAGGGGAGTTTCGGCGTCGCCATCAGCGTGATCGTAGGACTCGTGGCCGGCTGGCTGATCGGCAAGTGGACCGAGTATTCCACCAGCAACGAGTACAAGCCTACGCAGGAGCTCGCCGACCAAGCCCTCACTGGCCCGGCCACGATCATCATCGGTGGCGTGGCGGAAGGCATGATGAGCGTCTGGGCACCGGTGCTGATCGTGGGCGCTGCCACCCTGCTTTCGTTCGGCTTCGCCAACGGATTCGACTTCACCGATCCCGGCCAATTCGCCCTGGGCTTGTATGGCGTGGGCATCGCCGCGGTCGGAATGCTCTCCACCCTCGGCATCACGCTGGCGACCGACGCCTACGGGCCGATCGCCGACAACGCCGGCGGCAACGCCCAGATGGCGGGCCTGCCGGAGATCGTCCGCGAGCGGACCGACGCCCTTGACGCGCTTGGCAACACGACGGCCGCGACCGGCAAGGGCTTCGCGATCGGGTCGGCGGCGCTTACGGCTCTCGCCCTGCTGGCGGCCTATGTTGAAGAGGTGCGGATCGGGTTCGAGCGATGGAGCCAGTCGGCGATTGCGGCAACCATGGACGGAGGCCAGCAGGTCGTGATCGACGGCAAGATACGGCCGCTCGTCGCCGGAGAGTGGGTCAAGCTGGCCGACCGGTTGGCCGTGCAGGTCGGCGACAAGCCCGAGAGTAACCGGATGTGGATGGTGCTCGACGACGCCGTGCTCGACGGCCGCACGGATTCCGAGGGCAAGGTACTAGCCGAGCCGCTGATCCCAGGGCTCGATTCCCGAGGCATGCAGGTGGCCGCCGCCGTTGGGGACGAGACCGTCACTCGCCTGGCCGCCGCCGAGCAGATCGTGCCGGTCAAGACCGCCAGAATGGCCGACTACATGCGTTTCTACGACGTGACCCTCATGAACCCCAAGGTGCTCGTGGGGCTGTTCATCGGGGCGATGAGCACCTTCGTGTTCTGTGCGCTCACGATGAAGGCCGTGGGCCGGGCGGCCAAGGGCATGGTGGAAGAGGTCCGCCGTCAGTTTCGTGAGAAGCCGGGCATCATGGCCGGCACCGACACGCCCGACTACGCGGCCCCCGTGGCGATCAGCACGAAGGCGGCTCAGCGGGAGATGGTGCTGCCGTCGCTGCTCGCCTTGGCCGTGCCGATCGTGGTCGGGCTGCTCCTCGGGGTCGGCGGTGTCATGGGCCTGCTCGTCGGCGGTCTTACGACCGGGTTCTGCGTGGCGGTGTTCATGGCCAACGCCGGCGGCGCCTGGGACAACGCCAAGAAGCACATCGAGAGCGGAGTGCATGGCGGCAAGGGCACCGAGGCCCACAAGGCGGCTGTCGTGGGCGACACCGTGGGCGACCCCTTCAAGGACACCAGCGGTCCGAGCCTCAACATCCTCGTGAAACTGATGAGCATGGTGAGCGTGGTGGTGGCCGGTCTGATCGTGCGGTATTCGCTCGAAGCCCTGGGCATTTTCTGATGTCACGGCTGCCTGCCGGATGAAACCAGGCTTCAGCTTTGCGCTCGAGGCGGCCGATGGGGCGGCGCGGGCGGGCACGCTCGCCACGCCGCACGGCGCCGTGCCCACGCCGCTGTTCATGCCGGTCGCGACCGCCGCCAGCGTCAAGGGAGTGGACATCGGCCGCGTGGCCGAGACCGGCGCCGGGGTGATTCTCTCCAATACGTATCACCTGCACCTGCGGCCGGGCGAGGCGTTGGTGGAGCAGGGCGGGGGCCTGGCCCGATTCATGGGCTGGGGCGGACCCACCCTGACCGACTCGGGAGGCTTTCAGGTCTTTAGCCTCGCCAAGCAGGTGAAGGTGACCGAGGAGGGAGCGTTCTTTCGCTCGCACATCGACGGCTCGGCGATCGCCCTTACACCCGAGGCGGCGACCCGGATTCAGGAGCGGATCGGGGCCGACATCATCATGCAGCTCGACCATGTGGTCGCTCTGCCAAACGACCGCGGGACGGTGGCCGACGCGATGCGGCGGTCGCTCCGTTGGGCCGAGCGCTGTCAGGCCGCGCACCGCCGGGAGGACCAGGCCCTGTTCGGGATCGTGCAGGGCGGCCTGGAGCCCGATCTGCGGCAGGAAAGCGCCGCGGCGCTCGTGACGCTCGGGTTTCCCGGCTATGCGGTCGGGGGCCTGTCGGTGGGAGAGGGGCCGGAGGCGATGCAGGCCGCGCTCGCGGCCACCGTGCCGCACCTGCCGGCCGACCGACCGCGATACCTGATGGGGGTCGGCCAGCCGCAGGACATCGTGGCGGCGGTCGCTGCCGGGATCGACATGTTCGACTGCGTCTTGCCGACCCGCTGTGGCCGCAATTCGCTCGTCTACACCTTCGCGGGCCCGCTGCGGCTGCGGAATGCGATCCATGCCACCGACCAACGGCCGCTCGAGGAGGGCTGCCCCTGCGCGGCCTGCCGTCATTCCCGGAGCTATCTGCGGCACCTCTTTCTGTCTGGCGAGATGCTCGGGCCGGTGCTGGCTTCGATCCACAACCTGACTTTCTACCAGCGGCTGGTTGCGCGGCTGCGGGCGGCGGTCGTGGCGGGGCGGTTTACCGAGGTGGCCGGGGCGATCGCCTCGGCCTGGCCGGGCGGCCCGACCGAGCCCCGGGCTGAGGAGTGAGGCGGAGGCGGGTGTCTCCCGCTGCTGGCGCGGCCGACTTGTCCGATGCTCGGAACGCCCACTACATTCTCGGGTTTCCCAGTCTCGGAACCCCGGCAGAAGCACCACCCGATGCCAGTCCCGTCGTCGTCTCCGACCACGCCCTGCTGGACGGCAGTCTGCCTCGCGCAAGCCGACGCGGGCGGGGGCAAAGCCGCCCCGCCGCCGATCGTCCAGTTTCTGCCGCTCGTCGCCATCGGCATCGCGGCCTATCTGCTTCTGTTCCGCCCGGAACGGGAGCGGATGAAGAAGCAGCAGACGATGCTGACGAGCCTCAAGAAAAATGACCGGGTCGTGACCTCGGGCGGGATCTACGGGACCGTGGCCGCGGTGGACCGGGATGCGGATCGGGTGAGCCTCCGGGTCGATGACTCCGCAAACGTGAAACTGGCCGTCACCCTCTCGAGCATCGCTCGCGTGCTGGGGGGCGACGGCGGCGGTGATTCAACGGGCTCCTGAACTGGAGCCCAGGGCGAATTTTCCACCAGCGACTCGAGAGAATCGATTCATGAACATTCCGACGACCGCCTTCCTCCTCCTCGCCCAGGCTGCCGGCGATGTTGCCGTGGTTCCCGTGGCTGACCTGCCCTGGTGGCAGACCCGCCAGGCGGCCTGGCTGATCGCCCTGGCCGTGTTTATCGTGCCGACGCTGGCGGCCTGGTTGATCACAAAGAGTCTGCGGCTGCCCGACCTCTGGGGCCGGCTGGCCACGGTGCTGGTGGCGCTTGCCGCAGGCGGCGCGATCTGCTGGCTCGGCTGGCCGCCGCGGCTAGGCATCGACCTCAAGGGAGGCCTGATCCTGGTCTACGAGGTGGCGGCAGGTCGGCAGGGTCAGTTGCGGGTCGACGACGCCATCGCCGGGATCGAGCGAATTGCCCTGGCCGAGGAGGGCAGTCAGGCGACGGTCGAGGGCCGGCCGGGCGGGAAGGTGCGGGTGCGGCTCGACACGGCCGATGGCACCGCCCGCGAGGCGTTTCTCGCGGAGATGAAGCAGGCTCAGTTCGACCAGGTCTCTGTCAAGGAATTGTCTCGCGAGGCGGGGGCCGATGCGCTCGTGCTCGAGTATCAGATCGTTCCGCAGGCGGCCGCGGTGCCGATGGACAAGCTCGTGGCGGCGGTCAGCCGCCGCGTCAATCCGGGCGGCCAAAAGGAGGTGACGGTCCGGCAATTTGGGCTCGACCAGATCGAGGTGATCCTGCCCGAGGTGGAGCAGTCGGAGGTCGAGCAGATCAAGAAGGTGATTTCGAGCGCGGGCGTGCTCGAGTTTCGGATGCTGGCCAACCGCAACGACCCCCGGCATCGGGCCGCGATCGCCATCGCGGAGAAGTCCCGCGGCTCGACCGCCCGGCAGGACGGGAAGCTCCTGGCCCGTTGGGTGCGGCTCGATCCGGCAAAGATGCAGGTCGACGAGGCGATGGTGACGCGACCGGCCGGCGAGCAGGCCGAGGTGCTCGTGATGGTCGATCCCTACAACGTCACCGGCGGCGACCTCAGCCGCGTGAGCCCCGATCTCGACGACGCCACCCTCGCTCCCTGCGTCAGCTTCCTGCTCAAGAGCGAGGGGGCCCGCCGATTCGGCGTGCTGACGAGCAAGAACCTGCCCGATCCGGCCAACGGCCTGGAGAACCGCCTGGGCATCGTGCTCGACGACGTGCTCCAGTCGGCTCCCGTGATTCGCAGCACGATCACCTCCAGCGGACAGATCACCGGCAACTTCGACCAGGCCGAGGTGGACTTCCTCACCGAGGTGCTCAACGCGGGCAGCCTGCCGGCGGCCCTCGAGAGCGAGCCGATCAGCGAGCAGCGGATCAGTTCGCAGCTCGGCGACGACACGATCCGCTCGGCCCGGCTGGCGATGATGCTCGCTACGATCCTCGTGCTCACCTTCATGCTGGCCTACTACCGGTTCTCCGGCTTCGTGGCCGACCTGGCGGTGCTGATGAACGTCGTGCTCGTGGTTGCCGTGATGATCTCCTTCAAGGTGGCCTTCACGCTCGCCGGCCTGGCCGGTCTCGTGCTCTCGGTCGGCATGGCGGTCGACGCGAATGTGCTGATCTATGAGCGGATGCGAGAGGAGCTCGATCGGGGTTCGGCCGTCAGGATGGCGATTCGCAACGGCTTCCAGCGGGCCTTCTCCACGATCGTCGACTCGAATCTGACGACGCTGATCACCGGAATCGTGTTGTTCGCGATCGGAACCGACCAGCTCAAGGGCTTCGCGATCACGCTCATCCTCGGCCTGGCCCTCAACCTCTTCACCGCCGTCTTCTGCTCGCGGGTGATCTTCGACCTGGCCGAACGGTCGGGGTGGCTGCGGAAGCTTTCGATGGCTCGGATGCTTGGGCACACCAAGCTGCGGTTTGTCGCCTGGGCCAAGACCGCGGCCGCGGTGGCCGCCGCCCTGATCCTCTTGGGCGCCGTCGCCGCGGCCCGGCGGGGATCGGAGCTCTTCGACATCGACTTTACCGGTGGCACCAGCGTCCAGGTGGAGTTTCAGGAGGGCAAGGAGCTGCCGATCGCCGAGGTGCGGCGGCTCGTCGGCGAGAAGCTCGAATCGGCGACGGTCAGCGCGGTCACGCTGGCCGACGGGGTGTCGAGCCGGCGATTCAAGATCGACACCGCCAACCAGGATGAAGAGGCCGTTGAAGAACTGCTCGAGCAGGCGTTCCCCGGCCGGTTGGCCACGCATTCGATGTCGTTCGGCGAACTCGAGGTGATTCCCGGTGGCGCCGCCGCGGCGACCGAGGCGGGGGATGGCAAGTCAGCAGCGGCGCGGCTGGCTGTGACGGCGCCGCTCACGTTCCCCGAGAAAATCGGCCGTCAGGCGCTCGGAGCCACGGTCCGGGCTGCCCTCGAGGCCGAAGGGCTTGGCGATGCGGAATTTGATCTCCAGGCCGAGGATCCCACGGCGGGCAACGACAAGCCGTGCCGGGCCTGGGCCTTGTCGACCTCGCTCGACGCCGATGCGACCAGAAAAGTGCTCAACCGGATGGCGACCGATCTGGCCGACACCCCCGTCTATCTCTCGGCCAATGCAATCGGCGGCAAGGTGGCGGGCAACACCCGCGTGACGGCGGTCTACGCCTTGGCGGCCAGCCTCGGGCTGATCGTGCTCTACATCTGGGTGCGGTTCCAGAATGTCGCCTTCGGTCTGGCGGCCGTGGTCGCCCTCATTCACGACGTGGCGGTGGCGCTGGCCTGCCTCGCTCTGAGCCGGTTCGTCGCCCCGTTCATGGGTTGGGCGCTGGTGGACGAGTTCCGGATCAGTCTCGACGTGGTGGCCGCCCTGCTGACGATCGTCGGCTTCTCGATCAACGACACGATCGTGATCTTCGACCGCCTGCGGGAGATTCGCGGGAAAGCCAAGTATCTGACGGCCGAGATGGTCGACCGGGCGGTGAATCAGACCTTGAGTCGGACGATCCTCACTTCTGGTACGGCCTTTCTCGCCGTCTTGATCCTCTATCTCTTCGGAGGTCAGGGGATCCATGCCTTCGCGTTCACGATGCTCGTGGGCGTCGTCACCGGCACGCTGAGTTCGATTTACATCGCCGCGCCGCTCGTGCTCTGGCTCCAGCACCGGTTCGGAGACGCGACGGAGCCGGCCCGCTCGACGGCTCTGACGCAACCGGTGTGACGGCCCCAGGCTCGTGAAACCTTGCGGCTGGCGCGGCCTGGAGCGATCGGTGGGGCCGGGAGGGATTCCGGTTTCCGCGCCGGTTGGGTCGCTTGGTCCGCGGCGGGTGGCATGATTGCCATGCGGCCGCGCTCGGCACTGGCTTGCCGGGCACGGCCTTCAGGAGGCCGCCGTGGATCGATTCACTCGATTGATAAGGCTGGTGACCGGGCTGGGCATGGTTGCGGCCGGCACGTCGTTGGCGGCGCCAGCCGCGCTCGAGATGCACCGCTGGTGGCAGGCTCACTCGAGTGCCACATCCTTGCCTCCCGCAGGAGTCGTCCCGCCTCGGGAGGGTTCGCAGCCGAGCGCTTCCGTTGATCGGACCGCGGGGGCGGATCCCACCGCTCTCGACGGCTGGTCGCTCCCTGGGCGGACGGTGGCCGGGGGGCCGAATACTGCCGGCCCGGTGACGCTCGATCGCGACTACGTGATGCCCCCACCACCTGGCCCACTGCCGCCGGTGGCCTCGCCGCCGACGCAGGCGAGCGCCGCCCTCGCGACCGCCTATCGGTCAACGCTCGAGGTTCCGCCACCGCCGCTGCTCGACGGCCAACAGTCTCCACCGCTGGCCCCCGGCTGGTCCGGCCGGCAGCCCGACGCAGGGCAGCGGCCGGTTGGGCCCGCGCCTCAGTCGATGATCTACGTGATTCGGGATGGGGACGATCTGACGGGGATTGCCAGTCGTTTCTACGGCCATCCAGCCGCCGCGGCCGCGATCTGGGAGGCCAACCGCGGACTCGTTCCCGATCCGGGCATTCTCCCGATCGGAGCGACGATCCTGCTACCGCATCCCGACGCCGTGGTTGGACTCGCGCCGACCGGCCCCCGAGCCCCGACGATCGAGCCAGCCGGCTTCTCCGGCCGCGTCAGGGCTTTCGGGCAGACGTCGCCTTGATGAAGGCCGTGATCAGGAAGGCCGGGTCGCCGCGTCCGTTCTCGGCGCGGAACGAGGCGAAGGCATCGCCCGTAAGGCTCGCGCCGCGCCGATCGCGGGCCGGAACCTCAGCGTAGATAAAGGTCGCGTCGCCCTGCTTCGCCGGCGAGCGGCCTAGCAGTCGACTATCGAACCATTCGTCGGGCCGCGATTTTTTCAGCTGGTCGCAGACCTTGTCGGCGTCTCGGCTGTTCGGGCCGGCGACGATCATGACCGGGAGTCTCGTCTTGACCGGCTCAAGGTCGAGGGCCTGCCGAATCTGGAAGCCCTTGGTCGCAAAGGCTGGGTCAACGAGCACGAGTCCCTTCACGTCGCCCCCCTGCGGACCGCTCGTGATCGGCGGCCAGGCGGCGTCGGCGTTGGTCCAATAGGCCGCCAGGGTAGCGCCCAGGCCGGAGCCGACCACATACAGGCGGTCGAGGTTCACGCCCTTGTCGGAGTGCTCTGCGATCCATTTCCGCACCGCTTCCACGTCGCCGCGGAGCGAAGCCTGGTTCCGCACCCGGCCTCCGCCGGTGGCGACCATGGCGAGGAAGTCTGGCCGCTTCAGAAGCTCGGAAGGCAGCCGGCTGCCGGCGGCTCGCTCCATCTCTGGAGTGACCGACTCCCCATGGCCACGGAGATCGGGCACGACGACCGTGCAATCCGCATCCTGCAGGCCTAGCGCCAAGGGCGCGACCGTTTCATGGGATCCTCCCAGATCGTGGATCAGAATCACGGTCGCCACTGGTGTCGCGCCCTGGCGGAGGGGGTAGTGCCAGGCGACGAGATCGAGCCGATCGCCAGTCTTCAACTCGAGCCGGTTGGGGGGGAGGCGTTCCGGTGTCGCCGGGCCGGAAGCCGGATCGGCCGCGCCGACCGCCCCGCCGGCCAGCAGACCGGCCAGCAGACCGGCCAGCATCCACGAACGGCCAGCAAGGCCCGAGTGGTGAACGATTCGTACGGCAGCGACGTGCATCGATGATCCTTGGCGGGGGGCGACTGGCTCCGAACTGGCTGCCAATCAGTTCATTCGGACATCCGATCCAGAATATCCCGATCGACCCCTCGGATGCCACGTCGGGCCGGCTCGAATCCCGGCGGTGGAATCGGGGCGGACTGCTACGGTACGATTGTTGGGAAGACGATGTTCGCGTGAGCGAGGCACTGCCATGGTTGGGTTTGACCGGTTTCGCCGTGGATCCGGTCCGCCGGCCGCCGATGGGGTACCGCACTCGGATCGTTCGGCGCCCGCCTGGCTGGTGAGCCTGGTCGTCCACGTGGTGGTGCTGCTCGGCCTGGCTCTGGCCGGCTGGCAGCCGATCGGAACGCCCCCGCAGCGGGTGACGATGCTCGACCCGACGGTGGAGCCCGAGCCCGAGATCGTGGAACTTCGACAGGAGCTCGAGGTGGCCGACGAACCATCGTCAGAGGTGGGAGGCGAGCCTGACCGTGGGCTGGGCGAGGCTGCCTCCTTCGCTCCGCTTCCCGCCGTCGAGCCGGTCGTCCAAGTGGCCCTCCCGGATGTCGAGGTCGCAGCCGTCGAAATCGAGGTCAACGACGCTCTTGCGGCCGATGCATTTGTGGAGCCCTTTTCCAGCCTGGGCGGCGCTCAGGGGCTGGGCGAGGCCCGGGTGGCCGGCGCGGTGGATCGATTGACGCGGGAAATCGTGGCCTCCCTCGACGAGCGTCCGACGCTCGTCTGCTGGGTGTTCGACCAGTCGGTCAGCCTGGCAGGCCAACGGCAGGAGATCGCGACCCGGCTGTCGCGGGTCTTCGAGGAACTGGGCGTCACGGCCGCAGGCCGGGTTCACGAACTCAACAACCTGGTCTTTGCCTACGGCAGAGAGGTCACGGCGGTGACGCCGGAGCCGACAGAGGACGTCTCGCAGGTCGTGGCGGCGATCAAGTCGATTCCGATCGACGAGTCGGGCATCGAGATGACCTTCACCGCGATCAACGCTGCAGCCCGGCAGGCCGACCGCACCAAGATCGACGGAGGCCGGAAGAACACGCTCGTGGTCGCATTCACCGACGAAGTCGGCAACGACCAGCAGCTCGTTGATCCGGTGGCGGAGTTCTGCCGGCGGCGGGCGATTCGGGTGTTCGTGGTGGGCGTGCCGGCGCCCTTCGGCCAGCAGAGCGTGCGGTTCAAGTTCGTCGAGTTCGATCCCCGCTTCCAATCGGCCGAACAGTGGGCCCAGGTCGATCAAGGGCCCGAAACCTTCTATCCGGAGGTGGTGCAGGTGCGGCCGAAGGATGCTCCGGACGAGCCGATCGATTCGGGCTTCGGCCCCTTCAGCCTCTCCCGGCTCTGCGCCGAGACGGGGGGCGTCTACTTCGCGGTTCATGCCAACCGCGAGGCGAAGGGGAGGGTCCGAGACGGCGCCGTAGCTCCGATGGCGGCAGCGCTGCGGTATTTCTTCGACCCGGCGGTCATGCGGGCGTACGCCCCCGACTATGTGAGCGCGGCCGAACTCGACAAGCAGATCGCCGCCAATCAGTCCAAGCGGGCCCTTGTCGAGGCGGCCCGGGCCGCTGCGCTCGAGCCGCTCGAAGGCGCGACGATGGAGTTTCCGCGGCAGGACGATGGCCGGCTGGTTGGGCTCCTGAGCGAGGCCCAGAAGCAGGCCGCCCTGCTCGAGCCGAAGATCGATCGGCTCCATGGGCTGCTCGCGAAGGGGCTCGGCGACCGGCCGAAGCTCAAGCCCGACGAGAAGCGGTGGCAGGCGGGCTTTGATCTCGCCATGGGCCGCGTCTTGGCCGCGAAGGTTCGCACCGAGGCCTACAACGCGATGCTGGCGGCTGCCAAGCGAGGGATGAAGTTCGAGGATCCCAAGAGCGACACCTGGCGGCTCGTTCCGAGCGACGAGGTAGCGATGGCCCTGGTGGGCGCCCAGGTTGCCAAGCAGGCCGATGAGGCGAAGCAGTTTCTCTCCCGGGTGGTGGCCGACCATCCCGGCACCCCCTGGGCGAAGATTGCCGCGGACGAACTGGCGATTCCGTTGGGCTATGGGTGGAAGGAGGCCCACACGGGCGTGAATGCCCCGAAGCCCCCGGGTGGGGGCGGTGGCAATCCGAATCGCAGTGACGACCAGAAGCGGATGCTCGCCCCACCGAAGCCGAAGCGGCCGATCAAGAACCTCTAGGGTTCGCTGACGGGGGCAGATTGCGGGGCGGAATCGGCGCCACCTGGTGAGTCGGGATTGCCCATGATCCGTCGCCGGACGTTCGCTGCTGCATGGAGGGGCGGAGGCTGGGCTGCCTGGCGGGTCGGGATTGCCCATGCCCGGCGCTGGAGGTTCGCTGCTGCATGGAGGGGCGGAGGCTGGGCTGCCTGGTGGTTCGGGATTGCCCATGCCCCGTCGCCGGACGTTCGCTACGGACATCCTGTCCTTCGCTCACTCGGAGGAAACCTTCGCTGCGCAATCCTTGCTACGCTCGGTTTCCTACGCCGGCTCTCGGGGCACGGGCAACCCCGACCGGAATGCGATTCCTGAAGTGCCCGAAGCCCACGTTCCTCGGCTTCCCCGTCTCAGGCACGCAGCGAGGCGCAGCCTCGCGCAGCGTGCGTTGCATGCTGCACCACTCGGCTTCCCCGTCTCAGGCACGCAGCGAGGCGCAGCCTCGCGCAGCGTGCCATCCGCGTCGCCCCGACTCGACGACAATCCGCGCAGACGAGGCCACCACTCCGCGCAAGCCGCACGCCATCGGCCGCCCGGAAGGCGGCCGGCCGGGCGGAGGCCCGGCAAG
>CAYVNX010000069.1:0-15763 GCA_964453165.1 uncultured Candidatus Kuenenia sp. | reverse complement strand
CGGCCGTTCTCGGCATCGAGGGCGCTGGTGGGCTCATCGCAGACGAGCAGCCGAGGATCGTGGACGAGGGCCCGGGCGATCGCCACCCGCTGCTGCTGCCCGCCCGAGAGCTCGCTCGGCAGGTTGGCGAGCCGATCGCCCATGCCGAGTTCGGCCAGAATGTCGGCGGCCTTCTCCACGGCCCGGCGTCGCTGCCAGCCGGCGATGATCAGCGGCACAGCGGCATTCTCCGCGGCGGTGAGCGACGGCAGCAGGTTATAGGCCTGGAACACGAAGCCGACGTTCTCCCGGCGGAAGGCCACCTTGCCGCCCGGCCGCATCGCCACCAGATCCTTCCCGAGCACCAGCACCTCGCCGGCCGTCGGTTCGAGCGTACCGGCCACGATCGAGACCAGCGTGGTCTTCCCGCAGCCGCTCGGGCCGATCAGCATCAGGAGTTCGCCGTAGGGCACGTCGAGATCGACGCCCCGCAAGGCCTTCGTGACGGCCCCACCTGAGCCGAATTCCTTGGTCACGCCCCGCACGCGGACGGCGATCTCAGAGAGGGGCCGGTCATCGAGCGTGTGAGGATCGGTCATGGATCATCCCCGAAACACGATCGCGGGATCGACGACGAGCACCTTGCGGATGGAGAGCAGGCTGGCGACGAGGACGATCACGAACACGGCGGCGGCGGTGATCACCAGCACCTGCCAGGGCATGAAGAATGAGAGCCGGGAAGCCCCCTTGACCACCCAGCCGAAGACCGCCGCCAGGCCCACGCCGAGGCCGTAGCCGACGATGCCCACCTGAAGCCCCTGGGCGAGCACCATCAGGAGGATTGTCCAATTGCTCGTGCCCATCGCCTTGAGGGCTCCGAACTGGCGGATGTTCTCGACGGTGAAAAGATAGAAGGTCTGGCCGGCGATCGCCGTGCCGACGAGAAAACCGAGGAACACGGTGATCCCGAAGTTGACCGGGATGCCGGTCTTCTGCAGGTAGTAATGGATCGTCTTCCAGATGAACTGAGAGCGGGTGAGGGCCTGGAGGCCGGTCCGCTCCTCGATCCGCCGGCAGACCTCCGTTTCGGCGAGGCCCGGCCCGGCCTCGGCCAGGATGAACGAGAGCACCTTCCGCTCCGGCGGGGCGAACAGCACCGCCTGGGAATAGCGGGTGTAGACGATCGGAAAGCTCTGGAAGGTGCGGCTGGCCTTCGTGATCCCCACCACCACGGCCCGCCGGTCGTTCATCTCGAAACTGCGGCCGAGCCGGTAGGGTTCGCCCGGCCAGATCCGGCGGTAGCCGGCGTCGTCCATGATCACAGCGTCGGGCTTCCGCAGGTCGGCGATCGACCCCAGGAAGACCCCCGCAGGAGCACCCACGAAGGTGGCGTCGTCGAGGCCGAGCAGGATCATCTGCTCGTAGGAACCCTCCTGCAGCCGCGCCCGGGCGATGCCCTTGTAGAACCGCACCGCCCACTCCACGCCAGGCACGCTCTTGACGCGGAACAGCTCCGTGTCGGCCAGCGGCTTCACGTCGTCCACGAACTGGACGTTCCTGTCCATCACCCAGATGCCGGGCCCCTGGACGTCGCGGATCTGGCTGACCGTGAGCGACATCAGGCCGCAGAAGATCGAGGCCTGCTGGGCGATCAGCACGGCGGCGAAGACGACGCCGAACACGATGCCCAGGTATTTGACCCGGTTGCCGACCAGCATCTTCCAGGCGATCCAGAGCATGGCGGGAGTGTACCGGGGCGGCCGGCGGCGGTGTATCCTGACGCGGCGACGGAGCCACGAGGATGACGAGCGTGTCAGGGACGGCCGAACGCGATGCAGCGGAGGAGCACCGACCGGTTGCGGACGGGCCGGTGGCCGACGTGCTCAGGCGGTGGTGGGGCTTCGAAACACTGCGGCCGCTTCAGGCCGAGGCGATCGACGCGGCGCTCGCCGGCCGGGATTCGCTCGTGGTGATGCCGACCGGGGGCGGCAAGAGCCTCTGCTACCAGTTGCCACCCCTCGTGGGCGACACCACCGACGTGGTCATCTCGCCGCTGGTGGCCCTGATGAAGGATCAGGTCGACGCCCTCGAGGCGATCGGCTATCCCGCGGCGGCGCTCCATTCCGGGCTCTCGCAGGAGGAGCGGGGGGCGATTCGCGACCGGCTCGTGGCGGGCGAGTTGCGGCTGTTGTTCACTGCCCCTGAGCGGCTCGTGAATTCGGGGCTGCTCGACACGCTCGCCCGTGTGGGCGTGAAGCGGTTCGCGATCGACGAGGCGCACTGCATCAGCCAGTGGGGCCACGACTTTCGGCCCGAATACCGCCAGCTGGCCCTGCTGCGGGAGCGGTTCCCACGGGCGAGCCTCCACGCCTTTACGGCCACCGCCACTCCCCGGGTGCGGGACGATATCGCGAAGCAGTTGAACCTCCGCGACCCCGCGGTACTCGTCGGCATCTTCGACCGTCCCAATCTCGTCTACCGGATCGTGCCCCGCACCGACCGCGTCGTGCAGGCGCTTGCGATCCTCGGCCGCCACCGCGGCGAGGCCTCGATCGTGTATTGCATCTCGCGGCGTGAGACCGAACGGCTGGCGGCCCGGCTCGCCGCCGAGGGGCTTTTGGCCCGGCCCTACCATGCCGGGCTCGACGCCAAGGAGCGGCACCGCACCCAGGACGCCTTCGCCAAGGAGACGATCGACGTAGTCGTGGCCACGGTGGCCTTCGGGATGGGCATCGACCGCTCCGACGTGAGGCTTGTGCTCCATACGGCGCTCCCCAAGAGCCTCGAGGCCTACCAGCAGGAGACGGGCCGGGCCGGCCGCGACGGCCTGGCCGCCGAGTGCGTCCTGCTCTATTCCTCGGCCGACGTGTTTCAGTGGGAGGCGCTCGTGCGGAAGAGCGCGGCGGAGAGTGAACTCGACGAGGAGGAGCAGGAACGGCTCGTGGCCGGGCAGCTCCAGCACCTGCACGCGATGCGGCGCTACGCCCAGGCCGCCCGCTGCCGGCACGCGGCTCTCTCCGAGTATTTTGGCCAGGCCTATCCCCCCAAGCCCTGCGAGGCCTGCGATGTCTGCCTCGGCGAGGCGGAGAGCCTGACCGACTCCACCGTCGTCGCCCAGAAAATCCTGTCCTGCGTGGCCCGCGTGGAGCAACGGTTCGGCGTGCGGCATGTCTGCGAGGTGCTGCGGGGCGCGAAGACCGACGCCGTGCTTCGCAACGGCCACGACCAGCTCTCCACCTACGGCCTGCTCGCGAGCATCGATCAAAGAGCCGCCGAAAACCTGGTCCATCAACTGCTCGACCAGGAGTTGCTCGAGCGGAGCGGGGGCGATCGACCGGTGGTGCGGCTCAATGATCGGTCGTGGGAGGTGCTCCGCGGGAGCCGCGAGGTCGTGCTGCTCGAGCCCCAGACCGGTTCGAAGGCGAAGGCCACGAAGGTCGAGGCAGACGACTGGGACGGCGTGGATCGCGATCTCTTCGAGCGCCTCCGCCGCTGGCGGCGGAGGATCGCCGAGGCCCGGGGCAAGCCGGCCTGGACGATCCTCGACGACAAGGCCCTCCGGGCGATCGCCCGCGAGCGGCCCGACTCGCTCGGAGCCCTGCTCCGCTGCAAGGGCATCGGCGAGAAGCGGCTGGCCGACTTCGGCGCCGCGATCCTCGACCTCGTGGCCGGCCGCGAGCCGCCCGCTGCCGACTGACGCCCGCGACGCATCGGGAGCGTGCGACCCGCCAATCATGGCCGGGCTCGCCCAACGGCCCGGTGCCCCCGGATTGGCATCCGGGGCTTGTATTGGATGCAGTCTCGAGCCCATCGAAGCCCCCGACGCGAGTCGGGGGGCTCTGCGTCGCAGCGAATCCCGGTATCCATGCCGCGACGCGACTTGTGCCGCCCCCGAACCGGTGCGTTCTGGAACCTACGCGTCTGCTCGCAGCACCATGCGCCAGGCTCGGTGCGGCCGCCGGTCGCGGAAGTCCTCGGGCGTCGTCTTCGCGGTGATCTCGCGGATCAGATACCGTTCTCCGAGCCGATCGGCCGCGAAGTGAAATCGGCGGAAATTCGTGGAAAAGAACACGACCCCGCCCGGCACGAGGTTCGCCGCCACGAGTTCAAGCAGGTCGGCGTGATCCCGCTCCACGTCCCAGGGCTCCTCACTCTTGGCGGAGCGGGAGAAGGTCGGCGGATCGACCACGACGAGGTCGAATGGTTTCTCACCGCGCCGGGCTCGGTGTTCGAGGAATCCCCTGGCCTCGTCCCGCACGACGGCATGCCGCGACTCGTCACTGAAGCCATTGGCCGTCAGATTTCGCCGGGTCCAGTCGAGGTAGGTGTTGGAGAGATCGAGGCTGGTCGTCGTGGCTGCGCCGCCCGCGGCGGCGTAGACCGAGAAACTCCCCGTGTAGCAGAAGAGGTTGAGCATCCGCTTGCCTGCGGCCTCCTCACGCACGAGTGCGCGCGTGGGGCGATGGTCGAGGAACAGGCCGGTGTCGAGGTAGTCGGAGAGATTGACCTCGAAGGCAAGACCACCTTCCCGGACGGTCACCGTGGCGGCGCGGTCGCCGAGCTTTTCGTATTGCCCTCCACCCCGCTGACGCCGTCGGGCCTTGAGAAACGTTCGTCCCGGCAGCACGCCGAGCTCGGCGGCCGCAGTCTCGACCATGCGGTCGAGCCAGATGTCGTGCTCGATCTCGGTACGATCGTGGGGCCGGTCATACTCCGCCACGTGCAGCCAGCCCGCATACCAGTCGATCGCCAGCGGGATTTCGGGAATGTCTTTATCGTAGACCCGAAACGCCTCGATCTCCTGGCGGCGGGCCCACTTCCCGAGGTGCTTGAAGCGTTTGGCGAGGCGACGGCGGAAGTCGCCGGCCTGAGCATCGAAGTCTCGGCGGCCGGAACTTGCTTCGGTCGTCGCCACGCTCGGCGCCACCTCCCGCGGCCGCATCTCCAGCTCCACCAGCCGGCAGGGAATCGCCCCGTTGGCCAGCGGAATTCGGTGCCGCGGCCTGAGTCCAAGCTGCTTGAGGGCCGGCGTGTCGGCCGCCAGGATCGCCGCCCGCCAGCCGCCACACCGCGCCACCAGCCAATCGCCGAGCCGACGCATCAATGCCGCTACCCGCGGCAGCGGCAGCCGCTCGCCGTAGGGTGGGTTGGTCACGATCAGCCCCGGTTCCGTTGGCGGGATGACGGTCTCGAAGTGACGCGGCTCGACCGAAACGGCAGTCGCCACTCCCGCCGCCTCGGCACAGGCGACGGCGGCCGCAACCGCCCGCGGATCGAGGTCGCTGGCAAGGAACAGGCCGGTAGGCGTTTCCACCCGGGCCTCGAGTTCCGCCACGAGTCGCTCGGCGAGCCCGCGATCAAGGTCGCGAAACCGAAAGAAGCCGTGTCCCTGCCGGCGGGCCCGCCACAGACCGGGAGCCATGCCCGCGGCGATCGTGGCGGCCTCGATCACGAACGTGCCCGACCCGCACATGGGATCCAGGATCGGCTCTCCGGAGGTGAGCTGATCGATCGCCTCACCCGGCCGCCACCAGCCGGCGATCGCGAGAATCCCGGCTGCGAGAACCTCCGACAGCGGTGCCTCCACCTCGCCCGTCCGCCAGCCCCGCTGATGGAGTGAGCGGCCGGCGGCATCGCGAAACAGGGTGGCGACGTCTCCCACCAGATGCAGCGCCAGCCGGAGCGTTGCCCCCCGCAGGCTCACCCCGGGTCGCTTGCCGCTGGGCGTCCGCAACTGGTCCACCACGGCATCCTTGACCACCTGCGCCGCATAGAGTGAATGGGAGAGGAAGGTGTCGTGAACGGCCGCGTCGACCCGGAGCGTGTCGCTCGTTCGCAGTTGTTCCCGCCAGTCGATGTCCGCGACGGCCTGATAGAGCGACTCGGGCGATGTCACTTGGAATCGCCCCAGCGGCTCGAGCACCCGAATCGCGGTCCGAGACTCGAGCACAGCCCGGTAGAGGGATTCGCGTTCCTGGCCGGGCAGGGCCGAAAACTCGACCGTCCGCCGACCAACTCGAAGGTCGACCGCCCCGATCGCCTCCAGTTCCCGCGCCAACACCCATTCCAGGCCACCAAGCGTGCGGGCAGTGAGACGGGGAGGATCGGCCAGGCTCGGAGCGGGCAGCGGGCGAGGATCGGGCGGAACGTCGGGAAAGGCAACTGGGGGCATGGCCCGGCGACTCTACCTCCCTCGCCCCCACCTGGCCATCGCTCCGCTCGAGGATGCTTGCGGAAACCTGCCGGCGGCGGGTATTACCGCGTCCGTCGCCAGGCGATTTCACCCAGCCCGACCCATCGGCCTCGTCGGCATGCCACGATTCTTTGCCCAGCGCCGTCGCCCAAGCCTGCTGGTGCCCCGGCAGTTCTACCGCGACAACGTGATCTTCGTTCATGTGCCGAAGTGTGCCGGCTCGGCCTTTCTCGACGCCTACCTCGGCTACCAGACCGGGCATGTCACGGCGGCGGACTACCGCGATGCCGACCCCGACCTGTTCGAGCGGGCTTTTGTGTTCAGCTTCGTTCGCGATCCGATCGCCCGATTCGTATCCGCCTACGACCATGTGCAGACCGACGACCTGTGGGACTACCTTCCGGAGGTTCGGCGGGTGATCGACCGCCATGGCTCCTCGCTTGCCGAGGTAGCCGAACGGCTTCAGCCGGGCTCGGAGTTGCTTTCCCTGCCCTGGTTTTCCCCGCAGCATACGTTCCTCGAAATCCGGGGGCGGCTGGCGGTGAACCGGGTTTTCAAGACCGAATCGTTTGCCGCCGACCTGGAAGTCGTGCGGACGGAGACCGAGATCCAGCTCCGGCCGCTGGCTCCCGTGAACCGACGGGGAGATCCGACGGCCGCCCCGCGCGACCGGCTCGGGCCGGCAGCGGCGGCGAATCTGCAACGCATCTACGCCCGCGACTCCACGCTCTTTGGCTACTACTAAAGGCGGGGCGGACACCCATCGCTTGCAGAAACGGAAAAAAACCGTTTCATGACAGGTATGCGGGGCCTGGTGGCGTGTTTTTCATTGACAACAAATCGAAAAAACGTAACCTTGCTCTGATGAGACGGGGTATCAATACGGCGGGGCGACTGGAGGCTGGGTGCCTTGGGGCCGCTTCGTGTTCGATTCGTGGAGGCATGACGCTCGTCGAATTGCTCGTCGTGATCTCGATCATCGCGACCCTCATCGGGCTGCTCCTCCCGGCTGTCCAAATGACCCGCGAGCGGGCGCGACAGACCCACTGCATGAACAGCCTCCGACAGATCGGCCTCTCGACCCAGATGTATTGGAATGCCAAGCGGCACTATCCCCACGCCCTGATCACCGGCAACTACGGCTACCGTATGCAACCCGGGATGAAGACCCCCAACGACCCCGCTGCGCTCCCCGAGGTCTATGGGCTTCAGGCCGTGCTCACGAACGACCGTTGGATCGAAGACAACCCGGCGGGGTGGCGGTGCCCCTCACAGACCCCGGACATGCTGGCATACGGCAACACCTACGCCTTCAGCGTGGCCTCGATCCTCAAGCACAAGAATGTCGAGCTGCCGGCGGAGAAGCTCTGGGTCTGGGACAATTTCAGTATGTATCCAGGCTTGAGCGGCTTTCGCGGTCCTTTTTCGGGCTACGCGATCCCGACGAAGAAGCGGGTCTACCCGCACGGCAATCACATGCCCGGCTATTCGGCCCTCTGGCTCGACGGCCACGTCGATTTTCTCGCCTTTTGATCGATTCGGCTTCCCCCGGAGTTCACCATGCGTGCCCCCTGCTCCGCTTTGCTGTCGCGGCTCGTGCTCGCTTCCCTTGCCGCCGTCGCCGCCCCCGCCCTGGGGCAGGTCGATTCGGTCACCATGGTGCTGGACCCCGGCTTCGGCATCGGCACCAAGGCCCTCGCTGCCTTCGGCTACGATCCGGTCAACGACTCGATTTATGTCACCACGTATGGCGCGAGTCCGTCCGCCCCGAACAACGGCGCGATGGTGCGGTTCGACAGCATCGCCTCAGGCTCGCCGACGTTCACCACGTTGATGAGCGAGACTCAGCTGCAACTCTATTACCGAGACGGCAACCCGGATCGGAGTGTGACTACGCCCACCCAGGGCGGATTCCTCCTCAACCCGCTCCCGGTGGGCGATAAGCAGGCCTACAGCTTCGCGATGATCGCCGACGCGGGCACGACCCGGCTGCCCGGAAGTAGCACGATCGACCCCGCCGCCACGAAGCGGGTCTACGCCTACTCGCTCCAGCCCCTCGCTCCGACCCAGGATGGCCGCGACGTGTTCACCACCCGAGTCACGCTCGCCGACATGAAGGCGATCACGGGCGCCGCGAGCACCTCGAGCAGCACGGGCCGGCAATTCGCGTGGAGCGGTGACGGCCAGAGCATCTATTTCGTCGACTCGAGCACCGCCTACGACGGACTGTGGACGGTAGGGGCCGTCGGCGGTAGCGTCCAGCGGCTGCTCGCCGACGACATGGACACGGCCGAGCCGGCGGTCCGCTCGGCGAACGGCATCGACACCGTCTACTTCGGCGGCGGCGGCGTCTCCGGCAACGCCGGTGGCATCGACATGGTGACCTACGACGGCACGACCGTGTCCGGCCGACAGGTCGCAGTCTCCGCGGCGAAAATCCGTGACTTCCACGAAACCACGGCTGATCCAAACGTCGTGGCGATCACCACCGACGCCGACGGCAACCTCTATTACACGAACACCACCAGTGCCAGCAGTTCGGCCGGCACGCCCACGCAGCGGGGCATTTTCCGCTATGACACCGAGGGACGAATCTCGAAGGTCGTGGGCTACAGCGAGCGGAAGGCCGTGTTTGGGGATCGGGGCAGCGTCAACGCCAATTCCTTCCGCCTGCAGCCCCGCACCGTCACGTATGCCGGTGGCGACGGCGACTTCGAGGTCGTACAGCTCCTGTATGCCGAGCCAAGCAGCGTGAATGCAATCGGCGGCGCCTTCGCCTTCAAGCCTGGTGACTTCAATCGAAACAACTCCGTCGATGCCGACGATGCGGCCCTGTTCGCCCAGCAGGTGACGCTCCGCGGCGTGGTCAAGACCGATGCCGCCGACCTGAAATACGACTTCAACGCCAACGACGTCGTGGATTGGAAGGACGTGCAGATCTTTCAACAGTTCCTCGACTACGGCTCGCCGACGAGGCCCGACCCCGGGCTGCGGATGTTCGCCGACGCCGACTTCAACGGCGTGGTCGATTTCGCCGACTTCCGCACGATGCGGGACAACATGGGCCAGTCGGGCAAGACCTTCCTCGCCGGTGACTTTGACGGCAACGAGGTCGTCGACTTCGCCGACGCCCAACTCCTCGACCGCGGCTACGGGGCGGTGTCACCGCTGATCGGCTCCGGCACGACGCCGACTCCGTTCGATCAGGCCGAGTGGGACGCCTTCGCAGCCACGGTTCAGATCGGGCTGGAGACGGCGACGGGCGTGGCAACCCAGGCCGAACTCAACTATCCCCGGATCACGGTGGCCGCTTCGGTCACCAAGACGGGCGCGGGCGAGTTGCTGTTCACGGCGGCCAACACCTACGCCGGGCCCACCACAGTCGCCGCAGGCACGCTCCGGCTGATGACGGCCGAAGCGGCCGTGAACTCGGCGGTGACTGTCGAGGGCGGGGCCAGGCTCTCCGTTGGCCCCGCCGTCCGGGCTGAAGTGGCAGGTCTTGCCCTGGATCCGACGGGGATCGTCGACCTGAACACTGGCCGGCTGATCGTCGAGGGGGGCGTCGATGCGGGAGCCCTGCGGACGGCGATCCAGGCCGGCCGCAACGGCGGTAGCTGGAATGGCACGACGGGCGTCACGTCATCCGCGATCGGTGCCTCGGGCACCCGCGCCGTCGGCTACACGCTCGGGGCTGACGGCTCGGCGATCGTCTCGTTCGCTGCGCCGGGCGACACGGATCTCAACGGCGAAATCAACGCCTTCGATCTGGTCAGAATCAACGCCTCGGCCACCTTCGGCAACGGCCAGCCTTCGATCTGGAGCCAGGGTGATTTCAACTACGACGGCGCGACGAACGTGTTGGATCTCGTGGCGATCAACACCTCGGGCGAGTATGGTCGTGGACGGTATCTCCCGCTCGCGAACTATGTCCCGCTGGGCACGGTTGCCGCGGTCAGCGCCGTACCGGAGCCGGGTTCGATCGCCCTGCTCGGGACAGCGGCGGCACTGGCCACCGCCGCTGTCCGGCGCCGGGCTTCGCCACAGCGTGCTTGATCTCGGTTGGTCCGTGGAACCCTCATCGATGATTCAACGCTTCCTCATCGCTGCCTGCCTCATGGCCCTCGCGTCGTCAGGCCGAGGCGATGTATCGGTGTCGCTCGATCTTGACTCTGCCGTTGAGCCGACGCCCGGTGTCGGGGACCCAGCCGCCTCCCGGACCGCCCTTCCTCCGGCGCCGACGCCACGGCCCTCGGCCGCGCGGCCCGGCATCTCGGAGGAGCAACGGGCTGAATGGGCGGCCAGGCTGCGAGGGCTCTACTCAAGGCCGCCGGCTGAATGGCCGGCACCCGACGTGGACAGCACCGTGGCATGGGTCGAAATCGGCCTGCTCCCCGAACCACCCCATCCGGCCAACAACCCGTTTTCGAAGGAGAAGGCTGACCTGGGAAGGTTGCTCTTCTTCGATCCGCGGCTCTCCCAGGGAGGCCAGATGGCCTGCGCCTCCTGCCACGATCCGGATCTCGGCTGGGCCGACGGCCGCACGACCTCCTTCGGCCTCAACCGCCAGCCCCTCACCCGTAACGCCCCGACGGTGCTGAACGCCGCCTTCCAGAAGCAATTCTTCTGGGATGGGCGGGCCGAGAGCCTCGAAGTGCAGGCTCGGCATGTGATGCTCAACCCGGCCGAGATGGCTGGCACCGAGGAGCGGGTGGTCGCCACCCTCTCCGAACTTCCTGCCTACCGCCAGGCCTTCGCCGATGCCTTCGGCTGCGAAGACATCACCTTCGATCTCGTGAGCAAGGCACTGGCCACCTTCGAGCGAACGCTCGTCGGCGGCCACAGCCGCTTCGACACCTTTCTCCGTGGCCGCCCCGACTCACTCGATGACCGGCAGATCATCGGCCTGCACCTCTACCGCACCCAGGCCCGTTGCATGAACTGCCACCACGGGCCTTCCTTCTCCGACGGCAACCTCCACAACCTCGGTCTGAGCTACTACGGCCGCAAGTTCGAGGATCTCGGCGCCTACAAGACGACCGGAAAGGCGGAGGACGTGGGCAAGTTTCGCACCCCAACCCTCCGCAACATCGCGAACACCGGCCCCTACATGCACAACGGCCTGTTCGAGCTGCCTGGCGTGATCAACATGTACAACGCCGGCATGCCCACGCTCCGCCGCAAGGAGCACCAGGCCGAAGATCCCCTGTTTCCCACCAAGAGCCCACTCCTGAAGCCGCTGAGCCTCTCGAAGCAGGACATGAGCGACCTGCTCGCCTTCCTCGACGCCCTCAGCGAGCCGCCCCGCCGCATCCGGCCGCCCGAATTGCCGTAGCAGACTCTGGAACATGTCTGCCGCTGCGGGACGGAGCCAGGGACGTTCCGGCCCTGACGGACGGGACGTTCCAGCAGCGGGCTGGCTGCAAGCCCGCCCCTCCAAACGCCAGCCGTCACTCACGCCGGATTCGCGTCGGGAAACCGGTCCTGAATCGGCTGAACGTCGAGCGGCTTTGTCCGCATGCCCTCCATGGCCCGCACGCAGGCTTCCGCCGCCGGAAGCGTCGTGATGCAGGGCACGCCATAGAGCACACTGGCGGCCCGAATCCGGCCTTCGTCGGTCCGCGCCCCCTTGCCCCGCGGCGTGTTGAGGATGAGTTGCACCCGGCCGTCGATCAGATGATCGAGGAGATTGGGATGGCCCTCCTGGAGCTTCTTGACCGTCTCGACCTCGACTCCGGCCGCCGCCAGCGTGCGAGCGGTGCCTGCAGTCGCGGCGAGCTGAAAGCCGAGCGCCGCGAGCCGCCGCGCCAGTCCCACCATCTGCTCCTTCGCCTGTTCGCTCGCGACGCTGAGAAAGATCCTGCCCGTGGTCGGCAGCAGGATCCCAGCCGCGATCTGGCTCTTGGCGAAGGCAATAGCGAAGGTGTCGGCCACCCCCATCACCTCGCCCGTGCTTCGCATCTCCGGCCCGAGGGCGATGTCCACGCCGGCGAACTTCACGAACGGAAACACGCTCTCCTTCACGCTCACATGGGCCGGCTGCGGATCGGCCGTGATCCCCTGCTCCGCCAGACTCACACCGGCCATGACCTTGACGGCCACTTTCGCCACGGCCAGCCCCGTGGCCTTTGCCACGAACGGCACCGTTCGGCTGGCCCGGGGATTGACTTCGATGACGTAGAGCGCCGGCTGCAGCGATCCCTCGGCATCCGCCTCCTTCTTGACGGCGAACTGCACATTCATCAGGCCGACGACCCCCAGGCTGCGGGCCAGCCCGGTGGCTGCCGCCTTGATCGCGGCGATCACGTCGGGCGACAGGCTGTGCGGCGGAATGCAGCAGGCCGAATCGCCGGAATGAACCCCCGCCTCCTCGATGTGCTCCATCACCCCCGGCACGATCACGTCCCGACCGTCGCAGATACAGTCGACGTCGACCTCGATCGCGTCTTCCAAGAAGCGGTCGATGAGCACGGGCTGGCCCTGGGCCACCGCGAACGCCTCAGCCACGTACCGCTCGAATTGGGCCTGGTCGTAGCAGATCTCCATGGCGCGACCGCCGAGCACGAAGCTCGGCCGCACGAGCGAGGGATACCCGATCCGGGCCACCTCGCGGCGGGCCTGCTCGAGCGTGCGGGCGATCCCGCTGGCGGGCTGCTTGAGCCCTACCTGGTCGAGCAGGTCGCGGAACTTCTCCCGGTCCTCCGCGGTCTCGATCGTGTCGACCGAGGTGCCGATGATCGGGAGGCCGGCCGTGTGCAGGGCCCGGGCCAGGTTGAGGGGCGTCTGGCCACCGAGTTGCACGATCACGCCGTCGGGCTCGATCGCATCGGCGATATTGAGCACGTCCTCGCAGGTCAGCGGCTCGAAGAAGAGCATGTCGCTGGTGTCGTAGTCGGTGCTGACGGTCTCGGGATTCGAGTTGACCATCACGCTCTCGATGCCCAGTTCCCGCAGCGCGAAACTGGCATGGCAGCAGCAGTAGTCGAATTCGATGCCCTGCCCGATCCGGTTCGGACCACCCCCGAGGATCATCACCCGCTTCCGGCCCGGCTGCTTGGGCCGCGTCTCGTCTTCGTCTTCCCAGGAGGAGTAGTAGTAGGGCGTCTGGGCCTCGAACTCGGCGGCACAGGTGTCGACCGCCTTGTAGACCGCCACGATCCCCCGCCGCTTCCGCTCGGCCCGCACCTCCATCTCCGAGGTGTGCAACACCGTCCCCAACTGCCGATCCGAGTAGCCCGCCTGCTTCGCCGCCCGCAACAGGCCGTCGTCGAGGGCCACGAGCGAGCCGACCGACCGCAGCAGACTCTCGAGTTCGACCAACTGCCGCAGCTGGTCGAGGAACCACCGATCGATCGCCGTGGCTTCGTGGATCTCGTCGATGCTCATGCCGGCCAGGAAGGCGTAGCGGAGATACCAGACCCGGTCGGGGTCAGGCGTGGCGATCCTGGCCCGGATGTCGTCCAACGCCGGCTCGCCCGGGGTGCCCCAGAGATCCTTGCCGTCGCAGCCGAACCCGAAAGCCCCGACCTCCAGGCCGCGGAGCGCCTTCTGGAAGGCCTCCTTGAACGTGCGGCCGATGGCCATCGTCTCGCCGACGCTCTTCATCTGCGTAGTCAGACGGGAGTCGGCCTCGGGAAACTTCTCGAAGGCGAACCGGGGCACCTTCACGACCACATAGTCGATCGCCGGCTCGAAGCAGGCCTTCGTCTTCCGCGTGATGTCGTTGGGCAGTTCGTGCAGCCGCCAGCCCACGGCGAGCTTGGCGGCGATCTTGGCGATCGGAAACCCGGTGGCCTTGCTGGCCAGCGCCGATGACCGGCTCACCCGCGGGTTCATCTCGATCACGATCATCCGGCCGGTGCCGGGATGCACCGCAAATTGGATATTCGACCCGCCGGTCTCGACCCCCACCGCCCGGATCACGGCGAAGCTGGCGTCGCGCATCCGCTGATATTGGCGATCCGTGAGCGTCATCGCCGGGGCCACCGTGATCGAGTCGCCGGTGTGCACGCCGCAGGGGTCGAAGTTTTCGATGGAGCAGATGACGACCGTATTGTCGTCGACATCCCGCATCACCTCCATCTCGAACTCTTTCCAGCCGAGGATCGACTCCTCGACCAGCACCTCGCCCACGGGCGAAAGGTCGAGGCCCCGCCGCACCTTGGCATCGAATTCCTCGCGGTTGTAGGCCACGCCGGAGCCCGATCCGCCGAGCGTAAAACTGGGGCGAATCACCGCCGGCAGGCCGACGTCGGCCAGCACCTCGCGGGCCTCCTCGAGGCTCCTCACGATCCGCCCCCGGCAGGTTTCCAGGCCGATCTTCTCCATCAGCGACTTGAACGTCTCGCGGTCTTCCCCGCGACGGATCGCCTCGGCCTTGGCTCCGATCATCTCCACGCCGTATCTGGTCAGGATGCCGCGGCGGTCGAGTTCCATGGCCAGATTGAGCGCCGTCTGGCCGCCGAGCGTGGGGAGCACCGCGTCGGGCCGCTCGACCTCGATCACCTTCTCGAGCATCTCGACGGTGAGGGGCTCGACGTAGGTCCGATCGGCCGTGCCCGGATCGGTCATAATCGTGGCCGGGTTGGAATTCACGAGCACCACGCGATAGCCATCCTCGCGGAGGGCTTTGCAGGCCTGAGTGCCGGAGTAGTCGAATTCGCACGCCTGCCCGATGACGATCGGGCCGGAGCCGATGAGGAGGATCGTGTGGAGGTCGTCGCGACGAGGCATGAGGTCTTCAGCGGGCCGAAAAAACAAATTTCCCGAAGGTAGCATCCGGCCCGGCTGGAATTCAACGAGAGGCTACAATTCCGCGGCCTCGAAAGTCTTCCGCCGCCCGTCCCTCGCGCCCGTCCCTGAAGGATTTTCTCCGATGCCCCTGGCCACGCCCGCCCTCGACGCCCTCCGCGACACGCTCTCCGACGAATTCAAGGACACGCGATTGAATCTGGGAAGCGTGCTGGCCGGGGAGAATCTGACCGATTCCCAGGCCTTCGGGGCCGCGTTGGCGGCCGCCCGTTTTCTCCGGGCCCCGAAATTGGCCGCCGCCCTGGTCAGCGACGTCCACGCCGGCTTGGGAGAGGGAGCCGCCGCGTTGATTTCCGATGCCGAAGCCGCCGCCGGCCTGATGGCGATGAACACCGTCTACTACCGCTCCCGCCACATGCTCGGCAAGGAGAGCTATGCCGCCCGGCCGGCCCGGCTGCGGATGCAGCGGATCGCCAAACCGCTCACCGACCCCATCCACTTCGAACTCATGAGCCTCGCCTGCGCGGCCCTGGCCGGTTGCGAGTTCTGTCTGCAGAGCCACGAAGCCAAACTCGTCGCCGGCGGCACGAGCGAAGAGGCCTGCCACGACGGCATCCGGATCGCCGCCGTCATCGCCGCCGCCGCCGTCGGCCTGGAGTGAGTCCCGGCTCGGGGACGGCACAAGTCGCGTCGCGGGCGAGGATACGCCCCCATGCTCCGCGAGCGTTCGCCGATCCCCGAGCCTCCGTTCTTCAATGGAGGATCGAATCGGGGTCAACTCAGCCGCACCGGCTCGGGGACGGCAAAAGTCGCGTCGCGGGCGAGGATACGCCCCGAATGCTC
>CAYVNX010000068.1:0-15913 GCA_964453165.1 uncultured Candidatus Kuenenia sp. | reverse complement strand
CTGCGACCTCTTGACCCCCAGTCAAGCGCGCTAGCCAAACTGCGCCACGCCCCGAAACAGTCGTCGTGCGGCACAGAAAACGGCAGCTCGGCGACCCCGAAACTATCGCACAAACCCGCCCTGGCTTCAATGTCGGCTCCCCCGGCAGCCGCAAAGCTGCTGGGGCCGCAGCACGACCCCCTCGCAAAGCGGCTGCCAGCGTGCCAGACTCGCCTCAGTTGATCCCGGCACACGCCTCGCCCGCGGTCAGACCGGGCGATGCTCCGCGATCGTCGATCCCTTTCCGGCCCACCCGGCTTCGTCCTCCCATGCCCCAGCCAACTGCTACCTTCGCCACCCGCCTCGCCGCCGCGATCCGCAGCCGCAAGACCCCCGCCTGCATCGGGCTCGACCCGCGACACCAGTCGCTTCCCCCCGCCCTCGCCGCCGCTGACGTGCCGGCCGCCGACACAGCCGCCCTCGCGAGCCTCTTCGCCGACTTCTGCCGCGGCGTGATCGACGTCGTGGCCCCGCTCGTGCCGATCGTCAAGCCCCAGCTCGCCTGCTTCGAGGCGCTTGGCCCACACGGGATGACCGCGCTAGCCGAGGTGATCGCCTACGCGCGGCGGCAAGGCCTGCTCGTGCTCGCCGATGGCAAACGGGGCGACATTGGCTCCACCGCCGAGGCCTATGCCGAAGGCTGGCTGGCCGGCCCCTGGGCCGCCGACGCCCTCACCGTGAATCCCTACCTCGGCCTCGACTCGATCGAGCCCTTCGTGAAGACGGCCAACGACCGCGGCGCGGGCATCTTCGTCCTCGTGAAGACCTCGAATCCAGGCAGCAAGGACTACCAGGATCTCACGATCGACGGCCAGACGCTCTACGAACACGTGGCCGGGGGAGTGGAGGCACTGGCCGCCCGCACGGCCAACGGCGAACCCTACGGCGCGGTCGGCGCGGTGGTCGGCGCGACCTGGCCCAAGCAGCTCGACGACCTGCGAGCCGCGATGCCCCACACCTGGATCCTGGTGCCCGGCTTCGGTCGCCAAGGGGGTCGGGCGGCCGACGTCCGCGGGGCGTTTCATCCCGACGGTCTCGGGGCGCTCGTGGTCAGTGCGCGGGATGTGATCTTCGCCCACGCCCGGCCCGAGATGAATGACGGGCTCGCCGACAGCCAATGGCAGACGGCGGTCGCACGGGCCTGCCACGACATGATCGACCGGCTTGCAGCCGACACCCCGGCGGCGGCGCTGCGAGACTGAGCGGGGTGTCGGGGCCACTCACCCTGCGGCGATCACCTGGCTGACGAGCGGCAGGAGCTGCTTCTTGCGGCTCACCACGTTCTTGAGTTCATAGAGACCGCGGTCGAGCCGGGGATAGTTGATCTCCTCCCAGGCCTCCGATTCCCGCGACAGGAGCAACACCGAGCCGTTGCTCACGACGTCGGTCACGAGCAGCGCCGAAAAATCGAGCCCCTGCCGCCGGGCAAACTCCTCGAGCGCCTGCCGCAGATCGTCTTTCCGTTCCCAGAAGAGCTCAAAGCCCATCTCCTCGATCTGCGAGATCGAAAATCGCACGCTGTGCTCCGTGAACTCCTTGCAGTCTTCGCGAATGACCTCGGCCGGAGCCTTCGACCGCAGGGCCGATCCCACCTCGAAGAATTCGCGGGCATAGGCCACGAGATCCTGGCCACACCGCGGCTCGAGCCAGGCCAGCATGTCGCGATCGACGTCGGTCGTGGTGGGCGACCGCAAATGGAGCGTGTCGGAGATGATGCCCGAGGCCATGCACAGGGCCACCGCCTGATCGGGCTCGAGCCCCGCCCCGCGGAACTGTCTCGCCACCAGCGTGCAGGTGGAGCCCACCGGCTCGTTGACGAACCGGATCGGCTGGGTGCTCTTGAGTCCGCCGCCAAGGCGATGATGGTCGAGCACCTCCACGATCTCGGCCTCGTCGGCCCCGGCCACGGCCTGGCCGAATTCATTGTGATCGACGAGCACGAGCTGCGGCCGCGGCGGGTTGAGCAGATCACTCTTGAAGGCCAGGCCCACAAGCCCGCCGTCGTCGCCGACCACAGGAAACACCGGCTGGGTCGATCGCTCGACCGCCCCGCGGACCTCCGCGGCCGTCGCCTTGGCCGGCAGCGTCAGCACGCCCGTCTCGACCACCGGATCGATGAACTGGGAGCTCTTGAGTCGCAGCGTGGTGTTGACGGTGTCGAACGGGCTCAAGACCACCGAAACCTTCCGGGCCTTGGCCAGTTCCACGAGCCCCGCCGAGAGCTTGAAGCCGCCCGTGATCACCAGCGCCCTCACCCCATGCTCGATCGCCGGCAGCTGGATCGTGGGCCGGTCGCCGCAGACCACGACGAGCCGGTGGTTGGGATAGGCCTCCATCCGTTCCGTGAAACCCTCGGCGCTCATCGCCCCAACCATCACGAGCAGCTCATCCCGCTGTTCGGGGTCGAGTGCGTGCTGAAAGGACCCGCCGAGCACCTCGCACATCGTCTGCAGGTTCGTCGCCACCGTGCGGGCCCGAATCGCGTCGCCCGAATCACGGAAGAAGAGATCCATGAGGTCGAGAACGGAGAGCACGCCCACCACGCGGCGGTGCGGATCGACCACGGGAATAGCCCGCAGGTCGCCCTCCTTCATCCGCTGATAGGCGACGTGGAACGAGTCGCCCAGGCTCGCTGTCACCACTTCGCGACGGCAGATGTCTTCCACCTGGGGCCGCACGTCCATCACCAGCCGCGGTGCGGACAACCCCGCCCGCCGCAGCACGAACTCCGTCCGCTGGTTTGGCGGACCACAGCAGGCGGCGACCGCGTCGGGGCGAGTCGAGCGGCGGAGAAAGTCGGCGTAGGCGAGCGCCGAACAGATCGCATCGGTATCGGGATTGCGATGCCCGAAGACGAGCAGGCTCATGGAGTGGCTCAGCCCTCGTCGGGGGCTTGATACCAGCAGGCGAGGGTCGGATCCCAGGTCTGGATCTCCGACTGCTGAAAATAGATCCCGATCTCGCGGGCCGCCGACTCGGGCGAGTCGGACGCATGCACGAGGTTCATCTGCCGGCTCGACGAGTAGTCGCCCCGAATCGTGCCGGCGGCCGCCTTGAGGCCGCTGGTGGCACCGAGCATCTCCCGCACCACCCGCACGACCTCGGGCCCCTCGAACACGCAGGCCACCACCGGCGAGGCGGTGATGAACGACTCAAGCCCGGGATAGAACGGCTTCGTGACATGCTCGGCGTAGTGCTGCTTCGCCACCTCGGGCGAAATCCGCAGCATCTTCATCGCCACGAGCCGCAGGCCCTTCTCCTCGAACCGCGTGAGGATCCTGCCCACGAGTCCCCGCTCGAGACAATCGGGCTTGAACATCACGAACGTTCGATCCATGGGCAGAGACTCCTGGCGGGAGGGACGATCAGGGGCAAATCAGCGGGAGGCCGAAGTCTAGGTTCCGTCACCACGCGGCCACAAGGGAACTCCCGGGAAACACTCCCCCGCGACTCGCCTTGAGCCCGGGTCCGCTACCCCCTACCCTCCCCCGGCCCGTGAGTTCCGTCGGGCCTTGCGGCGGACTGCGTTCGACAAGGACACCCCCATGCACCGCGTGGTCGTGATTCGCCGCCCTGCACGCCCCCGTGGGCTCTCTGTCCGAAAGCTCTGGGCGGTCGCCTTCGTCTTCGCGGCCCCCGCCCTCCAGGCGGCCGATCTGCCGCCGGAACTGCTGGCGGAGTTTACCCGCCGCGTCCAGCCGCTCGTGCTCAACCGCTGCGCCGCCGGCGCCTGCCACGGCGGCCCGCAGAGCCCCGCGCCCCGCTTCTCCCGTCGCGCTCCCCGCGGAGGCATCGATCGCCGCAGCACACTCGCCAACCTGCAGGCCTTTCTCGAAGCCGTGGGACCAGAGCGAGACGCCGGCAGACTCGCCGCGCTCTTGGCGGTGCAACACCCCGCCCAGCCTGCGTCGCCGCGGCTCGTCGCCGCCCCACTCAGCCCGCAAGAGCGAGTCAATCTCGACACCTGGCTCGACCACGTGCGGATCGCCGAGCACCGCACCATCTCCGACCCCGCCGTGATGCAGGCCTCCGCCAGTGTTCCAGCCCAGCCAGCCAGCCCGCCCGCCCCGCCGCGGAACCCATTCAAGGACCTGCTCGATTCGGCCGCGAACCCGCCCGAACTACCGCCCCCGCAGGAACCGAAGGGCGTGATCTTTCCAAACGACGTGCCACCGGCCGACGAGTGAGTCCCGCTCACACCTCGAGCCGGCCCGCGAGCACGGCGTCGAGGAACGGACGATTGCCCTCCAGCAGATCGGGGTGCTCGAGCATCTCCGCGGCGGTGAGCCAGAGGATCTCGGCCACCTCGACCGGATGCGGCACGAGGTCCCGGTCGTCCACGAGGCGAGCGGTCCACCAGGCAAGCTCCGTGCCCCAGGTCGTCATGCTCCGCCAGACGCAGGCCCGGGGCTCGATCACCGCGGCGAGTTCTTCTTGTAGCTCCCGCACGACCGCCTCGTGTTCCTCCTCGCCCGCCTCGATGTGGCCGCCCGGAAAGCAGATCGTGCCTCCGGCCGCCACGGTGAGCCCGCGGCGGATCGTGAGAAACTTCTGCCCCCTCCTGGCAATAGCGATCACACCCCGCCTACCGTTCGGGGGCGCCTGCTGCGGCTCGTTCATGCCGGGTTCCTCGGAAACGCCGCCGCGACCAGCCGTGGTCGTGAAGCGGTGATGCCCATACACTATGCGGTTTCCGCCCGTTGCCCAGCGGCAGCCCCGTTTCCCCCGAGCGCCAGTTCATGGACACCCTCCCCCGCCCGCCCCAAGGTCAGTCAAACAAGCCCCCCGTGCTCGGCAAGCCGTTCGGACTCCCCACGGTGGTGCTGCTCCTCCTCGCGGCAGTCGCGCTGGCGACCTTTCTCACGAGCACCGCGATCACCGCTCGCACGGCGATTCCCTACGACACGTTCCTGGCCCAGGTGCGGGCGGGCAATGTGAGCCGGATCGTCCTCTCGGGCGACCAGGTCGAAGGCGAGTTCGTCAAGGAGATCGCCCCGGCCGAGTCGGGCGCGGGCGCGAAGCCGCAGAAGACCTTCCGCGTCACGCTCACGCCCTATCTCCGCGAGGGCTTCGACAAGCTGATGCAGGAGCATTCGACCGTCCGCACGGAGGTGGTGTCCCCGTCGGACGGCACCGGCTTCCTGCTCGGGCTCTACCTGCTCGTGCCTCTGCTCTTGATGGCGGGCTTCTGGATGACGCTCCGCCGCGCCCGCGACCCGCTCGGCTCCTCCGGTTTCTTGGGCGGCTTCTCCAAGTCGCCCGCCAAGCGCTACGCCGCCGGTGACAAGCAGGTGACCTTCGCTGACGTGGCCGGCCTCGAACAAGTGAAGGCCGACCTCCAGGAGATCGTGGAATTCCTCAAGGATCCCAAGAAGTTCCAGCGGCTCGGCGGCCGCGTGCCCAAGGGCGTGCTCCTGATGGGGCCGCCCGGCACCGGCAAGACGCTCCTGGCCCGGGCCGTGGCCGGCGAGGCGGGCGTGCCCTTCTTCTCGATCTCGGGCAGCGAGTTCATCCAGATGTTCGTCGGCGTGGGAGCCTCGCGGGTTCGTGACATGTTCAAGACGGCCAAGGACGCGTCGCCGGCCATCCTCTTCGTCGACGAGATCGACGCGGTCGGCCGGATTCGCGGGGCTGGCCTCGGCGGCGGTCACGACGAGCGGGAGCAGACGCTCAACCAAATTCTCTCCGAGATGGACGGCTTCAGCCCCACCGAGAGCGTGATCGTGCTCGCGGCCACCAACCGGCCCGATGTGCTCGACCCCGCCCTCTTGCGGCCCGGCCGGTTCGACCGGCACGTCACCGTCGACCGACCCAACCAGAAGGCCCGCGTCGAGCTGTTCAAGGTTCACACGCGGAACGTGCCGCTCGCCCCCGACGTCGACCTCGAGCGGCTCGCCGGCGGCACGGTGGGTCTCACCGGGGCCGACATCCGCAACCTCGTGAACGAGGCCGCCCTCTGGGCCACCCGCCACGACAAGAATGCCGTCGATGCCTCCGACTTCGAATACGCCCGCGACAAGGTGCTGATGGGCCCCAAGCGGGAGGAGGTGCTCGCCGGCCGCGAGAAGAAGATGACGGCCTACCATGAGGCCGGCCACGCCCTCGGCGCCTGGCTCCTGTCGGGCGTCGACAAGCTCCACAAGGTCACGATCATCCCCCGCGGCCGTGCCCTCGGGGTGACCCAACTCGTGCCCGAGGAAGACCGGATGAACGTCGGCGAGAGCGACCTCGAAAACCGGCTCGCCTTCATCCTCGCGGGGCGGGCCGCCGAAAAGCTCGTCTTCGGCGAGTATTCCGCCGGCGCGGAAAACGACCTGATGCAGGCCACGCGGATCGCCCGCAAGATGGTGGGCACCTGGGGGATGAGCGAGCGGCTTGGTCCCGTCTCCTGCCAGACCTCGGGCGAGCATCCCTTCCTCGGCCGCGACGTCTACGAGCATCGGGAGTTCAGCGAGCACACGGCCCAGATCATCGACGAGGAGGTCGCGCGGGTGCTCGGCGCGGCCGCCGAGCGGGCCGCCCGGCTCCTGGCCGACAACCGCGATAAACTCGACCGGCTGGCGGGCGAACTCGAAGCCCGGGAGATGCTCGACGACACCGAGGTGGCCGAGATCATCGGCCCCGCCGCGCCCCGCAACGGCGCGAGCCTGCCCGGTGCGACCGCCGCCTCCCGCACCCTCCCCCAGGACTGATCCCGATGCTCTCACACGCCGTCTACTTCACGCTCAAGGACCGCACCCCCGAGGCCGCGGCCGCCCTCGTGAAGGCCTGCCACGAGCACCTTACCGGCCATCCTGGCGAGGTCTTCTTCTCGGCCGGCACCTGCGCCCCTCAATACGACCGCCCGGTCAACGACCGCGACTGGGATGTGGCGCTCACGATCGTGTTCGAATCGGCGGTCGCCCACGACACCTACCAGACCGCCCCCCGGCACACGCAGTTCATCGCCGAGAACGCCCCCTCGTGGGCGAAGGTCCGCGTGTTCGACGCCGACGTCTGACCCGGACACACCGCATGAGCGATCCACAGCTCGATCGGGAGGTGGCACGGCGGCGGTCGTTTGCCATCATCTCCCATCCCGACGCCGGCAAGACCACGCTCACCGAGAAGCT
Source organism: uncultured Candidatus Kuenenia sp. (assembly GCA_964453165.1). Taxonomy (GTDB): domain Bacteria; phylum Planctomycetota; class Planctomycetia; order Pirellulales; family UBA1268; genus QWPN01. The sequence goes on along the minus strand of CAYVNX010000068.1, from coordinate 8,762 downwards.
CCTGCTTTACGGCGGCTGCGTGGAGGTGGCCGGCGCCGTCCGCGGCCGCAAAACCCAGCGGGCCGCCCGCTCCGACTGGATGGAGCTGGAGAAGCAGCGCGGCATCTCCGTCAACTCGACGGTGCTCGTCTTCGACTACGCAGGCCACCGCGTGAACCTGCTCGACACGCCGGGCCACCACGACTTCAGCGACGACACCTACCGCACGCTGTTGGCGGCCGACTGCGCGGTGATGGTGATCGACCTGGCCAAGGGCATCGAGACCCAGACGGAGAAGCTCTTCAAGGTCTGCGCCCTCCGCGGCCTGCCGGTGATCACCTTCGTCAACAAGGTCGACCGCCCCGGCCGCGACCCGCTGGCGATCCTCTCCGAGATCGAGGAGAAGTTCGGCATCACCGCCGTGCCCGCCAACTGGCCGATCGGCACCGGCCAGGACTTCGCCGGCGTGCTCAATCTCGCCTCCCGGCAGGCCCATCTCTTCGAGGGCCGCCAGGGCGATCGCCGCACGGCAGCCGAGCTCGCGAGCTTCGACGAACTCGCCGCCCTCTCAGACGAGGGCGCGCGGGCCTGCGAAGAGGCCGAGCTCCTCGCCGAAGCGGCGGTTCCCTTCGACCGCGAGGCCTTCCTGGCCGGCCGGCAGACGCCCGTCTTCTTCGGCAGCGCCCTGACGAACTACGGCGTCGAGCAGTTTCTCAACGGTTTTCTCGCGCTCTGCCCGCCGCCGCGGGCCCGCCAGAGCGAGAGCGGTCCCGTGCCGGTCACGGCCGCCGGATTCGCCGGGCTCGTCTTCAAGATCCAGGCCAACCTCGATCCCAACCACCGCGATCGGATCGCCTTCGTGCGGGTCTGCTCGGGCGTGTTTCGCCGCGACATGGAGGTGCTCCATGTCCGCAGCGGCAAGACGATCCGACTCCGCCGGGCCCATCGCGTTTTCGGCCAGGAACGGGAAACGGTCGACGAGGCCTATCCCGGCGATATCGTGGGCCTGGTGAACCCCGGCGAATTTCGGCTGGGCGACACGATCTGCGAGGGGCAGCCGGTGGTGTTCGAGCCGCTGCCCACCTTCGCGCCGGAGCAGTTCGCGGTGCTTCGCTGCCAAGACACCATCCGCCGCAAGCAGTTCGAGCGGGGCCTCTCGCAACTCCTCGAGGAGGGCGTGGTGCAGCTCTTCCACGACCCCACCTCGATCGCCCGCGAGCCGATCCTCGGCGGAGTCGGCGAGCTCCAATTCGACGTCGTCCGATTCCGGCTCGAGACCGAATATTCCACCCCCACCGCGCTCAACTGGCTGCCCTACAAGCTGGCCCGCTGGATCGTGGGCGGCCAGGAGCACCTGCCGCAGGTGCGGGTGATGAACACCGCGAAGCTGGTGCGGGATCGCGATGAAAATCCGGTCGTGCTCTTCCAGTCCACCTGGGATGCCGACTACATGGCCCGCGAATACAAGGAGCTGACCTTCTCGGCGGTGCGCTGACGAACCGCCCCCGAGCCGGTGCTACCGTAACTCGAACGCGGGCTGAGAGGCCTGCAGCGAACGTCCGGCGAGATGGCACGGGCAACCCCGGCCCTCTCGCATTCCGGTCACACCACCCGCACCCGCGAGACGGCGATCCCGCCGGCGAAGCAGGCCTCCACGTCGCCGCCCGTCACCCGCGGTCGGTCGTGGTAGCTGGCGTCGTAGTGCCAGCCCTCGGCGTCTCGCCGATAGCCGAGCAGAAACGGCGAAGGATCGACGGCGCACTCCACGATCGGTGGCCGCGGAGCATCGGCCGGCAGGTCGGGCAGGTTCACGTTCCAAAACGCCCCCGGACCCGCGTCGAGCCCATCGTGTTCCAGGCCACGGAGCACCGCCGCCAGCCAGTCGGCCGCCCGCCGCCAATCGATCACGCTGCCCCGGCGGTGATAGTGCGACGCGGCGACCGCCACGCGACCGTGGAGGGCCGCCTCGCGGGCCGCGGCCACGGTGCCGGAATGATGGATGTCGGCGCCGAGGTTACCGCCGGCGTTGATGCCCGAGATCACGACCGCCGCATCGGGCACGAGCCGCGCGAGGGCCAGCCGAACGCAGTCGGCCGGCGTACCTGCCACGCGAAACCGGCCGGGGGCCAGTTCATCGACCGCGAGTGGTCGGTCGGTCGTCACCCGGTGGCCGCAACCGGAATGCGGCTCGGCCGGGGCCGCCACGATCAGGTGGCCGCCGAGGCAGCGGGCCGCAGCGGCCAAGGCCTCGAGCCCGGGGGCGTCGATGCCGTCGTCGTTGGTGAGCAGGATCTTCATCCCGCCCCCCGCCGATCCTCGTCGGGCAGCCCCGCATCCCGGGTTAACTCCTGGAGGATGGCCCACACTCCGTCGGCAGCATCGGCGGCCAGCCGGCAGACGTCCTCGGCATCGGTGTGTTCGGCGGCGTCGGGCCGCGCGACGTTCGTCACGACCGAGCAGACCACCACCTCGAGACCCATCCGCCTGGCTGCCACGACCTCCGGCACGGTCGACATGCCGACCACGTCGGCCTCGAATCGTCGCAGCATCCGGTATTCGGAGCGGGTCTCGTAGCTCGGCCCTGAGAGGAAGGCATACACGCCCCGTCGGGCGATCGCGCCGGCCCGGCGGGTGGCCGCCAGGGCCCGGTCGGCCAGGCTCGCGTCATAGATGCGGGCGTGCACGTCGGCAGCCAGCGGCGGCTCGGCCACCGGCTCGAGCGCGTCGCCCCAGGGTCGGCGGACGAGATCGATGTGGTCGGTGAGAATCACGAGTTCGCCACTCTTCATGTCGGGCCGCAGGCCGCCTGACGCGTTGGTGAGCAAGAGCCGGCGCACGCCCAACGCCGCGAGCAGTTCCACGCCCCGAGTGAGCATCTCCGGGGGAAAACCTTCGTAGCCATGCACCCGGCCCTGCAGCATCACGACCGGCGTCTCGCCCACGAGTCCGCAGGCGATCCGGCCGGCATGCCCCGTGGCCGTCGACCGTGCGAGCCAGCCCGTCTCGATGCCGAGCATCGTCCAGGGCGAGGCCATGCGGTCGACGAGGCCGCCCAGGCCGGTGCCGAGCACCACGCCCACGGCCGCCCTTCGCCCGCCGCTGGCGACCACAAGGTCGGCCGCCGCGGTCGCTTCCTGGCGGGGCCGCCCACTGCAAAACGTCGGACGTCCGCAGCCGCCAGCAACGGGGTTGACACCGGCTCGGGCTTGGACGGTTGAGCTCTTCCTCTTGGTCATCGCGGCCTGCATCCTTGCCACCTGCCCAACGCCGCAGCCTGCGGCAATCCTGGTTGAAGTCGGACCCGCATTTGCCGAGCCGAGGCCAGAAATCATATCCTCCCACGAGCCTTGCGCGATCCCTCCACCCCTCATTCCTTGGAGCCCCCGCCCCGATGTCCACCCGAGCCGAACGCTTCGCCGGCCTCTCCGTCGCCATCGTCACGCCCTTCCGCGACGGCAAGGTCGATCTGCCAAGGCTCCGCGAGCAGATCGAATTCCAGGCTCAGGCCGGCACCACCTGCATCTGCCCGGTCGGCACCACGGGTGAATCGCCCACACTCTCGCACGAGGAGCACGAACGGGTGATCGCCGAGAGCGTGCAGGCGGCGGCGGGCCGGATGCTCGTGATGCCGGGTACCGGCAGCAATGCCACCGCCGAGGCGGTGCGACTGACGAAGTTCGCCGCCAGCGCCGGCGCCGACGCCGCCCTGGTGGTCGGCCCCTACTACAACCGCCCCACGCAGGAGGGCATCTACCAGCACTTCAAGGCGCTCGCCGAAAGTGTCGACATCCCGATCTGCGTCTACAACATCCCGGCCCGCACGGGCCGCAACATCGAGCCCGAGACGATCATCCGTCTGGCCGACCTGCCGGGCATCGCGCTGGTGAAGGAGGCGACGGGTTCGCTCGACCAGGCCTCGCAGGTGCTGGCAGCCACCGACCTGACGATGCTCTCGGGCGACGACAGCATGACGCTCCCGCTGCTGGCGATCGGCGGCCGGGGCGTCGTCTCGGTGGTGGGCAATCTCGTGCCCGGCGACATGAAGGCCCTCTGCGACGCCTTCGATGCCGGCGACATGCACGCCGCCCAGGCCCTCCACCTCAAGCTCTTCGCCCTCTGCCGCGACCTGCTCGGTCTGGCGAGCAACCCGATCCCGATCAAGGCGGCGCTCGCGATGCTGGGCCGCGACACGGGTGAGGTGCGGCTGCCGCTCCTGCCGCTCGAGCAACCGCTGGCCGCCAAGCTCCGCCAGGCGATCACCGCCTACGGCCTCGAGCCGCAACTGGCGTAATCTGCAGCGAAAGTCGCTGCTTCCTTAACCGGCATGGCAGATGGGATCCGCCGCCACGTGGAATCCCCCGACTCGCGTCGGGGGCTTGGATGGCGCCGCCCGCCCTCGGGATCCAAGCCCCGGACGCAAGTCCGGGGACACCGGGTCGTTGGGCGAGACCAGCCCCTACTGCACCTGCCGCAGCACTGCGCCCTGGGAATCGAACCGGGCGATCACGATGTCGTGGTGCTTGGCCAGCCCAAGTCGATCGAGGATCTCGACGAGATTGCCGGCGGCTTCGAGTGAGGGCAGGCAGGCCATGACCGCCGGCCCCCAACTGCTCTGGGCGCAGCCCGGCGCTCCCACCTCGGAAAGCAGTTCGAGCAGGTGGGCCGTGGCAGCCGCATGGGGCAGCTGGGCCGACTCGGCGGCGAACGGCTGACCGGCGATCTCGCCGTATCGCCGGACGGCCGCCGAAAACTCCGTAAACCGTCCCTCGACCGCGGCCGGCAAGAGTTCGAGCAGGGCGATCCGGGAGAGTTCGGCGGTCACCTCGGCCGGCACCGGCGGCAGCCGCCGAAACGCCGCCCGCTCGGCGTCGCCGGAGAGGCCGGCCGACTCCCGGCCCACGATCACCACGCACCGCCAGGCGGCAGGCAGCCGCGCCCGGGCGATCATCGGGGAAAACGATCGGTTGGCGTCGTCGTCGCCGCCCTCGGGCACCGTCCGGCCCGCCTCGACGATCAGGCCGCCGCGGCTGAAACCATACACGCCGACGCACGACCGACGGCCGCGGCCCACCACCCGGGCGAAATCCATGACGTCGCGAATGTCGAACAGCCAGTCGTGTTCCGTGGCGTCAAGCGTTTCGGGGTCGACGGCTCGATCGGCGTCGCTGCTCGCGGGCTCCTGAAAGAGGTGGCGAATGCCGGCGGCCACGGCGAGCCCGAGCTGCGTGCCGCTGCCGAGGCCGGAGTGGCTCGGAGGCGCGGTTACAACCTCGAGGCTGCAGCCCACCTCGCCCATGCCCCAGGCCTCGAGACAGGCCCGGGCAAACTTCACCGCGCGTTCGGCTTGAGGCCCGCGACCCTCGATCCGATTGGCGAGCCGCACCCGCAGCTGCACGCCGGGGCGATCCACCATCACGCCGACGCCGCCGAATGAGCGGGCGCCCGGCACGCCGAACGACAGCATGCCAAGATGGAGCCGCGCGGGCGTGCGAACCTCCAGAACAGTGGACGGGGAAGGCAGGAAATCAACAGGCATCGTAGTGGAAGTGTACCTCGCCCCCCGCGACCTGAGCCACCTTAGAATACCACCATCTCCAGCCGTTCGGCGAGCAGGGCAAAGGCTTCCCGCTCGCGAGCACCGCCGGTTTTTTCCACCAGTGGCCGGAGCGCCGCAAACTGGCGGCGGATCTCCGCCGCGTCGAGGAGATGCAGACGCGTCACCAGGATCGCGGCCTCCACCACCGCGTGGGCCGCTCGGTTGAATCCAAGAAATGGCCGCCCGACGTGGGGGATGACGACCCGGGCCTCGAGTTCGAGCCGCTCGGTCGAGTCGTCGATCGCCGTCACCTCGAATTCGAGGGCGAGGCAGGCCTCCTCGAGCACGAACCCCGCTACAGCCTCGGCGGGTCGGGCGGCCGGCGCCGCCCCTCCCTGGCCCACCACCGTGCGAGCGATCAGCAATACGTCGTCGCTGAGGTGGAACACCCCGCACCGCGTCCGCAGAAGGTTGGCCGCCGTCTGGCTGGTGGCGAACGGCCGCAATCGCAGCCGCGTGAGTCGGCCTGCGGCCCGCTCGCCCTCATCGACGTCCGGTCCCATAGCCGCCAGATGCATGCCTCCGGCCGGATCGACGGTGGTCACGAGCCCTTCGAGGATCATCGCAGAAGCATTGGGTGAAAGCAGACCGAAGGCCTCGAAAAGCGTCGAAACCTGCCCTGTATCATACGGTGACGCGGAGCATTTGACGTTCGCCGAGCTTTCTCATGCAGATTCACTTCGTCACCGGCCGGCTCGCCGAGCATTCGCTCCGCCAGGTGCTCGCGCGGCTGGCCGCCAGCGTCGGCTTCGAGGCGACGGTGCAGGTGATGCCGATCACGGTGGCGGCGCTGATGCCGACGTCCTGGATCGCGCGGCGGCTCGAGGTTCCGCCGGGGACCGAGCGGGTGATCATCCCCGGCGGCTGCCGCGGCCCGCTCGACGTGTTCACGGTGCCCGCAGGGGTGACCGTCGACCGCGGGCCGGAGGACCTCCGCTGCCTCGACGAGTTCTTCGGCCAGAAGCGGCGCGACCTCGAAGGCTACGGCCGCCACGACATCGAGATCATCGCCGAGATCAACCATGCCCCCCGGCTCGCAGCTGCGGAACTCCTCGCCGAGGCCCGCCGGCTGACGGCGGTCGGCGCAGACCGGATCGACGTCGGCTGCGATCCAGGCAGCTCGTGGCCGGGCGTCGGCGACGCCGTGCGGATGCTGGTGGCCGAGGGGCTGCGGGTGTCGATCGACAGCTTCGAGCCCCGCGAGGTGGAGGCGGCCGTGCGAGCGGGGGCGTCGCTCGTGCTTTCCGTCAACTCCTCGAATGTCGCGGCGGCCGCCGACTGGGGCTGTGAGGTGGTGGCGATCCCCGACGTGCCCGACACGCTGGCGGGCCTCGAGGCGACGCTCGAGCGGCTCGCCGCCTGCGGCGTGGCCCATCGGATCGATCCGATCTTGGAACCGATCGGCTTCGGGTTCGCCGCGAGCCTGGGCCGCTACCTCGACATCCGACGCCGCTATCCCGCGGCCGAGATGATGATGGGGATCGGCAACCTCACCGAACTCACCGACGTCGATACAGCCGGCATCAACACCCTCCTGATCGGCTTCTGCCAGGAGGTGGGCATCCGCTCGGTGCTGACGACCGAGGTGATCCACTGGGCACGGTCGAGCGTGCGGGAGTGCAGCCTGGCCCGGGATCTCGCCTGGCATGCCGTCACCCACCGCACGCTACCCAAGCACGTCGAGCCGCGGCTCGTCACGCTACGGGCCGGCAAGCCCCAGGTTCATGGGCCCGAAGTGCTCGATCACCTGGCCGCCGTGATCCGCGACCCCAACTTCCGGATCTTCGCTGAACGGGGCATGATCCACCTGGTGGGCGCGGGCCTCCATCTCGAGTCGCGGGATCCGTTCGCGCTGTTCGACGAACTCCAGGCCGCCGGCCGGACCGACGTCGATTCCTCCCATGCCTTCTACCTGGGATACGAAATGGCCAAGGCGGTGACCGCCCTGACGCTCGACAAGGACTACCGGCAGGATCAGCCGCTCGACTGGGGCCATCTCACGCAGCCCGAGATCGGCCATGGACCGTCGCGTGCGGCCGCCCGGGCGGCGGCGGCGGCGGGATCGCAGGAAGTGAGTCCCGCGTGATGAGCGAAGCACCGGATTCCGTTGGATCGCGACCGAGGTCTGTGGGACCGGCGCCGACCCATCCCTGGATCACCCGCAGCCACGCGACCGCGTCGGGCGCGATCGTAGCGGAGGCAACCGCGGGGCTCGAGCCGCTGGCGGTGTTCGAGCATGCCGCTGCCCTTCCCCACGTGTTGTTCCTCGATTCAGCGCTGACCGACGCTCCCGCGTCGGCGGACGGAGACTCCGACCTGCCCCGGCTGGGCCGCTGGTCGTTCGTGGCCGCCGACCCGATTCATTCGCTCGCCGTCCATCCCGAGGCCGATCCCGAGGCCGCGGCAGCGGCCTCGGCCCAGGCCTTCGCCGGTCTCCGTCAGCTCCTGGCCGAACTCGCGACTCCAACAATCCCGGGCCTGCCCCCGTTTCAAGGCGGCCTGGCCGGGCTGATTTCCTACGACGCTGGCCTGGCGGTGCTCGGCTGCCCGAGTCCGCCTGCGGCCTTACCACGCGTGCCGCTCGTCTCCCTCCATCTCTACGACGTCGTCTTCGCCTACGACCACGACCGCGGCCACGGCTGGTTCCTCTCGCAGGGCGTACCTGCCCGGGGTCCAGAAGCCCGTCGCAGGCGAGCGGGCGAGCGGCTGGCCTCGTTCCTGGCTCCCCAGCCGGCCTCCAAGGCGGTTCCCCGGCCGGCCCCGGCGGGTCCCGCCGCGCTTCCCGCAGACGAGTCGCTGCCCACCCGGCCGGCCATCCACACCTCCCATCCCCGCGATCGCTACCTGGCGATGGTGCAGGCCGGCATCGATGCCGTGCTGGCCGGCGACATCTTCCAGGCCAACCTCGCCCAACGGCTGACCACGGCCGGGACAATCGATCCCGTCGAACTCCACCGCACCGCGCGGCGGCTCAATCCCGCCCCGTTCGCCGCCTGCTTCGAACTGGAACGGGGCGGCCCGCATCTTGTGAGCATGTCTCCGGAGCGGTTCCTCCAGGTGCGGCAGGGGGTCGTGCGGATGCATCCCATCAAGGGCACACGGCGGGTGCTCGCCAGCCCCGAGGCCGATTTTTACGCCGGCGCCGACCTCGCGGCCAGCGACAAGGACCGGGCCGAGAACGTGATGA
>CAYVNX010000067.1:0-16038 GCA_964453165.1 uncultured Candidatus Kuenenia sp. | reverse complement strand
GCCTGAAACCGGCTGCAGCCGTCGATCCGGGCGGCCTCCTCGAGCGACGGGGAGATCGTGTCGTAGAAGCCCTTCATCTGCCAGACGCAGAAGGGCAGGGCGGTGGCCGTATAGAAGACCATCAGCCCGAGCCAGGTGTCGATCAGCCCCAGCGCCGCGATCAACACGTAGAGCGGCAAGAGCAGCATGGTGGCGGGAAACATCTGGGTTGTGAGGATCGCGAGCATCGTGGCCTTGCGACCGACGAACCGAAACCGGCTGAAGGCATAGCCGGCGGTCGAGGCGAGCGCTACTCCGGTGAGGGTCACCCCGGCCGACACCACGAGGGAATTGCCCAACCAGCGCAGAAACGGCTGCTCCGTGAAGAGTTTCACGTAGCTCGCGAAGGTCCAGTCCGCGGGGATGATCGCCAGATCGGTAGAGCGGAGCCGGTCTCCCGGCCGGAGCGAGATCGACACCACGTTGAGCACCGGGTAGATCGCGATCGCCGCGAACACGAGCAGCACAGCGTGCCGCAGGAGCGTGATGCGAATGGGTTCTTTCATGGTGCACCTCCGTCAGCCGTAGACGTTTTCCGTGGCCCGGCCCCGCCGCAGGAGCGCGAGGGAGATCCCGAGCAGGATCAGGAACATCACCATCGAAAGAGCGGCCCCATACCCATAGCGGTAGAGGTTGAAGACCGACTTGTAGACGTAGGAGACCAGAATGTGGGTGGAGTCCTGCGGCTCGCCGCCGTTGGAGACCAGCCAGATGACGTTCAGGTTGTTGAAGGTCCAGATCGCCCCGAGTGTGGCGGCCGGGAGCAGCACGGGCTTGAGCAGCGGCAGCGTGATGTGCCAGAACTGCTGCCAGCGGCCAGCCCGGTCGATCCGAGCCGCCTCGTAGAGTTCCTGGGGAATTCCCTGGAGCCCACCCAGAGCGATCACCATCATGAAGGGAAATCCCAGCCAGACATTCGTGATCACGCAGGCCTCGAAGGCCCGCAGCGGCTCGCCCAGCCAATTGATCGGCGCGAGCCCGAGCCAGCGGCCGAGCACGAGGTTGATGGCGCCGTATTCATAGTCGAACATGCCCCGCCAGGTGAGGGCCGTGATGTAGGCGGGCACGGCCCAGGGAATGATCAGGAGCAGGCGGTAGACCGACTTGCCCCGTACGGGCCCGTTGAGCGCCACGGCGAGCATCACACCGATCGCGACGTGGAGCGTCACGTTGACGATGGTCCAGAGAATCGTCTTGAGAAACACTCCGCCGAGACCCCAGAGCCGCGGGTCGGTGAGCACCTCGGCGTAGTTCTGGAAGCCGACGATCCGCCAGTCGCGAAACCGGGTCAGCGACATGTCGGAGAGCGAGAGCACGATGTTCCAGACGAAGGGAAACACGATCACTGCAAAGATCACGGACACGGCTGGAAACGCGAAGAGATAGGCGGTGGGGTTCGCCCGCAGATCGGCCAGGAGGCGGCCGAACGTGGGCAACTGCCAGACGAGTAGACCGAGCAATCCGAGCCCCGCGACGAGGGTCAGCCACGTCGCGGCCGGGCCGGGCTCGATTCGCCGGTGCATCGTGGCGATGAACCCCTCGGCATCCGCCTGCATCCGCTCGGCCGCGGCGGCGGGCGTGAGGCTGCCGCCGAGCACCGCCTGATAGCCGGGCCGCATCCCATCCCAGACGGCTCGCAGCTCCGTGACGACCGGCATCAGCCGGCCGTTCTCCAGCTGCCGCTGCGAGGCGGCGAGCGTCGGATCGGACTGAAACAGCGGGTCGGCCTGGAGGCTTCGCCGCACGGGCAGCATCCGCAGCCTCTCCACGAGCCGGCGCTGGGTGTCGGCTGCCGTCATGTGTCGGACGAAGGCCATGGCGGCGTCCGCCGCCGGCCCCGCCGCGTTGACGTTGAGCGAATACCCTTTCGGAGCGACCATCGGCTGCATCGGCTGGCCCGTCGATGACACCACTGGGAGCACCGCGACCGCGGCGTCGAGTTCCGGCTCGGCCAGATAGTCGGACCAGCTCCAGTCGCCGTTGACGATCATCGCCGCCCGACCCGACTTGAAGAGCGAGTCGGCCAGCTCGTAATCGCAGTTGGCCGGCGAGACACCGTGCACTTCCCGGAGATCACGGATGAAGCCGAGCGCCTCACGCATCGCCGGCGTGTCGAGGGCGGGCTCCGGCGGCTGAGACTCACGCTCTGAGGCTCGCGACTCACGCTCTTCGAAGACCCAGCCGCCGAAGCCGGTGATGAACGGGATGGCGAAAAAGGGCTCGGTGTAGTTCCAGACCAGACCGTAGCGGTCGATCCGGCCGTCGCCGTCCTCGTCGACCGTCTGTTCGACGGCCAGGCGGATGAGATCGTCGGTCGTCTCGGGCGGCGAAGGCAGCAGCCGTCGGTTGTAGACCAGGGCGAGGTGATTCCCAAACCGGTCGCCGATCTGCACGAGTTCCTCGCGGGCGGGGTCGTCGCGGGCGGGCAGGCTGGTGAGGGAGCCGGCCACGAAGTCCGCCCGCTCGTCCGGCGGCAGCCACCTTCCCAGGTCTTGGATCAGGCCCATCGTGTGGAAGGTGTCGAGCACATCGGACGGCCCGTAGACGAGTTCCGGACCGGCCCCGGTCAGGGCCGCGGCCTGAAAGCCACTGCGGAGTTCCTCGGTCTCCTTGTAGAGCGGCCGGACTCGCACCAGGGGATTCTGGGCCTCGAACCGGGCGATCTCGTCCGCGAGAAACTCCCGCTCGTTGGGCCGCGACTGATGCCAGACCGTGATCGTCGTGCGGCTGTCGCCGTCACTGCAGCCGAAGCCGACCACCAGAAGGGCCGTGAGAACCGACGCGCGAGCGACCAACGCGGCCATCTGCCGTCCCCTGCCGTCAGTCGGCCCGCGTGACGCGAAGCACCACCGCTTCGAGCGGCGGAAGGCTCACGGTCGTCGTGTCACCGTGCGGCACGATCCGCACCTTTCCCGCATCACCCGAGGCCGTGAAGAGTTGCTCGACCTTCTCACCGGCAGGCGTCGGCACCCGCCAGGCATGCTCGGCGCCGCCGCGGTTGAAACCCACGAGGAGCCGCTCGTCCCCGAGTGTTCTGGCGTAAGCGAGAAACTCGGCGGCGTCGTCGGCGGGGAGAAATTCGACCTCGCCACGGCGCAGGCTGGCGTGTCGCCGGCGAAGCTCGATCAACGCCCGGTAGAAGGCGAACAGGGACTGATCGAATTCGACCGGCTGCGGCTCCCGCACTCGGCCCCGCGGGTCGGCCTGCTGCGGCTCGAACCGCATGCCCGGCCAGACCATCGGCATCCGATCGCAGGGGTCATCGGCCCCCCACATGCCGGTTTCAGTGCCGTAATAGATCATCGGCGCGCCGACGAAGGTCTGCTGCATCAACGCCACCATCCGCTGGATCCGTCGCTCGCGGGTGTTCGGCTGGCGGAGGTCGTAGTCGGCGTGATGCCGCGGTGAGACCGCGATGTCGAAGTCATAGCGGTTCGGCTGCTCGTAGGGACGCCGGGCGGCGTTGACGATCATCGAGGCGACCCGGTCGGTGTCGTGGCCGTCGATCAGGTTGAGCATCGCATATCGACGGGAACGGGGATGGGCGGCCAGCCGCTCCTCGAACGCGGCCACGGTCTTGGAAGCGGGCAATGTGCCGTCGATCAGAAACCCCTTGACGGGAAACGAAAACCCGAAGTAGTTCATCGTGGCATCGAAGTCGGCAGCATTCAAAAAGCCACTCGCCTCGTCCCACTCCTCGGCCACGGTGTAGGCCTCGGGATTGAGCCGCTGCACGAGGTCATGCCAGTCGCGCCAAAAGGCGGTCGGCACCTCCCGGGCCACGTCCAGCCGCCAGCCGTCGATGCCGTCCGCCGGGTCCCCGTCGCCATCCGGATCCATCCAGCGACGGGTGATCGCCATGATGTAGTCCTTCGGGCCGGGCCCGAGATCCTTGCCGTCGGGGGTATCGGCGAACTCGGGCAGCGTGTCGATGCCCCACCAGCACTGATAGCGAAACTCGTTCTCCGGCGTGGCGGGGTCGTCCTCCGCGTGGATCGTGTACCAGCTCGCGTAGGGTGAGGCTCGGCCCTTCCGACGGACGTCGGTAAACGCGAAAAAGTCGCGGCCAGTGTGGTTGAAGACGCCGTCGATCACGACCCGCATGCCCCGGGCATGGGCCTCCCGCAAGAGTTCGAGGAAGAGCTTGTCGGCGGCAGTCCACTTCCAGGTCGCCGGGTCGGCCGTCTCGGTGGCCATCAGAGCCAGGTCACCGGCAGGATCTGGCCCGAAATGCCGATCGACATGGTGGAAGGAGTTGCCGTCGTACTTGTGGAGCGAACGCGCCTCGAACACCGGATTGAGATAGAGCGCGCTTATGCCCAGATCCTGGAGGTAATCGAGTCGGTCGATCACGCCCTGCAGATCGCCGCCGTAGCGGCGGTGGAACACTCCGTGCTCGAAGAAATCCGGGCCGAGCTGCTCTTCCCATTCGTCACGGGCATACCAGTCGCCGGTCCAGGGCGAGATCTGCCACGACTCAGGCACGTCGGCCTCGAGAGTGTCTCGCGTGGGGTCGTTCGTCGGGTCGCCGTTGGCAAACCGCTCGGGAAACACCTGGTAGAAGATCGCGTCCTCAACCCAGGCGGGTACCCGCAGCTCCGCCTGCTCTTCCGCGCGGCAGGGAACCGATCCGATCACGGCGAGCAGGGCCGTCACCAAAGGATTTCCAACCCGACATCCCACCGCAGTCCAACCACCGTGCATCGGTTCATCCCCCGCAAAGGTCGCTGACGCCGCCACTCATGGTACCACCCCTCAGCTCTTCTGCTTGCGGTCCCAGGTCTGGCCTGCCTTATACCGGGTAGCCCGTTCCCGAAGCTCGGGGTTCTTCGAGGTGGCCAGCACCTTGTCGAGCGCGGCCATGAACTCGGCCTTGTGGGCATCCCGGAGCTTGCGATGGTGCGCGAGTTCCACCACGCTCCGGCAGGCGGCATCAGCCAGGGTCGGGTCGTCAAGAAATCCGGAGACGAAGCGAAAGGCCTCGTAGGTGCGGATCGCATTGGCCCGCTCGATCACCCGGGCTCGATCGTCGGCCCGGTCGCACAGGCCGAGCGTCGTTTCGAGGAGGGCAAGCCGCCCGGCATCATCGAGCCTGTTGTCGGGGAGCGGCGCGATCCGGATCAGGGCGTTGAGGATGAGCTGCTTCTCGTCGGCGTCATCAGTGGCGGCGTGGATGGCCAGCAGGCGATCCGTGACGGTGGCATCGGGCCACCGGGCGAGGGCCTCGAGCCCCCGACGACGGGTGGACGGCTCGGCCACCAAGCCGTCCACAATCGCCATGACGGCGGGGCCACCGACCCGGGCGAGGACGGGAAGAAGGGCCTCCTGCAGTTCGGGATCGAGCTTCGCAAACCCCGACACCAGCGCTTCGGCGGCAGCCCCTGCGTCACTGCCCGTGGTGCAGACTGCAACGATGGCGGCCTCGGCGGTCTTCCGCTCGTCACCGGCAGTCTGAAAAAAAGACCGGACGAGGGCGTCGAGTTCTCGGGCCGTCCCAAACCGGGCCAAGGCCCCAAGCGCCGCCGGACGGACGGACGGATCCCCATCGGCTGCGGCAGCGAAAATGGGCAACGCCTGCCGATCCCGGCGATCGGCGAGAACCTCGATCAAGACGCCCTGGGTGGCAGGGGGGGCGGTCGCGGCCGCTGCTCGCACGGCCTCGGCTGCCGGGAACTCGATGAGCGCTCGCCGTGCCACCGCGGCGTCGCGGCCGCCACGAGCGAGGGCGGCGAGGAGCATCGGAAGGTCATCGGGTTCGCCCAGCCTGCCGACCAACTCCACCGCCGCGATCCGGACGGCCTCGTCGCTGGAGGACGCGAGCGATCGGGCCACGGCCAGAGCCGCGGGGTCACCCCGATCGGCCAGGGCCGTAAGGAGCCGGGCCTGTCGCGCCGGCGGCAGGCCCGGGAGCCGGTCGGTCGCCGCAGCGGTAAACCACCCGCCCTTCAGACCATACCGCACCCGCTCGAGGGCCACTGCTTCCATGTCAGCATCGCCCGTGGCCACGAATTCGAGAACGGTCGTTGCCGCCTGGCGGGCCGACGCAGACGGCACTCCCTCAGCCGCCGCTGCCGCCGCCGCGGCCAGCAGCAGCGCCGCGAGCCCGAGGATGAACGGGTTCAACGATTGGCTCCTACCGGCTTCGATCCTGGTCATGCCTCGGTCTTCCTCATCACGAAAAGGGTCAGCGGGCCGCGGCGACGGCCACGTCACGCGTCGTCCAAGCAGTCGAGCAGGCCGCTCTGGGCAGCGATTCGCAGGCCACGCGAACGCCGCGTGACTGCCGCGGCGCCTGCCGTCTCGGCAACCGCCTCAAACAGGGCGGTCGCAGCGACCCGGTCGCCCGCGGCCAGGAGCTGATCGGCGGAGGCGATCCGGGCGACGGCCAAGGCGTCGGTGAACCGGCCCGAGGCCGGCGACGCAGCCGCCAACAATCGAGCTGCCGCCGGCGTGCCGATCCGCCCGAGCGCCAGCACAGCCGCCACCGCGAGTGGCTCCGGTCCGTTCAGCAGGGACGCGAGGAGCGGCACCGCCGCTTCGTCCCTGCGGCTCGCGAGCGACGAAATCATGCCGATCGCGAGTTCGTCTCCCACGCGAGGCAATGCCTCGCGGAGTGCCTCGCCGGCCTCGGGCCCGTCGATCCGTTCGAGGGCGAAGCGGCCCAAGTGCGAGAGGTCTGGATCGGCCAAGAGCCCGGCGAGCGTCGGAACCGAGCGAGCCGTCCCGATCAGACGCAATTGCCGGCAGGCGAAGGCCTTGGCCGCCAGCGGAGCCGAGGACGCGAGCAGGCCGGCGAGCCGCGGCTCGAGTTCACCGGCCAGGGTCACGTCCGCGGCCGCCTCCCTCACCCGCGACTCGATGTCCGAGAGCGGCGTGGGATCGCCTCCCCAGTCGAAGGTCGCCAGGGCCGCGAAAGCGGCGTCGAGGGAATCGAATGGCATGGGGCACTTCCTCGGGGTCAGAGCATCCAGGGTTCGCGGCGGGCCCGGTCGAGCAGACGATTCGCCGTCGGGTCGTCGCGAAACTGCTGCCGCAAACGATCCCAGGTGAGCGACCGCCGCAGCTGTCGCACGATGCCCAGGAGGTGGGCTGCGACCATCGTGTTGATGGCGATGTCCAGGTCGCGAAAGGGTCGTTCCCGCGACTTCACGGATTCGACGAAATCGCCGTGGAGGCCGCGGCCGCCTCGATACGCCGGCACGGCCCGCGGGGAAACCGGTTCGCCGTCGCCCCGAAGAATGATGCCTCGATCATGCGTCACCGTCGCCGGGGCGTCGTGTGGCCGGAGCGCGGCCGGACGGTTGCAGTGAACTTCGACGCCGTTGGGATAGCGGAGCGTCGCGTAGCCCCCACCCCGGGCATCGGCGTGCCAGGCGACCGCGTCGGGCTGAAGGTCGCCGAGGCCCGAGGCGAACAGGGTGCCGCCGAAGTTGTGGGCTCCCCAATCCGTGAGACTGCCACCCGAGTAGTCGACATACGACCGCCAGCTGTTGCCCGCAGTCCCGAAATTCCCATCGCAGCGGCCCGGATGGTAGGGCTGCCACGGAGCGGGCCCAAGCCAGAGATCCCAGTCGATGTCGCCGGGGGCGGCGACGGCGGGAAGGGAACACTCCATCGACGATGGACCGGCATCGATGTCGATCGAGGTAATCCGCCCGAGTTCGCCAGCCCAGACGGGGTCGACGAGGCCGCGATAGTCTTCGAGAACCCGCTGCGAACCCCCCGACACGACCCTCCCATACCGCCGGGCCGCCGCGAGCATCACAGGGCCTTCCGCGAGCGTGAGCGTTTCCGGCTTCTGGAGAAAGACGTCCTTGCCGGCCCGGCAGGCCGCCACGGTCATGATGGAATGCCAGTGGTCGGGTGTGGCGATATGAACCGCGTCGATATCGTCGCGAGCGAGCAGGTCGCGAAAGTCGAGCAGAGCCTGGCAATCCGAGTTTCCATACCGCTCGTTCACCCGGCCGCGAGCCTCGTCACGCCACTTCGTTCGCACGTCGCAGACGGCCACGTACTGCACCGCGGGATTCTCGAGAAACCGCCGCTGGTCGCTCGACCCCTGATTGCCGAGCCCGATTCCGGCCATCACGATCCGATCGCTGGCTGGCGGGATCTCACCGGCTCCAAGCGCCTTGGACGTGATCAGATAGGGGGCGGCTGAAATGCCCCCCGCAGCGACTGCCGCCGTCTTGAGAAAGGTCCGTCGGTTGGCTGACGTCATGACTCGAGTCCCAGTACCCCACTTCGCCAGTTCGAGCGGCCGAGTGTACCCGGTCGGGCCTCGGGCGAATGGCTTGTCCGAGCACCATCCGCACGGGGGGAGGGGGTGGAGCGATTCGCTCCACCCCTGGTCGCTAGCGACCACCCAAGTGGAGCGAATCGCTCCACCCCCACCCTGGATTGCCCAGATGCCGGGCCTGGGCGGGGGACGGCGAAAAGTATGTTTTCGCCTGAAAAAACAGGTTTTTCTGGAGAAATCACTCAGGGACCTCGGATTTCATCCGCTTTGGCACGGCAAATGCAATCTATTTCCTCCAGCGGACAAGGATCTGGCACCTGCCAGTCCCTGGCGCCCGATGTGGCTCGCGGACCGAAACCGGCTCTCCCTGAGGATGTCCTCGTGGAGCGTTGGGGGTCTGTGACTTGAGAAATGGTTCGCGGCGAAGGCCTGCCTTCGTCGAGGAGATCGTGTGATGACGTCCTGAAAGGAGAGTGCGAAATGCGCTTCAGCGGCCGCGGTTCGCCTCATGGTCGCCATGGGGTCAGCGGTTGGGATTTGACGCAGGGTGACCTGCTCCTCTGTTCCCTGCCGATCGTGGTGTTTTTGTCGATCGTTTCCCTGGTCTGACGGGCCGCAGCATCGCTGCGCCCCGTCGGGCACGGGATGGTTTTTGATGTCGAGCGTCCGACATGGTGTCGACGCCAGGCCTTGCCAGGTTGACCTGTTAGAAGAGGTTTCGAGCCATGAATTCGCCCAATCAGCAGTCTTTTGACAACGATTCCGCCGCTTCCACCGTCCGTCCGGCGGTCGGTATCAAGGAAATCGTGATCGTCGATTCGGCCTGCGATAAGTACGCCGACTTCATCGCTGCCGCCGAGGCCGGCGAGGTGGGGCTCCACTTCTGCGTCGACGGTCAGTCGGCGGTTCGGCTCGCGCGTCGATTCCGGGCCGATCTCTGGCTGGTTGCGGGCGAGTTGCCCGACATGTCAGGGTTCGATCTGCTTGACATTCTGATGCCCTATGTGTCGCAGGGAGCGGTCGATCCGCTCCTCGGCGGCGCTCACATCTCCCTCGACCATCTGGGGGAGGGTATGCGGTCGGGAGTGTTCATGGTCTCCGATTCGTATCGGCTCGAGGATGAGCAGCGGTCCTTGGCTTCCGCCGCCGCGGGCTACCTCGTCGGGCCGGTCACGATCGACATGCTCCGGACCGGCCGCCGCCGTCAGCCCACCCATGCTTCTGCCTGAACTGGGCACGCGGGCGAGGATACGACCCCATATTCCGCGCGGGTTCGCCGATCCCCTCGTTACGGCAAACGGGGTGCCGCGGCAGGCTTGTCTGTGAGTTCGTTGATCGCGTTCGACGCGGCCCGCTGCTCCGCTTCCTTCTTGTTGCGTCCCCAGGCCGGTGAGTAGCGTCGCGTGCCGATCTGAGCGGCCACGTGGAAATTCTTGCTGTGATCCGGGCCTTCCTCGGCCAGCACCTCGTAGGTAGGCGTCAGGCCGAAATCCCGCTGCGCCAGCTGCTGGAGCAGGGACTTGTGGTTTGATCCGAGCTCCCCGGATGCCACCTTGGCGATCTCCGGGGCCAGCAGCCGTTCAACGAAAGGGCGGGCCACGTCCATGCCTCCGTCGAGATACAGGGCGGCGACGACGGCCTCGAACATGTCGGAGAGCACCGACTCTGGCACCGCCTGGCTTGACGCGAGCCCTTTGCCCACAATCACGAATTCCGCCAGCCCGAGCTGCCGGGCCAGGCGACTGCAGGTGTCACGGCTGACCACGACCGACTTGATCTTGGTCAGATCGCCCTCGAGCGATTCCGGAAACTGGTGAAAGAGCCATTCGCAGACAAGAAAGCCCAGGATGGCGTCGCCGAGGAACTCGAGCCGCTCGTTGGAGGCCAGCCGGTGGCGGGCGCCCGAGGCGTGGGTCATCGCGGCCACGAGGAGGTCGGGGCCGGAGAAATGGTGTCCTATTCGCCGCTCGCACTCGGCGATGTCGATCTCCGCCCCGGTCGAAGCCGCGGAATCCTGGCTGGCCATGGCGAACACCCCTCTTTCCGGGCACCCTACGGGCTACCCGCCCGAACTGTCAACGTGAAGCATGTGTTTTTCGTTTCGGCGAACCGTTCTCCGACTCGGTACGTATCACGGAGAATGACGCGAACGCGGCCTTCCGGCCGGAGGTCTGCCCTGGAGCGGGCCGGCCGCTCCGGATCGGTTGGCATGACCCCGTATGATCGTTTGATTTCGATGTGTTCTTCAGCCCGAAGAGGTTTTTGCATGTTCTCGACGATGTCGCCTATGACCGTTGCCAGCCGGCCCGCGACCGGCAGCAACCGCCGGTTTTGCATTCTCTGCACCGCGATGGCTGCGGCCTCGGCTGCCGCACTCGGAGCATTGGTCACGCCCTCGGCCAAGGCCGACGACTCGATCGCCACCGCTCAGGCTTTGATGCACGCCAACGCGCTCTCCACCGCCTTTCGCCACGCAGCCGAAATCGCCACGCCCAGCGTGGTGGTGGTTCGCAGCGAGGTGAAGCCCAAGCGGGCCAGGGGCAAGCGACCGGAGGGCCGAGCCAACCCATTCGAAGGGACGCCCTTTGAGGACATGTTTCCGGAGGGGCTTCCCGAAGGCTTCGAGTTCAACATGCCCGAGGGCCGGATGCCCGGGCGGGCCGGGGTCGGTTCCGGCGTGATCGTCTCCGACGACGGCCTCGTGATCACCAACAACCACGTGGTCGAAGGGGCGGATGAGGTTGTCGTGGAACTCTCGGACGGCCGGGAATTCAAGGCCATCGAGATCAAGACGGATCCCGACAGCGACCTCGCGGTGGTCAAGCTTGCCGATGCCCGCGGCCTGCCGGTGGCCAAGTTGGGCGACTCCGACAAACTGTCGATCGGCGATTGGGTGATTGCGATCGGCAATCCCTTCGAGCTCGAGACGACCGTGAGCGCTGGAATCATCAGCGGCAAGGGCCGCGAGTTGGGTTCGATCCGCCGGGCCCAGTTTCTCCAGACCGACGCCGCGATCAACCCCGGCAATTCCGGAGGTCCGCTGGTGAACCTGGCCGGGGAGGTCGTCGGCATCAACACGGCGATTGCTTCGAACAGCGGTGGGTATCAGGGGATCGGATTCGCGATTCCCGTCAATCTTGCCAAGTGGGTGACCGGCCAGTTGATCGACAAGGGGACCGTTGAGCGGGCCTTCATTGGCGTGCAGATGGGGCCGCTCGACCGTCGCATGGCCGAGAAACTCGGGGTCAAAGACCGAGGAGGCGTCCTCGTCAACGACGTGGTGCCCGATTCCCCGGCCGCGGCCGCCGGAGTGCAGCCGCTCGACGTGATCACCGGCTTCGACGACCAGTCGATCAGCGGCACCCGTTCGCTCCAGGAGCTCGTGGAGCGGGCGGAGATCGGGCAGCCGCACAGCCTCACCGTGTACCGTGACGGGAAGTCACTCACGCTGCGAGTGAACGTGAAGCCGCTGCCAACCGACCTCGCGGCCGGTCAGTCCGCACCGCGCCGAGCGTTGGACGCGGGAGCCGAAACCTTCTACACGGAAGAATTCGGCCTTGAAGTGCGAGACAAGGAATCGGTCGCCGAAGATGCCTACGCCGATTTCGCCGGCGTGCTCGTCGACCGAGTGGATGACGACGGCCTAGCGGCGGAGGCGGGCATCGGACCGGGAATGCTGGTTCGCAAGGTCGGGCGGACCTCCGTGAGCTCGATTTCCGAGTTTGCCGCGGCGGTCGAGGGGCAGTCAGCCGAGGAGGGAATTCTGCTCCAGATTCGCACGCCAAGCGGGAACAGGGTGGTGCTCTTGAAAAAGGACTGACTCTCGGGGCACGCTTCAGCTCATGGCCAGCCTGGGAGTCAACATCGATCATGTCGCCACCGTCCGGCAGGCCCGCCGGACGGTGGAGCCTGATCCGGTCTGGGCGGCGGCCGCCGCCGAACTCGGGGGCGCCGACGCAATCACGGTCCATCTGAGGGAGGACCGACGGCATATCCAGGACCGCGACCTGGAGGTGCTGCGCCGTACCGTCCAGGTGAAGCTCAACCTCGAGTGCGCCGTGGCCCAGGAAATGATCGGGATCGCCTGCAAGGTTCGCCCCGACCAGGTCACGCTCGTGCCGGAGCGGCGGGAAGAGGTAACGACCGAAGGCGGGCTCGACGTGCTTTCCCATCGAGGCCCAATCGCAGAGGCCATGACACGGCTGCGCGAGGCGGGGATCGTGGTCTCGCTCTTCATCGATCCGTGCCCCCGGCAGATCGACGTGGCAGTGTCGCTCGCAGCCGATGCGGTGGAACTCCACACCGGCTGCTATGCCAACGCGACGGACCATCAGGCTCGCCAGAGCCGACTCGTCGAACTCGCAAGGGCCGGTCAGATGGTGCGGCAGGCCGGTCTGGAGCTGGCTTCCGGCCACGGCCTCACCTACCGCAACGTGGTGCCAGTGGCCCGGCTGGAGGGGATGGGCGAGCTCAACATCGGCCACTCGATCGTGGCCCGATCGATCTTCGTCGGCATGACGGAAGCCGTCCGGGAGATGAAGCGGCTGATCGGCGCTTGATCGGGGACGGTTCGGGACTCCCAGCGGATGCCATCGCACATGCCGATTCGCCTGGCCGTGCATGTCGGTCCGCACAAGACGGGCAGCACGAGTGTGCAGCGCGCAGTCGTAGCCAACCGTGGTCGCCTGGCCGAGGTAGGCGTCTGGTATCCCCCCACGCTCGAGGCTGCGGAGTTTCAAGGCCAGCATGCCGACCTTGCCACGCTCCTCGTCAAGGCCGGGCCTGAGTCGGTCCTCGAATGGGTGATGGCCGCCCGAGCCGAGGCCGAGCGGCGAACCTGCGACACCCTCTTCCTGTCGAGTGAGAATTTTCGGGGGCCGATGATTCGGCGACGCCTCGTAGCGATGCTCCGTCGCTATCGCCGGATGACCGGAGACGAAACCCGCCTGCTGTATGTGCGTCGCAATCCTGCCGACCTCGCCCGGTCGCAGGTGATGGCCCGGCTCGACGGCGAACTCGGGTTTTTCTTTCGCGAGCAGTACGACCTCGAAGCCTGGGCGGCCGATTTCTTCCACCAGCAGCGAATCGAGGAGCAATTTTTTTCCAGGTATGGCGCGCGGTTCCTCACCCTGGAGGAAACCCCGCCGGAGGCGCTGGCCGCGGCGATTCTCCGCCTGGCGACCGATCGCGATCACTCCTTCGTGGAGTCCCGCCGGGAGAATGTCACCACGACTCGCCTCGCCGGGCCGCCCGCGGCGATGCAAGCGTATGGACTGCGGGTCATGCGAAAGATCGTCAGCGGAAGTCCGATCGTGGGGAAGTCGGCTGCCGAGGTCGTTTCGCCAGCGACGGCCTCCGATTTCGCGGGGTATCCGGAACTGCTGCCCGCCTTTGAGGCCGCCGTGCGGGCGGCGATCGCCGCTGGTTTTTCCAAGGCGTCACGCGAAACCGTCTGGCACTACCGCTGGCGGTTGCTGAAGCGGCACCTGGCCGAGATCCGCCGCGTCTGGTGAACCGCGGCCTCAGCCGACCGGAGCGGCTGCCGCATACGAGCCGAGGCAGACCACTCGCTTGCAGCGCTTCTCGAGGCTGGCGATGGCACGCCGGACACGGAGATCGGAACGGTGCCCCTCCAATTCCACGAAAAAGATGTAGCCGCGGTCTTCCCCGGGCAGGGGAAACGACTCGATCCACGTAAGGTTCAGCTTCTGCCGCTTGGGAATCGCCAGGGCATCGGCCAGACCGCCGGGGCGATGCTCGATCTCGAACATCAGCGAGGTCTTGTCCTTGCCGGTTCGCCCGGCGTCGGTGTGGCCGATGACGGCGAATCGGGTGGTGTTCCCGGCGACGTCCTCGATCTCCTCCGCCAACACGTCGAGGCCGTAGTGCACGCCTGCCTGACGGCTGGCGATCGCTGCTGCGTCGGACCTCTTGGCCGCCATCTCGGCAGCCGCGCTCGTGCTGGTCACCTCCACGAGGCGGGCGGATGGCAGGTGGCGGGCGAGCCAGTTGCGGCACTGCGACAGGGCCTGCGGCCGGCTGTACACCTCACGAATGGCCGACCGATCACAGGTGGCAAGCAAGGTGTGATGGATTCGCAGCGGCACCTCGGCACAAATCTTGACCGGAAGTCGCGACAGGTTATCGAGCGTATCGGCGATTCGCCCATCGGTGGAGTTCTCCAGGGGCACGACGCCATAGTGAGAATGACCGGCGTTGACCTCTTCGAAGGCGGCCGAGATGCTGGCGACCGGCACGAAGTCGACGGAACTGCCGAAGCGGTGCAACGCCGCGAGATGGCTGTAGGTCCAAGCCGGGCCGAGATGGGCGACGCGAAGGTGCTGCTCGATCGCCCGCGAACCTGAGATTAGTTCTCGGAAAATCGCCTTGAGGCTGTCGTCGGCAAGGGGGCCGGCATTGGCCGCGGCGACCCGCTCCAGGACCGTCTCCTCACGCGACGGGTCGTAGGTCTGTTGGCCGGAGGTCTGCTTGATGTGCCCGATCTCGCGGGCCACGCCGGCCCGGTCGTTCATGAGGGCGACGAGTTCCCGATCGATCCGATCGATCTGAGAGCGGAGCGTGGCCAGCGAGGGCTTGCGGGAACTGTCAGATTTTCGGGGAGAACCGGGCGAAGTCATCACAAGGGCCACGCTGAGACGGCCAAAATGGCAGGTCACTCGAGACGGGCCAGCGTACCCGAGCGACGATCCCAAAACTCTACACTCGGGAAAAAGCCCCACAATTGGGGCGATTCAGCGGTTTTTTCTTGTTGGGAGCAGCGGGTGGTCTGGCTCGCGCTCGAGCCGGGCCGGTTGGCACGGTCTTTGCATCCCCTCTCCCGCATGCTTCGGCCCGCGCACGAATTGGCGAGCCGGAGCCGCGACAACGACGGTTCACCACGCCGCCGGGCGTAGCCGGGCCGGCACCTGAAACGGGAAAGGGTAACGAAATCATGGCGACGAAGCAGGGCGAAAAGATCATCGGCATCGACCTGGGAACGACCAACTCAGTCGTGGCCGTCATGGAGGGCAAGGAGCCCAAGGTGATCGCGAACAAGGAGGGCAATCGCCTCACGCCGAGCGTGGTCGCCTTCAACGACAAGGGCGAGACGCTCGTCGGCGATATCGCCCGTCGGCAGGCGGTCACGAACCCCAAGCGGACGATCTATTCGATCAAGCGGTTCATGGGTCGGCGGCACAACGAGGTGGCCTCCGAGGAAAAGATGGTGCCCTACGAGGTCGTCGGAGGCCCCGACGATTACGTGAAGGTCAAGGCCGGCGACAAGGAGTTCACCCCGCCTGAGGTGTCGGCCAAAGTCCTGCGGGCGCTCAAGGAATCGGCGGAGAGCTACCTCGGCCATAAGGTCAACAAGGCGGTGATCACCGTCCCGGCCTACTTCAATGACGCCCAACGGCAGGCCACGAAAGATGCCGGTCAGATCGCCGGGCTCGAAGTGATGCGGATCGTGAACGAGCCGACGGCCGCAGCGCTCGCCTACGGTCTCGACAAGCAGAAGGACGAGAAAATCGTCGTATTCGACCTTGGCGGAGGCACCTTCGACGTCTCCGTGCTCGACGTCTCGAAGGACGGCGTCTTCCAGGTGATCAGCACCAATGGCGACACGCACCTCGGTGGCGACGATTTCGACCAGGCGCTGATCAACCACGTCGCCGACCAGTTTCAGCGGGAGCAGGGGATCGACCTACGGAAGGACGCGATGGCGATGCAGCGGCTCCAGGAGGCCTGCGAGAAGGCCAAGA
>CAYVNX010000066.1:0-16303 GCA_964453165.1 uncultured Candidatus Kuenenia sp. | reverse complement strand
GGCCAGGAGGGTGCGGAGGGGGCGGCCGAGGGTTCGGTCGGTACTGGCGGATCAGCTGGTGGCGGCCGCGGCGAGCAGATGGGGGCCAAACCGCTCGAACGTCGCGACATGGAGTGGGCGGCGCAGTCGGCCGAGCAGGCGCGGAACGCCGCGAATCTCGCGATCGAGCACCTGCGACGCTCGCTCGAGGAAGGCCGCAATGATGTGCTCGACGAGCTCGGCTGGACCCGCGAACAGGCGTTGGCATTCTTGAATCGCTGGGAGGCGATGCAGCGGATGGCCCAGAGCGACGATCCCGGCCAACGGGGCGAGTTCGACCGCGCGGTGCGCAGCCTCGGCCTGCGGCCCGAAGGCGTGCGGCGGTCTGCCGACGTTCCGGCCGACGTCCGTGGCGGGCAGGCGGAAGGTCGCAGAACGAGGCCACCGAACGATTATCGCGAGCAGTTCAAGGCATTCATGCAGGGCACGAGCGTTCCATGAGCGACGGCGTTGAAGGGCCGCGCTACCTCGTGGCGTTCGGCCCCAAGCGGGTGCCTCACTGCTTCACCGACGTGCTGATTCTCGGCGGCGGACTCGCCGGTCTGAGGGCGGCCCTGGCCGTCGATCCACGGCTCTCCGTCACGGTGATCACAAAAGAGGATCTCCGAACCTCGTCGAGCCAATGGGCCCAAGGGGGCATCGCCGGCGTCGTCGATCCCGAGGATCGGTTCGACAACCACGTGGCCGACACGCTCACGGCCGGTGGGGGCCTCTGCCATCCCGACGTCGTCGATGCGGTCGTCCGAGAGGCTCCGGCCAGGATCGGTGAGCTCATCGCCTGGGGGACCCGGTTTGATCAGAACGCCGACGGCCTCGAACTCGGCCGGGAGGGCGGCCACAGCCACCACCGGATCGTCCACGCGCTCGGTGACGCCACGGGCCGAGAGGTGATGCGGGCGGTGATCGAACGAGCCCGGCAGGCGGCCAACCTCGAGGTCTGGCCCGACACCTTCACGATCGACCTCGTCACCGATGCGGGTCGCTGTCGGGGGGCGCTCGTCTGGAACCCAGCCCACGGCAAGACGCTCATCTGGGCTCGCCGCACGATCCTCGCTACCGGCGGTGCCGGGCAGCTCTATCGCGAGTCGACCAATCCGCCCGGGGCCAGCGGTGACGGGATGGCCCTGGCCTGGCGGGCGGGGGCGGAACTGCGAGACATGGAGTTCATGCAGTTTCATCCGACGGTGCTCTACATCGCGGGTGGTGCCCGAAGCCTGATCACGGAGGCCGTCCGAGGCGCGGGCGCCCATCTGGTGGACCGGGAAGGCCGACGATTCATGCCCGAGTTCGACGACCGGGCCGAACTCGCGCCCCGCGACGTGGTCTCGCGGGCGATCACCGTCGTGATGCAGCGGACCAGGCATGCCAACGTCTACCTCGATCTCTCGCATCTCGATCCGGCGATGGTTCACCAGAAGTTTCCCGGAATGGCGGAACTCTGCCGGACGTTCGGGCTCGACCTGGCCCGAGATCGGATTCCGGTGCGTCCGGGTGCGCACTACATGATCGGCGGGGTGACGGTGGATGCGGCGGGCAAAACCAGCCTCCCCGGCCTGTTCGCGGCGGGCGAGGTGACGTCCAGCGGCCTGCACGGCGCGAATCGCCTGGCCAGTAACAGCCTGCTCGAGGGGCTCGTCTACGGTGCCCGGTCAGGCGCGGCCGCCGCGGCCGAAATCCTCGCGGAAGGGCCGGACGGCGACTGCTTCTGCGTGCCGGCGATCGCCAATCCGCGGACCGATGAGCCACGCGGCGACGAATCGCTCGACCTGGCCGACATCCGCAATTCGCTCCGGGCGCTGATGTGGCGGCAGGTGGGGGTGGAGCGAACCGGCTCGTCGCTCCGCGAGGCCCTCGAGGCGGTCGAGGGCTGGTGCCGCTACGTCCTGCCGCGGCAGTTCGCCGACCCACAGGGGTGGCAACTCCAGAACATGCTTCAGGTGGCCCGTCTGATGATCGCGGCGGCGATCGAGCGGGAGGAAACCCGGGGCGTCCATCACCGGGGGGACCACCCGATGGCCTGCCCGGAGTGGGTGGCCCACGTGGCCTGGCAG
This sequence comes from uncultured Candidatus Kuenenia sp., assembly GCA_964453165.1. Lineage (GTDB taxonomy): Bacteria > Planctomycetota > Planctomycetia > Pirellulales > UBA1268 > QWPN01. Next base: position 14,213 of record CAYVNX010000066.1, on the reverse strand, counting down.
CGGGGAGTCCCCGGCCCGCTCGTCCGTCCGCTCCCGCTGCCCTGAGGCGTCGCGGGGCAACGGGGATTGCCGCTTCCGGGCGATCCGGAAACAATACAGGCGGTTGTTCCGTCACGCCCCGCACCCCAGCGAGACTCCATGACCGATTCCGGCAAGGACTCCGCCTTCGAGGCGATGATCGAGGCCGATGGCCTCTCGAAGTTCTACGGCGAATTCATTGCCATCCAGGACATCTCGTTCCGCATTCCGCGGGGCGAGATCGTCGCCTTTCTCGGGCCCAACGGCGCGGGCAAGAGCACGACGATGAAGATTCTGACCGGCTACCTGGCCCCATCGGAGGGCCGGGCCCTGATCGGCGGCCACGACATGGCGACCGACAGGCTCGCGGGTGCCGAACGGCTGGGCTATCTGCCGGAGAACGGCCCGCTCTATCCCGACATGACCCCCCGGAGCCTGCTCGAATTTTTTGCCGACGCCCGAGGGCTCACCGGCAGCCGCAAGCGGGAGCGGGTGGAAGCGGTCGTGAAGCAGTGCGAGCTCGGGAGTGTGATCGGCAAGGCGATCGGCAAGCTCTCGAAGGGCTATCGCCAGCGGGTGGGCATGGCGCAGGTGCTGCTCCACGAGCCCGACGTGTTGATTTTGGACGAGCCGACGAGCGGCCTCGACCCGAATCAGATCCGTGAGATGCGGGAGACGATCCGGCGGCTCGGCGAGCGGAAGACAATTCTGCTCTCGACCCACATCCTTCAGGAGGTGGAAGCGTTGGCCGACCGAGTGATCCTCATCTCGGACGGACGGCTCCGGTTCGACGGCAGCCCGGCCGATCTGCGGCGAGACGGCCGCAGCCTCGACGACCGGTTCCACGAACTCACCCGGTCGACGTGAACGAGGTGCGGCCGGCGGATGCCCGGGGCCGGATCCCGGCGATAGCGTTCAAGTTCTCGTTTTTTGGCTCGGTTTTCTGGTCGAGGAACACACACCGATGAAGTGGCACGTTCTGGACGCGGTGTTCAAGCGGAATTTCGTCGCCTATTTCTCGAATCCCACGGGCTACGTCTTCATCTGCGTGTTCGTGCTGCTCGGGTCGTTGGCGGCCTTCTGGCCTCCGGAGTTCTTCAACGCGAATCTCGCGAACCTCGACCAACTCAACCGCTACCTTCCCTCGATCCTGCTGGTGTTCGTGCCGGCGATCACGATGAGCGTCTGGGCCGACGAGCGGCGGCAGGGCACGGACGAACTCCTGCTGACGATTCCCGCCAGCGACTGGGAGGTGGTGTTCGGGAAATACCTGGCCACGGTCGGAATCTTCACGGTGGCCCTGCTGTTCTCCTGTCTCTGCAATCTGATCATCCTGCTGAGTTGGGGCACTCCCGATGCAGGGCTCTTTTTCGCCAACTATGTGGGCTACTGGTTCACGGGCTTGGCCATGCTCGCCATCGGCATGGTGGCCAGTTTCCTCACGAGCAACCTCACGGTGGGCTTCATTCTGGGTGTGCTGTTCAACGCCCCGCTCGCGCTCGCCGACCGGGCGAGCGCCGTCATGGCGCCGGGGCCGGCGGCTTGGGTCAAGTCCTGGAGCCTGGCCGAGCACTTCGCCGACTTCGGCCGGGGGATCGTCAGCCTGTCCTCGATCGCCTACTTCCTCGGAATCACGGCCGTCTGTCTCTACCTGGCGATGGTGCTGATCGGCCGCCGGCATTGGGCTGGTCGCCGGGATGGGGCGGGGCTCGGGTTGCACTATCTCGCCCGCACTGCCGGCCTCGCGGCCGGAGCAGCGGGGCTGGCGCTCGTCTGCCGGTCGGTGGACGTGCGGGCCGACCTGTCGGCGGAGCGGATCAGTTCGCTGGCCCCCCAGACCCGCCAACTGCTCGCGGCCCTCGAAACCAATCGGCCGGTTTCGGTGAAGGCCTACGTGAGCCCCACGGTGCCCGAGGACTACACCCAGACCCGGCTCAATCTGCTCAACACCCTCCGGCAGGTGGAACGCCTCGGCCGGGGCAAGGTGGCGGTCGAGGTGATTCCGACCGAACCCAAGACAGAGGCCGCCGCGCTCGCCTCCCAGCAGTTCGGCATCGAGCCAGTGACGGTGCTGTCGCGGGTTCGAGGTGCCTATCGCGAGGAAGAAATCTTCCTCGGCTGCGCCTTTATCAGCGGCCTGGAGAAAGTGGTCGTGCCGTTCTTCGACAAGGGCACGCCCGTCGAATACGAGGTGATCCGTTCCGTCTGCACCGCGGCCCAGCAGCAGCGGCGAAAGCGGCTGGGGCTGCTCACGACCGACGCGGAACTGTTCGGCGGCTTTGACATGATGGGCGGCCAGGCTCGTCCTCGGCAGCCGCTCGTCGACGAACTCGAGAAGCAATACGAGGTGGTCCAGGTCGACGCCTCGGCCCCGATCACCGAAACCTTCGATGTGCTGCTCGCCGTGCAGCCGTCGTCGCTGGGGCCGGAGCAGATGGTTCATTTCGTCGAGGCCGTCAAGGCAGGGCAGCCGGTAGCGATCTTCGAGGATCCGTTGCCGGTGTTGATGCAGGGCGTGCCCGGCACCTCGCAGCCTCGGCGCGGTCCGGGTGGGCCGATGGCGATGTTTGGCCAGCAGGGCCAGCCCAAGGGCGACATCAATCTCCTCTGGGAGGCGCTCGGCACGCGGCTGGAGGCCGTCGGTGGCCGACCCGCGATGGGGCAGATGGGCACCTCGCCCTCGATCGTCTATCAGGACTACAACCCCCACCTCAAGCTCGAACTGCCGGCTGAATTCGTGTTCATCGACGCCAATCTCGAAGGGGCCGAGCCTGGTTTCAATCAGCAGATCCCGGCCACGGCGGGCCTGCAGGAGGTCTTGTTTCCCTTCCCCGGTGGACTCGACAAGATCGATGGGGCCGACGTGACCTGGACCCCGCTGGTTCGGACCGTGGCCGATCGTTCGGGCACGATCGAGGTGGATGAGGTCGAGCGGCTGCTGGGCCGCGGCGACATGCGACAGCTCCAGATCTTCGAGCGGCGGGCGGAAAAGTCGCTCGTGCTCGCCGTGCTCGTGGAAGGAACCAAGGACAAGCAGCCCGAGGCGGCTGCCACCGCTGGAGGCGATCAAGAGCAGGCTGCAGCCGCCAAGCCGGTGCGGGCCGTGGTCGTGGCCGACATCGATCTGCTCGACGGCCGAATCTTCGGCCTCCGCACCCGGCCCGACGAGGTCTTCGGGCTCGACTTCGACAACGTGGAGTTTGCGCTCAACGTGCTCGATTCGCTGGCCGGAGACGATCGGTTCGTCGAGATTCGTAAGCGTAAGCCCAAGCATCGCACGCTCGAGCGGATCGAAGACGCGGTGGCCGATTCCCGGGCGGAGGCGGAGGAGAAGCGAGCGGCCTTCATCGCCGAGTTCGACGAGGCGGAGCGGACGGCCAACGAGGCGATGAAGAAGGAGATCGGAGCCTTCGAGGACAAGATCAAGAAGATGGAGGAGCAGGGCGGAGGGGATCGGCAGGCGGCCATGCAGGCGATCCAGCAGCTTGCCAGCAGCCAGCGGCTGGCGCAGCGGAAGCTCGACACCAAGATCGAACAGCTGCGGCGGCGGCGAGACGCCGAGGTCGAGTCGGTGGAGCGGCAGCTCGACGCCACGATCCGCCGCGAGCAGGACCGGCAGAAGTGGCTGGCGGTGCTGCTGCCGCCGATTCCACCGCTGGTGGTGGCCTTCTTCGTGTTCTTTCGCCGACGCGCCCAGGAGCGGGAAGGCGTGGCGTCATCGAGACTCAGGTGAGGGAGGAAGCGGCATGAGTGTGGAGCGAATGGACAGCGGTCGGAAGCCCGCCGGCGGCACGTCGGTGCTGGGGCGAACCATAGCCTTCCTCGCCGGGGGGCTCGCGCTGCTCGCCGTCGGCAGCTGGCTGCAGCTGCAGCCGAAGCTCCGCCAACGTGAACCGGCCGCGGAGGCGACGGCCGCCACGGTGCTGTTCCCGGAACTCTCCGACGCCTCCAAGGCTGCCAGCCTCGAGATCGTGTCCTTCGACGAGGACACCGCCACGCTCCTTCCCTTCAAGGTCGTGAAGGCCGGTGGTGTCTGGGTGTTGCCGGCCCAGCAGAACTACCCGGCAGACGCCAAAGACCAGCTCGCGGCGGCCGCCACGGAGTTGATCGATCGGCCGATCCTCGACGTGGTGAGCACGTCGCCCGGCGACCACGAGGTCTACGGGGTGATCGAGCCCGACGCGGAGAAGGTTGAGGTCGGAGCGACGGGCGTCGGGCAGCTGGTGGAGATTCGCGACGCGTCGGGCAACAAGCTCGCCCGGCTGATCGTAGGCAAGGAAGACAAGCGGCCCGGCGGAGCGGGGGCAGGCGGCCGCACGCTGCGGTTCGTACGAAAGGCCGGCCAGGATCCCGTCTACCGGGTGGAACTCGACACGTCGAAGTTCACCACGAAGTTCGACGACTGGATCGAGAAAGATCTTCTGAAGCTCTCGCCCTGGGACATCCGCCGGCTCACGGTCGACGATTCGACCTGTTCGTTCGAGGTCGATCCAGGGAGCGGCGGGCTGGCTGTGTCACAAGACCGCAGGAGTCTGATCGAACTGGCCTACGACGATCGTGAGGCGAAGTGGTCGCTGGTCACGTTGCAGGATTTCTCCCCCAAGGGCGAGGCCGAGGAGAAGTCGCTCGGCGAGGGAGAGGAACTGGCAAGCACCAAGCTCAACGATCTGCGGAATGCGCTCGGCGACCTCACGATCGTCGACGTGGTGCGAAAGCCGACCGGCCTGAGCGCCGATCTCAAGGCTGAGGCGGCCTTCACGGGTGACCAGGAGGCCGTGCTGTCGCTGGCTCAGCGGGGCTTCTTCCCGTTTCAGTCGGGTGAGGTGCTGTCGTCGAGCGGCGAGACGGTGATCGGAATGAAGGACGGCGTGGAATACCTGCTCCGGTTCGGCAACGCGACCACGGTCGCCGGGAGTGACAGCGAAGCGAAGACGGCGGGGGAGGGTTCGACCGAGACGAATGGCCGGTATTTGTTCGTCCTTGCGCGGCTTAATGAGGGGCTGGTCGAGAAGCCGGAACTCAAGCCGTTGCCTGAAGTGCCGGCGGTTCCTGCCGCGGCGGGCGAGAATGAGGAACAGGCCTCCAGCGACGAAGCGAAGGCGACCGACGGTGAGGCAGCCGACGCCGGCGACGAGTCGCGGGGTGGTGATGCGTCCGCCGCGGCAGCCCTGGAGAAAGCCGATGAGGCCGAGGCCAAGGCGCAGGCGGCGCTCGAGGAGCGGCGCCGGATCGAGCGGGAGAATCGGCTCGCCCAAGAGGATTACGACGGCAAGCTCACTGCCGCCAAGAAGCGGGTGCGGGAGCTCAACGATCGCTTTGCCGACTGGTATTACGTCGTCTCCGACGAGGAATATGCAAAGATTCGCCTGAGCAAGGCGGACGTCATCCAGGCCAAGGCGGCCGACGCCGCCGCTCCCGTTCCCGAGCCTGTGCCCTAACCCGGCCTGACGTGCATGTCCGACATCCTCACCTCGCCGCGGCCGTCTCGCTTCGGCCGCGCTGTTGGATTCCGCCTCGCCGGGGTGGGTAGCGCCGTGCCCGATCAGGTGGTGACGAACGCCGACCTGGCCCGGCTGGGATGCGATCAGGAGTGGATCCTGGCCCGTTCGGGGATCCGCGAGCGGCGGCATGCTCCGCCGGAGATGGCCACGAGTGATCTGGCGGCCAGCGCCGGCCGACGGGCGATCGAGCAGGCGGGGCGGGCCCCGGCCGACGTCGATCTCCTCGTGCTCGGCACCTTCACGCCCGACATGTGCATCCCGTCGACCGCCTGCATCGTGCAGGAGTCGCTTGGGCTCGACGCTCCGGCGCTCGACGTCACGGCGGCCTGCGCGGGCTTCGCCTACTCGCTGGTGACGGCCGCCCAGTTCGTGGTCGCAGGCACGAGCCAGCTGCCACTCGTCATTGGTGCCGACACCAACTCCCGGGTTATCGACCCCGAAGACATCAAGACCTGGCCCCTATTCGGCGACGGTGCCGGGGCCGTGCTCCTCGAGGCGATCGGGCCGACCGCACCGGGGCGGGAGCGAGGCCTGCTCGCCTTCGCTCTGGGGTCCGACGGTCGCGGAGCCGGGCTCCTGGCCTGCCCGATGAGCGGGTCCCGGCGGCCGGTCTCGGCCGAGGGAATCGCCGAACGGGCCCAGTTCATGCAGATGGACGGCCGGGCGGTGTTCAAGTGGGCGATCCGGCTGGCCGAGGAGAGCATCGCGGCGGTCGTGAACCGGGCCGGACTGACCCTCCCGGAGATCGACGTGTTCGTGCTCCACCAGGCCAATGCCCGGATCATCGACGGGATCCGCACGGCGCTCGACATCCCGCACGAAAAGATGGTTGTGAATCTCGATCGCTACGGAAACACCTCGAGCGGCTCGATTCCGCTGGCGCTCGACGAGGCTTGGCGGTCGGGGCGGGTCGGTCCCGAGAGCACGATCGTGATCTGCGGGTTCGGCGGCGGTCTTGCCTGGGGTACGGCAGTCTGGAGGTTGTAAATGAGCGAGTCGATCGTGAAGACGCTGCCGCCGCGGAAGGACGTGACGGCCGGAGATACCTGGGATCTCGCGAGCCTGTTCGGCTCCGACGCCGAGTGGGAGGTGGCGCTCGCGGCCTGGGAGGCACGGCTGCCAGGATTCGCCGGCTTCGCCGGCACGCTCGGTTCGGCTCCACGCCGGCTGGCCGACTGCCTTGCCTTCGATCTGGACATCGATCGCCAAGGCGACCGGGTTGGCACCTACGCGTTCCTGCGGGCCGCCGAGGATCAGGGGGCGGCCGACGCCCAGCGGATGGTCGGCCGGTTTCAGCACGTGGCCACCCGCGCCGGGGAGGCGGCGAGCTTCATCCGGCCGGAGATCCTGGCCATTCCTCCGGACACGCTCCTCGCCTGGATGGAGTTGCCCGAACTGGCGGCGTATCGGCTCGTGCTCGAGCGGCTCGTCCGCACCAGGCCTCACGTCCTGTCCGAGCCCGAGGAGAAGCTCCTGGCGATGCAGGGCACGTTTGCCGGCACCGCCGGCAAGGTGTTTCGCCAATTGACCGACGCCGACATGAAGTTCGGCACGGTCACGACAGGCAAGGGTGAGCAGATTGAACTCTCCAATGCCACGTTCGTGACGCTCCTCCATGACCAGGTGCCGGCCGTCCGGAAGGCGTCCTTTCACCAGTACTACGCCCAGTACCAAGCCCACGCCAATACCCTCGCCGCGACGCTCTCAGGCTCCAATGAGCGGGACATCTATTCCGCCCGGGTGCGGGGTTACCCGAGTGCCGTCGAGGCCGCGCTCTTCGCCGACAACGTGCCGCTGGCCGTCTACGATCAGCTGATCGCGGCGGTGCGGGAGCATCTGCCGACGGTGCATCGCTACTACGACGTTCGCCGCCGGATTCTCGGCCTCGACGCGATCCATCACTACGACTGCTACGTGCCGCTGGTGCCAGAACTTGAGCGGCGGCACACGTGGGATGAGGCCGTAGACGTGATCGTGACGGCGCTCGCGCCGCTGGGGAGCGAGTACTGCACCCGGCTCGAGCGCGGCCTGCGGGGACGGTGGTGCGATCGCTATCCGAATGCAGGTAAGCAGTCGGGCGCGTTCAGTTCGGGCACGTACGACTCCGATCCCTACATCCTGATGAACTTCCAGGAGGAGGCGATCGAGCATGTCTTCACGCTGGCCCATGAGGCGGGCCACTCGATGCATACCCGCTATTCAGCCGAGGCCCAGCCCTTTCAGTATTCAAGCTACACGATCTTCGTAGCGGAGGTGGCGAGCACCTTCAACGAGCAGTTGCTCACCCGGCTGCTGCTCCAGCGGGCCACCACGCCGCAGGAGCGGGCGGCGATCATCGCCCGCGAGATCGACTCGATCCGGGCCACGATCGTGCGGCAGACGATGTTCGCCGAGTTCGAGCGGCGGAGCCACGCCAGTGCCGAGAAGGGCGAGCCACTCACGCTGGAGCGGCTCCGGTTCATCTACCGGGAGTTGCTCGACGCCTACTTCGGTGCCGATTTCGTGGTGGACGAGCAACTGGAACTCGAGTGCCTGCGGATCCCGCATTTCTACTCGGCCTTCTACGTCTACAAGTATGCGACCGGCCTCTCGGCCGCGATCACGCTCGCCCAGCGGGTGGCGGATGGTGTGCCCGGGGCCCTCGATGCCTACCTCGGGTTTCTCCGCGGCGGCTCGTCGAAGTGGCCGCTCGACCTGCTGCGGGATGCGGGCGTGGATCTGGAGAGCCCCGAGCCAGTGGCGACCGCGCTGACCCGGTTCGGTGAACTCGTCGAAGAACTTGATCGGCTTTTGTAGGCTGCCGCTCTCCAACTGGCCGGGAAAAGAGGCCCGTCAGGCCGTGCGCCGGATCGGGGCGGTAGGATCGATCGGCTCCGGTGCCGCGACGGAGCTTTTCCTCGCGATCCGGTGGCCGCTGTCGGGGCAGAGCGTCCGCAGGGCATCCTGCATCTCGGTTCCATTCCAGGCCGCGAGCCAGTTGCGGTAGGCATCACGGCCCTGCCGCATCAATTCTTCATGTTCGGCGGCGTGCTGTTCAAGCAAGTGCCGATAGCGATCATTCGCGTCGGGTACGCAGCCCGCGATTCCTTCGATGATCTGTCGCAGCAGGCTGACGGCATTGAAGCTGTCATTCACCTGCCCGAGGATCTCCTGCAGCTGTTCGAGGGAGGGGCAGAGCTGCGTGAGGAGAGGGCCACCAAAGGAATCCTGGACCAATTCGAGCGTATACCTCAGCCGTTTCCCGGCGATCCGCACCTCGTGAAGACGTGCCCAGTCACCATCGCCTCCCGAGGCATGCTCGTCGAGTCTCCCCACCCGTTGAGCCAAGATCGGCCGCACATGGCTGCCGAAGGTGGCAGGAACACCGATACGGTCCCGCACCGCTGCAACACACTTCGCCATCAGCCGGTCGAAGCCAAAGGGATGGTCGGGGCAGGCGGCCTCGAGCCGGCGTTGGGCAGGTATCCGATGAGCCAGTGCATAGCCGTGGAGCATGTCGATGGCCGGTCGCTCGCTGTCGGCCGCTGCCTTGAGCCGTTTCGTGAGCTGCTGAAGCAGGACGTCCCAGTCTCGGGCGGCGCCGACCGCCCGCCGGAGGGTACGCATCGAGGTCCGGGCTTCCTTGAACACGCGTCGGGGAAGGCAGCCGCCGAAGACCTCGATGGCGGCGGCGGCCCTGCGGGTGGCCACTCGCAGAGCATGAATGCTCTTGCGACGATCCTTCGGTGTCTTCAAGGCCCGATCGAGGCAGTCGCGAACCGCTTCCAGCCGGACGGCCAGCACCCGGCGGGCTGCATCCGCCACGGGCGTAGACTCCTGAAGGTCGCCGAGCCGCATTGACTCCGATTCACTCACCGTTGCATTCCTCCCGGGATGGTTGCCTTGTGCGTCGCGGATGCCCGGTCTAGGCCACGCGATCGCCGCAGGCAATCGCTGCCACCACGATCTCACGCAGGGCTGCATGAGTGATTCGCTCGGCCGCCTTGCCTGGCCGAAGCCAGCGCCGCCGCCGCTTGTCCCGCTCCGGCCAGTTCCGTTTCGCCTCGCGGACCCGCATTCGATAGACGACGACTTCGTGTAGTTTTCCCAGCTTCACGAATTCGTACACCCCGAGTGGACGCGGCTTGACTCGCCCCACGAGTCCGGCCTCTTCCCAGGCCTCCCGGGCGGCTGTCTCCCGGAGGTCACAGCCGGTCTGGAGGTTTCCCTTAGGGACGAGCCAGCGCTTCCCGCTGCTGCTGGTGATGAGGCATACTCGGCCCTTTCGCACCGCAACCACGGCCGCCTGGCTGATTCGAGCCATGGATTCATTCATTGCGATGGTTCTCCCGTGACGGGGCTGCGAGCCCCCCGCCCGGATTGTTCGGCTCGCCGACGGGCTGGAGATTCATCCAATACGATTCAAGAGTGGGAGTACCGTGGCCGAAACACCGGTTTTCTACGCGGGGCGACCGCACGGGGTTCGGTCACCTTGATGAGCGTTTGGTGAGTCCGAAGACTCGCTTGAGCCGTCGTGGGCGGGAAGCATACTCACACTACGCGGCCCGGCCGCGACGATTCCGGAGCCACCACCGATGACGCCTTCTGATCATTCGCCTGCCCTCGCGCAATACGAAGTCGGTAGTATCCGGTTTCCGGACAGCGACTATTACGACCGGCACCTCGTGCTCGATCACGTCGTACTGCCGGATGATGTGACGGTCCGCGAGCGATTCGAATCGGTGGCCCGGACGCTGCGGGACGTGCTGGCCCAGCGGTGGGTGCTGACACAAGCGGAGTACGACCGCAAAAACCCCAAGCAGGTCTACTACCTCTCGCTCGAATTTCTGATCGGGCGGATGCTCGAGAACAACATCCTCAACCTTGGCCTCGATGAGTTCGTGCGGCGGGACCTTCGGTCGGACGGTGCCCGCGACTGGCAGGCGATCGTCGAGAGCGAGCCCGATGCCGGGCTTGGAAACGGAGGCCTGGGAAGGCTCGCCGCCTGCTTCATCGACTCGATGGCCACCCTCGGCCTGCCGGCGATTGGATACGGGCTGCGCTACGACTTTGGGATCTTTCGCCAGGGGATCGAGCACGGCCGCCAGGTCGAGTTGGCTGACAACTGGCTGGCCTATCCCGATCCCTGGGAAGTGGTTCGTCCGAGCCGGGCCGTGACGGTGACGCTCGGGAGCAGTTTCGAGCTTCGGGGGGGCGAGATCATCACGGTCCCAGGGCAGGAACTCCAACTGTCAGGCGTGCCGTACGATCGGCCGGTCGTCGGCTACGGCGGTCGCACGATCAACACCCTGCGGCTCTGGAAGGCGGCGACGGCCGACGTCTTCCACTTCAGCCAGTTTTCGGGTGGAGACTTCTTCGGGGCGGTCGCCGACCGCGTCATCGCCGAAACGGTGACCCGGGTACTCTATCCCGACGACTCGACGCCCCGCGGTCGATCCCTCCGATTCATCCAGGAGTTTTTCCTCGTCCGCTGCTCGCTGGCCGACATCATTCGCCGGTTTCGCCACCGCGGCAACGAGTGGAGTCAGTTGCCCGAGAAGGTCGCCATCCAGCTCAACGACACCCACCCGGCAATGGCCGTCGCCGAACTGATGCGGATCCTGTTGGACGAGGCCGGGCTCGGCTGGGATGAGAGTTGGGATCTCACCGTTCGGACCCTCGCGTACACCAACCACACGCTCCTGCCCGAAGCGCTCGAACAGTGGCCCGTGGCGTTGTTCGCGACGCTCCTGCCCCGGCACCTCGACCTCATTTACGAGATTAACCGCCGGTTCCTCGACACGGTGCGCGCCCGGTATCCCGGCGACGAGGCGCGGATCCGCAGCATGAGCGTGATCGCCGAGGACGGTCAGCGGCGGGTGCGGATGGCGAACCTGGCGATCGTCGGCAGCCACAGCACCAACGGCGTGGCCGCGATCCACACGCGGCTCCTGCGGGAGACGACCGTTCGGGACTTTGCCGACATGTTTCCCGAACGGTTCAGCAACAAGACCAACGGCATCACGCCGCGGCGGTGGCTCCTGCTGGCCAACCCGTCGCTGGCGAATCTGATCAGTGAAGCGATCGGCACCGGCTGGATCACCGACCTGTCGCAACTCGAGCGGTTGCTCCCCCTGGCGAAGGACGCCGGCTTCCGCCAGAGGTTTCTCAACGCGAAGCGCGAGGCGAAGCGTCTGTTTGTCGACTGGCTGGCGGAAACGCACGGGGTGCGATTGGACCCGACCACCCTGTTCGACACGCAGATCAAGCGGATTCACGAGTACAAGCGGCAATTGCTGGCCGCCATCGGCATCGTCGTGACCTACAACCGGCTGCGGAACGATCCCCATTCCGACATCCCGACTCAGACGCATCTCTTCGCGGGCAAGGCGGCGCCCGCCTACCACCTCGCCAAGGTGATCATCCGGCTGATCACGTCGATCGGCAAGGTCGTGAACCACGATCCCCTGGTGCGCGGTCGGTTACGGGTCGAGTTCCTTCCCAACTACTCGGTCAGTCTGGCCGAGCGGCTGATTCCCGCCAGCGATATCTCGGAACAGATCTCGACGGCCGGTTATGAAGCCAGCGGGACGAGCAACATGAAGTTCATGCTCAATGGAGCGATCACGGTCGGCACCCGAGACGGGGCGACCATCGAGATCGCCGAAGAGGTGGGGGAGGAGAACATCGTGCTGTTTGGCCTCTCGGCTGGCGAGGTGGCCGCGAGCCGCGGATGGTACAGCCCCCACTGGCATTATCACCACGAGCCCGAGACGGAGGCGGCTCTGAATCTGATCTTCAACAATCATTTCAGCCACGACGATCCCGGTGCCTTCGAGCCGATCAGGGAGGCCCTGCTGCACCGCGGCGACCACTACATGCACCTGGCCGACCTCTCGGCCTATGTCTCGGCCAAGGAGCGGGTCTGGGCCCTCTCACGCGACCCGCATCGCTGGGCCGCGATGGCGATCCGCAACGTCGCCAAGGCGGGGCGATTCTCGAGCGACCGCACGATCGCGGAATACGCCCGCGACATCTGGGGCGTGGAGCCCTGTCCGGTCGAGACCGAATGCCCTGTGCCTGCCCGCGGGGACTGATCAGGCGGTTGCGCGGGCCAGTTCTACCAGCGGCCGGACCATCACGCCGGTGCCGCCGCCGTCGGTCCACGGCCGCGGCTTCTCCGCGAAGGCCGGCCCGGCGATGTCGACGTGAGTCCACGGCGTGTCGCCGACGAAGCGTTCCAGAAACTTGGCGGCGGTGATCGCGCCGCCCCAGCGGCCGTCCCCCACGTTCTTGATGTCGGCCACGTCGCTCTTGATCTGCTCTCCATAGTCGGGATACATCGGGAGTTGCCAAACCGGCTCGCCCACGCTGCGGGCAGCCGCCGCGAGGGCGTCGCAGCAGGCCTGGTCGTTGGTGAACAGACCGGCAACGTCGTGTCCGAGGGCCACCATGCAGGCGCCCGTCAGCGTGGCCAGGTCGATCATCCGCCGCGGGGCGAGGCCACGGACGACGTCGAGCACGTCGGCCAGCACGACCCGCCCCTCGGCGTCGGTGTTGTGGATTTCGATCGTGGTGCCGCTCCGGGCGGTGATCACGTCGCCGAGTTTGTAGGCGGCCGGCCCTGTCATGTTTTCGACTAGGCCGATCCCCGCCACGACGTCGATCGGGAGTTTGAGGGCGGCGATCGTGGCGATGGCGCCGAGCACGCTCGCGCCGCCGGCCATGTCCATCTTCATGCCCATCATCGCCTCGGACGGCTTGAGCGAAAGCCCGCCGGAGTCGAACGTCACTCCCTTCCCGACGAGGGCCAGATCGGGCTGGTCGCCGCTGGATCGAGGCCGGCCGCGGTATCGGAGCAGCACGAGCCGGGGCTGCCGGGCGCTGCCGCGGGCGACGGCCAGGAGCGCATCGCAGCGCTCACGGCGTAGCCGTTCTTCGTCCCAGATCTCGATCTCGAGACCGGTCCGGCCGGCGATGGCGGCCGCTTCCTCCGCGAAGGACTCGGGATAGAGATGATCGGGGGAGGTGTTGACCAATCTGCGGGCGAGGTTGACGCCGTCGGCGATCACGGCCCCACGGGCGACGGCGGCCGGGTCGGCCGCCATCCACTGCGTCGTCGCGAACCGGGTGCGCTTGGGTTCGGATCGGTAGAGATCCTGACCCACCATGCCGGACGCGGCCCCGGCGACCGCCTGCTCGACCAGGAAGCTGGTCCAGGTCGGCTCCGCCAGAAACACCACCCGGCCGCGTGGCCGACTTGCCAGTTGCCGGGCGGCTGCAGCGGCCGCCCGAGTGAGCACCCCGGCATCGAGTTCTTCGAGCCGGCCGAGGCCCATCACAAGGAGGTGGGTGGTTGCCAGCCCCGGTGGCGCCAGCAGGGAAACCGCCTCGTACCGCCGCCCCGTGAGTTCTCCGGCCGACGCAAGTCGGCGGAGCAGGCCTCCCAGAGCTGCATCGATGGCTGCCGCCATCCCGGTATCCACGCCCCCCTCCGCGAGGAACAACACGACGGCCTCCGCGTCGAGACTCGCGGGGGCCGCGGCGGGACAGGCTTCAATGACACCGGCCGTGCCGGCGGGGAGAAACTCACGGGTCATGGGGCGGAAACTCCGATGGGTGCCGTGTTGTAGCCGATCCCGCCGCCGGCGACACCTCGTTCACAGCAGCGTCGGCTGGTAGCCGACTGCCCGCCTCAGGACGTGAGGCTCGGGG
>CAYVNX010000065.1:5240-16407 GCA_964453165.1 uncultured Candidatus Kuenenia sp. | reverse complement strand
CCCCGAGCCGGTGCTCCATCAGCGGGGTCGGGTTGCCGTTGACGCGGCCCGGCCCGCCCCCCTATTTCCTGCTCCGCAGAGTTCGGCTCGTCACGCGCGGAGGCAGAAGAGATGGTCATGGCCCGGCATTGGCGGCAGCGTTTCCTTCGGCCGCTTGGACCCCGCGCCGCGGTGGTGATCCTCGCCGCCCTGGCCACGGGCTGTAAGACCGGCAGTTGGGGTGCCAAGCCTTCCTGGTGGAGTTTCGGTGGGCCGGCCCCCGCAGGATCATCCCTCACGGCGGCTCCGTCGTTCGATGCCGATCCGACCAAGCCTTCGGAAGTGGCAAAGCCCTATCCGACGACGAGCACGCCCGAAGGCTACGCCCTCGACGGCGGTGCCAAGACAGCCGCTCCGGCTTTGGCCGCGACCCCAGCCGTCGAACCGGCCGCCATCACCTACGGCACGACGGTGGCCGCCCGGGCCGAACAGCCTGAGCCGAGTTTTCAGCCGACGTCGCCCGCGGCCCCCGCCGCAGTTGGGCCGCAGGTGGGGCCCTACGCCAGCCTGCAGCAGCCGGCCGCCGCTGCGCCGCCCAACGCAAGCGACCCCGCAGCCGCCGCGATGGCCGGCTTCGGTGCCGCACCGGCCTTCGAGGCCGAACCGCCTCCAGCAGCCCAACCGACGATGCCCGGCGTTCCGCCCACGGGCACCCGCGTGGCAGACGCCCGAGGGTCTGCCGGCTGGTCTGCTCCACCCGCGGCGGCGAGCCCGGGGCTCGTGGACGGCGACAATCGCTATGGGCAAGCGAACGGCAGCCGTTTCGGTGGCGGGTTTGCCCCCGCCGCCCAACCAGCCTTCGAACCAAACCCGTCGCTTGACCCTGCTCCCGGGCTTGACCCGGCACCGGCGGTCCCTGCCGCCATGGGATCCGCTCCGCCTCTTGGTCAGCCGCAGCCCAGCCCGCCCGCCGCCTCGGCGTTGCCCGGCGGGCTAGCACCACCGGCCCGGCGGCCCGACCCCGGCTACCGCCCGGGTGGCACCTCCAGCTACCGGCCCAACCGCGCAATCCTGGCAGATGACGAGTCGGGCGTCAGCCCGATCCAGCCGGTCGCCTACGACCTCCCCGCGACGACGCCCTCGGGACTTCCTTGATCTGGGCCACCGGCTCGGGGGCGGCAAAAGTCGCGTCGCGGGCGAGGATACGCCCCAATCGCTCCGCGAGCGTTCGCCGACCCCCTCGCCTTCCGCCGAAGGTGCGCCGCCGGCTCAGGGGCGGCACAAGTCGCTGTCCAGCGGCATGGTAGAGTCGGGACATGCCCGCCCTGCCCAGCTTCCTTCTGCCGGCTGCCGTCGGCGCGATGCTCTCGCTTGGTCTCGCCGACCGGGTCACGGCGGCCGCTCCGCTGCCGCCGCGGGTGACGTTCGCCGGCACGCTGATGCTGCCCGATACCGCCCCCGCGGCCGACGGCCGGGGAGACGTGCCGGTGACCGGTCTGAGCGGAGTCACCTGGCTGGGTGAAGATCGGTTCGCGGCGATCATGGACAACAGCGACCGGCTGCTGCTCTTCCGGCTCGCCGTCTCGCCCACCGGAGTGCCCGAGGCGGTCAGCGACCTGCGGGTCGTGGTGCTCGGCGAGCGACTCGACTACGAAGATGTGGCGGCCTGCCCGCCGAGACTGCTTGCGCGGATCACCGAGAAACGCCGGGCTCGCGGCGATTCCGTGCCCGCCGACTGCCTCCTGGTCTGCGAGGAACAGACGCCGGCCATCCGCGCCGTCGACATCGACACCGGGGACCTGCTCGGAATCGTGCCGATCCCACCGATCGCCAAGACGCGGCGGCACAATCGGGGCCTCGAATCGTTGGCCGTCGACCCCGACGGCAGCCACATCTGGACCGCCACCGAAGAGGCCGTGCCCGCGGATGGTCCCGGCTCCACCGCCACATCGGGCACCGTGGTGCGGCTGATGCGGATTGCGGTGCCCGGCGCCGAATCGGCGAAGGGGGAGGCCCAGTTCGCCTACGCGGTCGATCCGCCGCATCGGTTTGTCCGCGTGTTCACCGGGGAGCCGCTCTCGGGCGTGACCGCTCTCGCGGTGCTCGACCGCGGCAGGTTGCTCGTGCTCGAACGGGCAGCCGGACCGGGGCTGCCGCCCTTCTTCTCGTCCATCTATCTCGTGGAAACCACCGCGGCCCCGGATGTGACCGACGTGCCCGATGGCCTCGCCGGCCGCGACGAACTCCACATCGCCAAGCAGCCCCTCTGGCAGGACGCCCTCGGTTGCAACGTGGAGGGGCTCTGTCTCGGCCCCACGCTGCCCGACGGCAGCCGGACACTCGTAGCGGTGGCCGACAATGGCGGCCTGGGAACGCCCAATCAGCTGATCGGATTCCTGCTCAGGGAGACACCACGAGCCGTCGACGCCTCCGCGGTGGGCGGGGCAGCCGCAATCGTGGGCGTGGTGCTACTCCT
This sequence comes from uncultured Candidatus Kuenenia sp., assembly GCA_964453165.1. Lineage (GTDB taxonomy): Bacteria > Planctomycetota > Planctomycetia > Pirellulales > UBA1268 > QWPN01. The sequence goes on along the minus strand of CAYVNX010000065.1, from coordinate 13,952 downwards.
GGTGCGGATCACCAGCCCATCACCATGTTCGACTCGATGACCTTGCGGGCCCGGTCGAGATCGTCACCCGTCTCGTGCATGTAGAGGCGGATGGCATGCACCTTGTCGCCCGAGGCCTTGGCCAGGCATTCCCGCGCGGTGTGGCAGGGATCGATCCGCGAGTCGGTCAGGCCGAGGGCCGACTTTGAGATCACCCAGGTATCGCGGGGCCGCCGGGTGAGCCGCACGATCTCCTCGCCCGGATACGCCTCCGCGACGACGGCGGAAGCCGCCCGCTCGTCGGTGGCCCAGGAGATGATGATGTGGCCGCTGGTTTCGATTTCGAACAAGGGCATGGCGAAGGCTCCGGAGCAGGATTTCGGCGCAGGCTACGGCACACCGCCGGGGGCGTCAAACTCAGGCTCGATGGGCCGGCCGCGGACGGGTGCGTACACTCTCTGAAGAAGGGTTCGCGGCCGGACGCCCCCGCCCGGCCATTTCCTCCGATTCCCGGCATGGGCCGTTTCCCAACGCAGATCATGGCAGCAACGCGGTACGACCGGCTTGGCTTCCCGATTCCCGCCGAGTTTGATCCCCTGCCGGCCGAACCGACGTCCAACCGGCCACCGGCCTCCAGCGGTTCGCGGAATGGCCACCGGCCGTCGTCTGGCAAGCGGGTTCTGCTCGCGACCATCGCCGGGCTCGTGATCGCGCCGTTGGTGCTCTTCCCGGCGGTCATGCCGGCCGTGCGCGAGGCCGTGATCGAATGGTCGCTCCGGCGGGCCATCGCCCACGAGGGCCGGGGGAACCTCGGCTGGGCCGTGAAGGACGTCAGCCGCGCGCTCGACTGGCTCGACCCGTCCGATGCCGGCCGCGAACAGCGCAGCCGGCTCCTCTGCTGGCGGGCCATGCTCCAGATCGAGGATCGCCGCGCTCGGCAGGGACTCTCCGACGCCGACCGGGCCGCCGTGACCGCTCCCACGGCCGTGCAGCCGCAGCGGGTGCGGGCGCTCGCCCTCAGCGTGCTCGGCGACTTCGACGGTTCGCTCCAAGCGGCCCAGATGGCGGTGGGGCTCGCAGGCGAGGGCGATCCCGAAGCCCTCAATCACCGGGCCTACATGCGGGCCCTCGCGAACCGAGACCTCGAGGCCGCCCTCGACGACATCAACCGGGCCCTCGAAGGCAGCGGCGAAGGCAGCCCGGAGTTTCTCGACACCCGCGGCTACGTCCTCCATCTGCTCGGGCGACAGCAAGAGGCGCTCGACGATCTGAACATCGCAGTCGGCTCGGCCCAGGACGAGCGTCGCCGGCTCCTGCTGCTCGCAGGCCACGTCGACGACGACGAATTCGCCTACCGGCTGCGGGCCACCGACCACGGCCTGGCGGTGATGCTCCACCACCGCGGCCTCGCCTGCCAGGCCCTGGGGCTCGCGGCTCAGGCGGAGCAGGATTTCGCCACGGCGAAGAACAAGGGCTTCGACCCGTCGGCAGGCGTGTGGTGATGAAAGGGCCGGTTTTTTCCGATCGCTTCGCGCCGGCACTGCCGGCGGTATACTTTGCGGCGGTTACGGTGGAAGCACCCGCGGCCGGCTTCGGCCGGCGCACGGGGGTGTAGCTCAGTTGGTTAGAGCGCCAGCCTGTCACGTTGGAGGCCGCGGGTTCGAGTCCCGTCACCCTCGCTTCCCACCGTCCTTCTCTCGAGAGACCGCCCTCTCCCGTGCTCCATCGCCGGTTCCGCCGTCGTCCTGATCGCCCGGCGACGGCCCTCGTGAGCGGTGCCGCCAGTGGGTTCGGCCGGGCGTTCATGGAGCGACTGGCGGCCCGGGGGTGGCTCGTGGCGGCCGTCGATCTGCCCGGCCCGCTTGCGGCCCTGGCCTTGCCGACTGGCGTGCGGCCGTTTCCCGGCGATGTTCGCGACTCGGCGTTCTGGGCCAGCGTCGCCGAGCAGCTCCGCGCCGAATGGCCGCAGCTCGACCTGCTCGTCAATGCCGCCGGCGTGGGCGCCACCGCCGAGGTGGGCGGGCTGCCGGAAGCCCAATGGCGGCGGGTACTCGACACCAACCTGCTCGGCACCGCCCTGGGGTGCGAGACCTTCCTGCCCTGGCTGCGGTCGACCGCCGATCACTCCCACCTCGTGAACATGGCCTCGATCGCCGCGATCCTCGCGCCGCCTTCGATGGCGGCCTACTCAGCGAGCAAGGCGGGCGTGGTAGCGCTCTCCGAGGCGATCGCGGCGGAATGCGACCGGGGCCGGCCCGGCGTGACGGTCGTCTGCCCCGGCTTCTTCCGCTCCGGCCTGCTCGACACCTGGCACTTCGGCCATGCGATCCAGCAGCGGGAAGCCCGGCGGCGGATGGCGGTGACCGGCTGGACGGCGGAACGCGTGGCCGACCGCGTGCTCGCCGCCGTCGAGCGGAACCGCCGCTATGTGGTGGTGGGCGCGCAGGCCCGCTGGCTCTGGCGGCTCAAGCGGCTCGCCCCCCGCACCACCACCGCCCTGATCCGCCGCATCTACCGCCGCCTCGGCTGACGACCAGGCAGGTTCAACGCAGCCGCACCGGCTCGGGGACGGCAAAAGTCGCGTCGCGAGCGAGGATACGCCCCATGCTCCGCGAGCGTTCGCCGATCCCCGTGCCTCGGGTCAAACGTGGTGCAACCGGCTCGGGGACGGCAAAAGTCGCGTCGCGGCATGGAAAACGGGATGCGCTGCCACGCGGAGCCCCCCGACTCGCGTCGGGGGCTTCGATTGCGACGCTGCGATACAGAAAAGCCCCGGACGCGAGTCCGGGGGCACCGGGCCGTTGGGCGCGACCGGGCACGCTTGCCGGGCGGCGGAAGCCGCTTCTCCGCAAGCGTTCGCCGCCCCCCGAACCTCTAGTCAACGTGGGGGCCGGTCACTCGAGTTCGTCGAGCCAGGCGCGGATTTCGTTTTCGTATTCACTCGCCAGGCCGCCCACGATCAGTTGCCGGTGAAAGCTCGCCGCGCCCCCCTTCGTGTGGTCGGCGTCCTCGGCGCTGGGAAACCGCCGGGTCGGGTCGGGGGCGATCAGGCCGCGGCAGAAGTCCATCAAGAGCTCGTTGCAGGTGACCTCCGAGGGCAGCACCTGCGGCAGCCGGTGCACGAGCGACCGCTTTGCCTCGAGCAGGTCACGGAACGACTTGAGGCCGGCGAACGGGGCCTGGCCCGAGAGCATCTCGATCAGCACGTAGCCGAGGCTCGCCAGATCGCTCCGGGGGGTGTTGTCGCGGCCCTCGAGCACCTCGGGAGCAGCGTAGGCCGGCGTGCAGGTGCGGGTGGGAGGCAGGTCGTCGCAGGCATGGGCCGAGCCGATGTCGATGATCTTCGCGTTGCCTGTCCGCTTGACCATGATGTTGGATGTCTTGATGTCGCCGTGGACGATGCCCTCGCGATGAAGCGCCGCGAGGCCCCCCAGGCACTCCCGCACGATCGCGATCGCCACGCCCGGCTTGAGCCGCGATTGCCGCGGCCCGGCCGTCACGATCACGTTGTTGAGATAGGTCCAACGGCCATCGTCCACACTGGCCCGGGTCTGTTCCAGGATTTCGGGCGCGAGCAGACGGGAAAGGTCGTAGCCGTCGATCCACTCCATCTCCATGATCCGAATCCGCCGCTGCTCCACGAAGTTCTGCACGTCGAGCAGGTTGTCGTGCTGGATCTGCGCCACGCGGGCCGCCACCGAAGCGATCCGGTCCATCGCCTCGAGATAGAGCTTCTCGGTCTCGTAGCGCTCCGGCGAGAAGATCTTGAGCGCCACGGGGAGCGTGAAGTCGCCCGCCCCCCGGCGCATCGTGAGATAGACCACCCCCTGCCCTCCCGCCCCGAGCCGGCGGGCGAGGGTGTGGTATTCGGTCCAATGGAGCCGCCCCGAGCCGAGGATCTCCGAATAGCGGGCGAGGAGTTCCTCTGGGCACTGCACACCCACATCACCCGCGGCCGAGATCGTCGGCTGCTCGTCGCGAATGATCGTCGTGCTCATCGCCCTACGTCGTTCCTGCGGAATCTCGTTCTGACAGCCCCAAGGCTTCGTCGACCGGAGGCTCGGGAAACCCTAGCCGCTTGTCCACCAGGTTCTTCAGCGAACGGCCTTCCTGATACCGCAAGAGATTATCGCAGAAAAACTCCGTCATCGCATCGATTCGTCGGCCGCTCTGGCCGGCGACATGGGGCGTGATGATCAGCCGGGGCGCCCTCCAGAGGGGACTATCGGCAGCCGGCGGCTCTTCCGGCGTCACATCCACCGCCGCCGAGTCGAGTTGACCGCACTCGAGGGCGGCGGCCAGCGCCGCGGCATCGACGAGCGGGCCGCGAGCGACGTTGACGAGGATGCTCCCGCGCTTCATGCGCGAGAGGGCCGCGGCGTCGATCATGCCGCGGGTGTGCTCGGTCAGGGGCGCGCAGAGAAAGAGGATGTCGACTGCAGCCAAGACGTCAGGGAGCGCCTCCGGCGGCCCGAGAAACTCAACCTCGGAAGGCTTGCGGACAGGAAACCAGTCGGTGGCGAGAATCCGCACGCGAAACGGAGCGAGCACCTGAGCCAGGCGTCGGCCGACGCCCCCGAGACCGACGATCCCGACGGTGGCTCCGGTGAGATCCCGGGTGGGGCGGCGGACGAACTCCCGGGCCGCCTGCTGGGCCAGAAACAACGGCAGCCGCCGGGTGCAGGCGATCGCCAGGCCGACGGCATGTTCCGACACCTGGTCGGCCAACACCCCCGAAGCACTCGTGACGATCACGTCGGAATCGACCACCACCGGCACGAGACAGTGGTCGAGCCCGGCGGCTGACGACTGGATCCAGCGGAGCCGGCCGCGGCTGACGACCCTGTCCCACGGAACGGGCACTTTGGGGTGGCCACAGAAGAGGTCGGCCTCGGGCAGCTCGTCGGCCACCCGCTCTTGACCGGCATCGACGATCTCGGCGGCGGGCGCCACCGCCGCGATCTCGGCGACATGACGGGGCTCGACGGGGTAGCAGAGGACGACTCGCATGGTGGCTCCGGTTCTCGCAGGTGACGGCCCTGCCTGGCAAGCCCGCACCCCGTCGCTTGCCAGCCGGCGGAATCCCGGCTTTACTTGATTACTTGGGATTCTCCTGTCCACCCTCCGTGGAAAGTCTGTCGATTCGATGCGGAACTCTCTCCTCGCCCTCGTCGCGCTTGCGTTCCTGCGGATCGTCGTCGGCCTGCATTTCTTCCTTGAAGGGATGAATCATCTCCGCGATCCGGAGTGGTCGAGCGCGGGGTTCCGTAAGGCTGCGGTCGGCCCGCTGGCCGACCGGTACCGTGCGGACTTGCCGCAGACCGGAGATTGGTCGGCCACGCTGGGCGCTGCCGATCGACGGCCGACCGCCGAGGCGATCGCAGCCTGGGAGAAGAGCGTCACCGCCGGCTGGCAGCGACGGCTCGCGGAGCGGGCCACGGCCGTGCCACTCGACCCCGAGGCCCGGAAGACCGCCGAGGCGGCTGCCGAGACAGCCGGCACGGAACTCGCGACCTGGCTCCGTGGCATCCGCGAAGACCTGGAAGAATACCGGCTCGAAGTGGTGAGGCTCGCCGACAAGGCATCCCGGCCGGTGGCTGCGGAGGTGCCCTTCGAGCGGGATCGCGTGGCGAAGAAGCGGCGGGAGCTCGACCGTCAGGCGGCGGGCTGGATGGCTGAAGCCGCAGCGATCGGCACGCGGCTCGAGGCGGCCTGGGACGAGCCGCTCCCACCGGCCGAGCGCCGCCGCGTCGCCGACGCCACGCCGCCGACGGCCCTGTGGAAAGCCGACCGGTTCGTGAGCTGGTCGCTCGTCACGATCGGCGGCTGCCTGGTGGTGGGCCTGCTCACCAAGTTCAATGCGGTCGGCGGCATCTGCTTCCTGGCCTCGGTCGTGGCCTCGCAGCCATTCTGGGTGCCCGGCGCGCAGGCGACGTACGACCAATGGGTGGAAATCGCCGCCCTGTTCGTGATCGCGGCCCTGCCCACCGGCGGCTGGAGCGGCCTTGATTACTTTCTCCGCTCGTGGTGTCCGCTGTCCCGCTGCTGCGGGTCGCGATCGAATCCCGGCAACTCCTGACCCAGCCCCAGCTCCCCTTCAAAGCCCGCCCGAGGTCATTCCATGAATCTCTCTGAACAGCAGAAACAGATCGGCAAGGAGAACTTTTCCGAGGCCGTGAGCATCACCCGTCGCGATTTCCTCGCAGGCGTGACGGCGGGCGTGGCGGCCGGGGCGGGCCTGGGCTCGCTCTATTTCGGCTACGGCAAGAGCGTAGGCGATCCGCTCCGCGTGGGCGTGATCGGCACCGGCGATGAAGGGAGCGTGTTGATCGGCGCGCTCAATCCCGACTACCTGAGCGTGGTGGCGATCGCCGACATCCGCCCCTACAACCGGTTCCGGGCCTTCCACGGCGATGCCTCGAGCCCGAGTGCTCTGAAGGCCAGGCCGGGGCTGATGGCGAAGTATGGCTGGAAGACGGAAGATGCCGCCCGGCAGCAGGTCAAGGTCTACGAGGCCTACGAAGACCTCCTGGCAAACGACGACGTCGAGGCGGTGATCATCGCCCTGCCGCTCCACCTCCACGCCCCGGCCGCGATCAAGGCGATGCGGGCCGGCAAGCACGTGCTCACCGAAAAGCTCATGGGGCACAGCATCCACGAGTGCAAGGAAATGGGCCGCGTCTCGCAGGAGACGGGCAAGCTGCTGGCCACCGGCCACCAGCGGCATTACAGCATCCTGTACGACAACGCCGTCCACACCATCGGCACGGCGGGGCTGATCGGCGACCTCCACTCGATCCGCGCGCAGTGGCACCGGGGCAACCTCCCGGGCAAAGACTCCTGGAAGCCGCCGATGCCCGGTGATGAGAAGATCGCCAAGGAACTCGCGGCGTGGCGCAAGAAGCTCGAAACGGCCAAGCCCTCCGAGATCGACGCCACCCGGAAGCGGGTCGCCCAGATCGAAGCGCAAATCCTCGATGCCGACGTCGATGCGTCGAAGTATGGCTACACGTCGAAGACGCTCGGCGACGGCTCCAGCCGCACGCCGCTGGAGGAACTGATCCGCTGGCGGCTCTGGCAGCGAACCGGCGGCGGCCTGATGGCCGAGCTCGGCAGCCATCAGCTCGACGCGGCCGGTATCTTCGTGTCGGCGATGCATGGCCAGGGCAAGAAGGTCAAACCACTCACGGTGACCGCGATCGGCAACCGCAGCATCTTTCCGGCCGATCGCGAGATCGACGACCACGTCTACTGCATGTATGAGTACCCCGCCCCCGGCTACTACGACGACGCGGGCGATGTGGCCGATCCCAACAAGAAGATCGTGGTCACCTACTCGTCGATCAACGGCAACGGCTTCGGCGGCTACGGCGAGGTGGTGATGGGCACCAAGGGCACCCTGATCCTGGAGCAGGAGCAGGACGTGATGCTCTATAAGGACTCGGCTCGCGACACGCGGGTGACGGTAGCCACCGCCAAGGATGGCGGCCCTACGCTCGATACGACCGAGAGCGGTGCCGGCCCGGCTGTGGCGGCCGGCCAGGCCGCCGGCGGCGACGGCCCTCCCTCCCGCGGCTACACCGAGGAACTCGAGCACTGGGCCTGGTGCATCCGCAACCCGTCGCCGGAGAATCAGCCGCGGTGCAAGCCCGAGGTGGCGATCGCCGACGCCGTGATCGCGCTGGTCAGCAACGTCGCCCTGGCCAACCCGGGCACGCAGCCGCGGATCGAATTCCAGAAGGAGTGGTTCGACATCTCCAGCGACGTCACTCCCGAAGGCATCGCCCCCGACGTCAAGCGCGACCTGTACAGGGTCTGAGCGGCCGGGCGACACGCCCGAGTGGCCGGATCAGCAGGTCAGCGGATCGGCAGGTAGTCGCCGTCTGCATATGTCCAGTGGCGGCCACAGGTGTGGATGACCGCGCTCGGCGCATCAGCGTGCCACTCCCATCGCTCGCCGGTCGCCTCGTCGAACACGCTCGATACGTGGGGCGTCGGCCCGAGCTGCCACTGCCCCTGCTCGTCGAGTTTCAGGGTCGGTCGAACGCCCTGAATCGACAGCAGCCGGGCCAGTTCCGGGGCCCGTTTCTCCAGGGCCCGCCGCTGCTCGGCCTGGGTGCCACGCAGGTCAAACGACCGAACCTGCTGCACCGAGCCCGGCCCGATCGCGTAGCGGAGCGAGCCATCGGCAGCCGCCTTGCTCCAGACCCAGCGGCCCCGGGCGGTGTCGAACCGATTGTAGATGCCGCCCGGCTTCAGTTCCGCGGGGGGCACGACCACCAGGGAACCATCGAGCGGATCGTAGCGGTAGATGCGGCCGCGGTCGCGCCCGGCATCGCGGTCGGGCGCGGTGTCGGCGGCCTTCACTCGAGCAGCCGTGGCGGCAGCGACGTCAGCCGCAGTCGTCGCGGAAGCCGTGGCGGCAGCGAGAGCCGCGATCACGAGCCACGAGTGCACTCTCGCCACGCCGAACACCTCCCGGCAGTCCGCGGAACCATTCGCAGACCTCCCCATTGGTTTCGGAAGCAGGCGATCGCGGAGGCGAGGCCGCCCGCCGCCGACGCCCCAACCGATTCAACCGCTGTGAGCGGACCGTCCCGGACCGTCCTCAGCGGGCGTCGCTCGGGCCCTTCACGTGGTCCGCGGCATGCCCATGATCATGGTCATGGTCATGGTCGTGGTCATGGCCGTGGTGGCCCGATGGCTCCTGTTGATGAGGCAGCGGCACGCCGA
>CAYVNX010000065.1:0-5140 GCA_964453165.1 uncultured Candidatus Kuenenia sp. | reverse complement strand
TGGTCATGGCCGTGGTGGCCCGATGGCTCCTGTTGATGAGGCAGCGGCACGCCGAGCAGATCGCCGTTCGCCTGGAAGCCGCTGCCATCGACGTCGACGAAGATCGGGTTGGTGACGGCGATTGGCTTCTTCTCCGCGTTGTCAGGCCCCATCACGACGCCGAGCCCCGACCCCTCGCCGACCGTCGCCACCACCAGGTGGGCGTCGGTCTCGAGCCGTACCGGAATCGTATGCTCGAACCGCACCGTGTCCCGGGAGAAGAGCTCACCCTGGTCGCGACGGGTGAAGTTCAGGGCGGGCTCGGGACGGCCGTTGACAAACACCTGCACCCGATCGACGTCGAACCAGTTGGGGCACTGCACCTTCACCCGGAGCGCAACCCGGCCGTCGGCAGCCGCCAGCGACTCGCCCGGACCGGCCACCGCTGCCCCTTCGGCCTGCGGTGCCCCAGCGGTCTGCGCCGTGACCTCCAGGAACGGGCCGCTCGTCATCACGAGCCGGCCAGCCTCGGAGGCCTTGACGACGTCGTCGACACGGATCTCAGCCGGGTCGTCGGTGGGGCTCGCGATGTAGTTGCGCAGCCAGCCGGAACCGTGGAAGGCGTAGTGGGCGTCGGTGTTGACCACGCCCGGAATCCGATAGCCCAGGTTGAGCATCTGGAGCCAGCGAAACACGGTGTGGGTTCGCTTCCGCGGGTCGCCGTCGATGGCCGAGGGCGAGAAGATCTCCTCCAGGGGATGCACCTCGATCACGTCGACGAAACCGAGCATCGGCTCGAACCCGGCGTCGGGAGTGCCATCGGTGTCTCGATCACCGAGCACCTGCACGAGGTTGGGGTGGTTCATCTGCACCACCTTGCTCGCGCCGTCATCCCAGAGAGCGAGCCGTTCGATCTGGGCCACGGGATTGTCGTTGTTCACGACCGGCCCACCGCCGTCCTGGGTGTGCGGATGCTCGACGAGCGGGAAGGCATTCTGGTGATTGACCGGCAAGAGGGATCCGGTGAGTTCCATGCCGCTGCAGGTGGCCATCAGGTGCGAGGCACCGAGCCGGGCGAGGTGCGGCTCGTAGGTCGAAATCCGGTTGTGCTCCGTGCAGGGGGCGAACTCGATGTGCTCGCAGAGCAGGTTCTGCACCCGGCCGAGTTGGCTGCAGGTGTTGTCGCCGGAGGGGGTGGAGTGGCTGTGGAAATCGCTGCTGATCCAGCCCGGCGTGTCCACCGAGCGGACCAACCGGGCGGCCAGCCGGGCCTCGGCGTCGCGTTCGACGGTGACCTCGGTGGTCACCACGTCGTGCTCCGGCCCGTAACTGACGAGCACGTCGTACGTGCCGGGAGCGATCTCCTGGCGAAACCGGCCGTCGGCCGAGTAAACGAGGTTGCGGACGGCCGTATCGGCGCTGTCGGGGGCGAAGTCGGGGTCGGGACAGCCGCGGCCGCGAAACTGCACCTTGCAGGGAATCGGTCCGCCGGCTGCGTCGCTGATCTCCGCCACCACGAAGCCGGGGCGGGGCAACTCGAACGTGCTCGAGACAGTGGCCGAGCCCGGCTCGACCGTGAGCGGCTGCTCGACCGAACCGCGAGCACCTTCGGAGGCGGTGCAGGTCCACCCGGCTGATTCACGGGGTAGGGCAAACGCGAGTCTGCCGGCGGCGTCCGTGCGGCCGGACGCGTAGCGGGCCCCGGCCGCATCCTGCATGGCGACGACCGCCCCGGGCACTGGACCGGCTGCATCGCGAACGCTCAATTCCACCCCGACCGTATCGCGGCCCCCGAGCTTCGCGGCCATGCCCCGGGCGGCCAGCAGACTCGGTGCCGCGACAATCCGCCGCACGAGCGTGACCGAACCCCCGGCGGGCAGTTCGTTGATCGGCCCGGACGCCGGCACGAAGCCGATCGGATCGCGATCGGGAACAGGCTTCAGCGCCTGCGGATCGCCTCCGCGGATCCGGGCCTCGCTCGGCAGGATCGCAAAGGTCTGGCCAAACCACTCGTCGTCCCACCAGACGACGTTGGCGGCGGCGTCGATCGTCGCCTTGAAGGTGCGGTCGGCCCTGACGCGATCGGCCAGGTCGACGCGGAGCGGCCCGGCGGTCGGATTCGACCAGGTGGTAGTGACCGTGACATGGTCGTCGCCGTCAGCGAGTTCATAGGCGACTGCGACCCGCACCTTGTCAGCCTCGAGTTCGGAAGAGCAGTCGAGCCTCACCCGAGTTCCCTGGGCCGAGAGTTCGCCGACGGCCGTCGCCGGAACCATGGTCAGCCCACCGGTCGTGGCGTCGGTGGCGGCCGCCGTCGCGGAGCGGAAGGCCGCCGCACCCGCCGCCGGGTAATAGCAGCTGAGCTGATCGTTGGGCTGGCTCCGCGCGCTCAGGTCGATCACGCAGCCGCCGACGTTCCGCACCGTCATGTTGGCATGCCGGCCGGCCACGGGCCGGCCGATCACCGCGACGATCCGGTCGTTGCGAAGCACGTAGTCGCCGTAAATCCAGTCCGCCTCCTTACCTGCGGGAGCGATCGTCGCGGCATTCTCGGCGGTGATCGTCAGCACCTCCGCCGCCCGGCCGGCGAGGGACACAAGCAGGCATACCACCACCACGGCACATCGCACGGCCATCAGAAACCTCCGCAGGAAAAAGACTCTGAGGTCGAGAGTCTGGTCGAAGGCGATGAGCAAACGATGAGGAGCTCTGCGGCTGCTCAGGCCGGCGCGTAGGCGGGAAAATCGGTGTAGCCCCGCGGCCCCGTCGGCGAATACCAGCTGCTCATCTCGGCCGGCTCGGCGAGCGTCCAGCCCTGGCGGAATCGTTCGACGAGATCGGGATTGGAGATGAACGGCCGCCCGAAGGCGATCAGATCGGCCTCTCCAGCCGCCACCGCCCGCTCGGCGGTGGCGACATCGTAGCCGCAGTTGCCCATCAGCGGCCCGCGGAACGCCTGGCGAAACTCGGCCAGCGTCATCGGCTCACCGAGCTTGTGGAAGCCGAAGGCCAGCCCGTCCATCACATGGAGGTAGGCGAGCGGATACCGGTCGAGCAGGCCGGCGACGTGTAGAAACTGCTCGCGGTAATTGGGCGACCCCATGTCGTTGAACACGCCGTTCGGCGCGATCCGCACACCCACCCGGCCGGCTGGCCATTCGGCCACGACCGCCTCGACCACGTCCTTGAGGAATCGCGACCGCTTCTCGATGCTCCCGCCATAGTCGTCGGTGCGATGGTTGGTCTTCGACTGGAGGAACTGGTCGATCAGGTAGCCGTTGGCCGCGTGGATCTCGACGCCGTCAAAGCCGGCCTCGCTGGCCCGGGCCGCGGCCCGGCCGTAGTCGGCCACCACGCCCGGAACCTCCCAGGTCTCGAGGGCCCGGGGCACCTCGTAGGGCTTCTTCCCGAGCGGCGTGTGGATGCCATCGCCCTCGATCTTGACCGCGGAGGCCGACACGGGAAGCCGCCCGCCATGGAAATCGCTGTGAGAGGCCCGACCCATGTGCCAGAGCTGGAGGAAAATCCGGCCGCCGGCGGCATGGACCGCGGCCGTCACGCCCTTCCAGCCATCGACCATGGCGTCGGAGTAGATGCCGGGCGACTCGAGCCAGCCGTTGGCCTGCTCGGAGATCGTGGTGGCTTCGGAAATGATCAGGCCGGCTCCGGCCCGCTGGGTGTAGTACTCCGCCATCAGCGAATTGGGGATGCGGGTCGGCCCTGCCCGGCCGCGGGTGAGCGGCGCCATCACGACGCGGTTGGGCAGCGTGAGATCGTGAAGCCCGAAGGGCTGGAGCAGCGAGGCGGCGGGCATGGCGATAGACTCTCCGAATGAATGAGCGGCTGGTTATACCGCGGAGGGTGAAGCGGCGGCTGATCGACCGAACGTGGGAGCGAAAGACTGGTGATTCGCGTGATCGACGACGACGAGCCCGACGATTGGGACGACGGCCAGGAAGACGACGAATCCGCCTGGGGGTCCGATGATGAGGAGCCGACGGTACCCTGCCCCTATTGCCGTCGGGAGATGCTTGAAGACTCACCCCGTTGTCCGCATTGCGAGCGATACATCTCGGCGGAGGATCACGCCGCGACAAGGCGGCCGACCTGGGTCGTGATCACCGCCGTGGTCTGCCTGACTATGGCGCTGGCGTGGGCGCTCTGGATACTCTGAAGAAGGGGTGGGCAGCCGTGATTCGGGCATGCCGCCGGGTGAGAGCGGCCGCCCCGCTCCGCACCCGGGCGTAACGCCTTGCTGGAGACCTTCAACCCTTACGTTTGGCCGACGCAGAAGCACGCGCGGAACGTCGGCGCCACATCACGAACCCGCCGCAAGCCAAACCGGCGAGGGCGATGACGCCGGTCGATGGCTCAGGAACCGCAGACACACCGCTTCGAAGGGCGGTACCAGACGTGATGTTCCATGGCCCCTCGGCGCCGACCCTGTACCCATTTGCCACCCCTTGGTCGTCCGTGAAGCCCCAGCTGATGTCTGCTCCAGCGATTCGCTGCACGACAATCCAATACTGGGTCGACGGGGCCACTAACTCCGTCAGACCGCTGATGACGTACGGGCTCGAGAGCGTGACGTTCCGCGGTCGACTGAGGTATTCGAGACGAGACAACGGCTGATTATTGAAGCTGCCCCACAACCCGACGTCGAATGACGTGATTGCGGATGCGGAAAGATCGAGCGACACCTCGGTCAGGGTTTCCGTCGTCGCAGACGTCACAAATGACTGGGCATAGCGGTGGTCGTTCGCCGCGGTCATCAGGACCGTGCCGTCGAGCTGGCTGGTCAGCGTGTTCAGTACCAATTCCGCTCGCGCGACCCCGGTAGATAGGGCCACGGCAGACAGGGCCACGAGGACAATCCTCGACGCGGGAAACCAATTCATAAAAACCCTTTCTCAAAAAAACGATGAACGACACAGCCTCCAGGTGGTCGGCCCCTCGACGTTTCGCGTAGGTTGGGCAACCAATACTCCAGCCGACCAACGTGCAGAAGCAATTGCCGTGCCAAATGAGAAAGCAGGTGGGGCGTCGCCGCAAAGAAGGGCCAAAAAATGCACGAAACGCGAATTCTTGCGTTTTCGTTCAGCTCTTCCGCCGATGTGCCACTGGGGCGAATCGCTCCACTCACTGGGGCGAATCGCTCCAC
>CAYVNX010000064.1:0-17154 GCA_964453165.1 uncultured Candidatus Kuenenia sp. | reverse complement strand
CCGAGCCGGTGCTCTCCTGATCCGAATCGGATCTAGCCGCGAGCCTCGAGCCATGCGACCACTGCGGCCATGAACTCGGGGAGGTCGGCTGGCCGACGGCTACTCACCGACTGTCGATCCACGACCACGGCAGCGTCCTCCCAGATCGCCCCGGCGTTGACGAGATCATCCTTGATTCCGGGGCTGCCGGTCACTCGCACACCGCGATACACGCCGGCCGAGATCGGAATCCAGCCGCCGTGGCAGATCGCGGCGACGAGTTTGCCTGCCGACCAGAAGTCACGGACGATCGCGAGCACAGCGGGATCCCGTCGCAGCGCATCGGGCATCCAGCCGCCGGGCACCACGAGCCCGTGGAAGTCGGCAGCCTTCATCTCGGTAATCGCAGCGTCACTGTGGGCGGGGTAGCCGTGCTTGCCCGAGTAGGCCGCGGCCGACCGCTGGCCTGCGACCGTCACATCGCATCCCGCCTCCTCCAGCCGCAGTTTCGGATACCAGAGTTCGAGATCTTCGTAATCCTCCCCGACGAATATGAGCACGCGGCAGCCCGCGAGTTGACGACGATTGTTCTCGGCACTGGCATGCATGGAATCCGGCCTCCTCTTTCAGTCGTAACGCCCGACGAGGTCACCCGTCCCCGAGGCGACCGCAGAGATCAACGGGAACCTACGGATGGCCGAGGGAGCCCTGATCCTGCCCTACCTCAGCAGCGGTCGCCAAGGGGACCACCGCACGAGTGGGCGGAATAGCCTGCAGACCGGATCCAAGCGCGACAACCGACTCGATCAGTGACGCCGGCTCACAGCGGCCCAACTGCCGCAGGCCCGCTTCCCGCCGACGGCGAGCGGCACCTGGGAGACGGCGAGAGTGCCTCACCGTACGATACACCCCTCGTATCCTGATCGGCTGCCACCGAGACATTTCGCCACCCTCATGAGCAACGCCGTCCTGGTCGTCGTCGACATCCAAAACGACTTCTGTGCCGGTGGCCATCTCGCCATCCCGGATGCGGACGCAGTCATTCCCGTCATCAACAGCCTGATACGGGCGTTCCAAAAGGTCGTACTGACACAGGACTGGCACCCTCCCGGCCATGTCTCCTTTGCCTCGAGCCATCCCGGTCGCCACGCCTTCGAACGCATCTCGCTTCCGTCCGGGGACCAGATGCTCTGGCCCGACCACTGCGTCGCGGGAAGCCTGGGCGCCACGTTTCACCCGGCCCTCGTGATCCCGGCGGATGCCGCGGTGATTCGCAAGGGAATCCATCCCGATCTCGACGCGTATTCGGCCTTCTACGAAGTCGATCGCACGACCCCCGTCGGCCTCGAAGCCGTCCTCCGGGCCTGCGACGCCCGTGAGATCCTGCTGGCAGGCCTGGCGACCGACTACTGCGTTCTGCAGACCGCTCTCGACGGCCGGTCACTGGGGTATGAGGTCACGGTGATCGAAGCAGGCTGTCGTGGCATCGATCAGGACGGCTCGGTAGCCGTGGCCTGGGAGGCGATGGCGAACGCGGGTGTCCGCCGCGGGTAAGCAACGCAGCGACATGGAACGCCGGCGATCGAACCGATCGTCGCATCAGGCCGCGGCTCGACGCTCCGCAGTCTGGCGTGGCAGCGGAGCCACGGTCATATCCGATTGCTCGAATGAGACGCCACGGGAATCGGCCCGGGCTCCGCAAGCGGGAGGCTCCACCGCTTTCGCACAGCCGCGACCAGCCTTTCGGGAGCGGCCACGGCCGTCGCCGCGTCGACCAGCTGACAGCGGTCGGGATGAGCCTGCTGAAAGTCAAGCAGCCGCCGGTTCTGGGCCATCCAGACGTCGGGCGCGAAGGGGGATTCAGCGCGAACGCCTCGTCTCCCCGCCGATACAGCGAGTCGATCGTTTCGGCTGGACTGCGAAACAAGAATACGAACCGAGCCTCCGGCACCGCATCCGCCCACCAGTCGAGAAACAGCGTCGGCGGCGGAATTCTTTCTCATCGACCGGCAACGCCCTTACGACGAGGGGCGGTTACGATCTTCGTCTCATCGAACTAGCTTGCCGGGGGACACACTGAATCCGGGCTTCGCAGCCCTCCTTGGCTCCAGTCGAAGCTGGCTCGAAGCCCACCGGCTGGCCGAGCTCCGCCTCGAGCGCCGCGGCAATCAGCTCCGCCCAGACTGCATAGCCGGCGGCACTCAAATGCAGCCGGTCATCTCGATACAGCGACGGCAGCGGTCGACCCGTTGCCGGATTTAAAAACCGTTCGGCCGTGGCGATAAAGCCAGTCTCGGGCTCGGTGGCGGTCAGGTCGGCCAAGGCCTCGTTGAGTTGCGAGATTTTCGGCCAGGCTGGCCACCGGGATTCGGTCGGCGTGACGGCGATGAAGAACACCGGCACGTCGGGACGACAGTCCCGAATCGCCGCCAGCGTGGCCCGCACGTCGGACATCACCTGATCCACGCTGGGCGACTCGGTCGGGCTCGTGATGTCGTTGGCCACGAACACGACCACGGCCCGCGGTTCGTGGGCCGCCACCAGCCGCCGCGTGTAGTGGCAGAGGTCACGGTAGCGGGCCCCGCCGTAGCCCCGCCGGATCACCGGCCACGGCTCCATGTCGGCCGCGATCGACTCCCAGAGCCTGATGCTCGAGGAGCCGATGAACAGGATCGCGCCGTCAGGGTCAGCCTCCGCCCGATCGATCGCTTCGAGCACAGCCACTTCTTCTTCCCAGCGGGTCACCTCGGGGTCATCGGCCGGCAGGGTGGTCTCAGCCGCCGGCGTGACCCCCGACAGGACGATGACTCCGACCGCGACCCCCTGCAGAGCCCACCGCACGAGACCAGATCCACCATCCCAACCTGCGTCGAGCGTCATGCCGCTCCTCTCTCTCCTCATGCCGTCACTCCCCCCGGTCGCCGCCGCGCCGCCCGTCGTACGAGTTCGTCAGCAATCACCCCGGCCAGGATCACGCCGCCGATGATTGCGAACTCGACGTTCTGATACCGCGGATGCACGAGGTTGATCATGTTCGAGAGCACCACCATCAGGGCCGACCCGACCGCCAGCCCGAGGATCGAACCCTCGCCACCCCGCAGTGAACAGCCGCCAAGCACAGCCGCGGCGATTGCGTAGAGCTCGTAGAAGTTGCCGAAGTCGCTCGGCTGGGCAGCGTTGATGTCGAGCACGAACAGCATCCCGCCCAGGGCGGCCAGCGTGCTCGAGATCACGTAGGCCATGATTTTCATCCGGTCGGTATCGATCCCGGAATATCGCGCGGCCTGCTCGTTGCGGCCGAGCGCCAGCAGATACCGCCCCCAGACCGTGCGATTGAGGAACACCGCCGCCGCCACCGCGATCGTCAGAAAGACAAGCGCCGTCGCCGGAATCGCGAACCCCTCGTCGCCGAACACTGCGAACCGTTCCGTGGCCAGCGATCGCAGCCCTTTGAACGCCGTGCCGAAACC
Source organism: uncultured Candidatus Kuenenia sp. (assembly GCA_964453165.1). Taxonomy (GTDB): domain Bacteria; phylum Planctomycetota; class Planctomycetia; order Pirellulales; family UBA1268; genus QWPN01. Next base: position 13,705 of record CAYVNX010000064.1, on the reverse strand, counting down.
CTGCGACTGGTCCTGCGTCAACCCGCGAGCCACGCCCCGGTAGATCAACAGGCCGCAGAGCGTCACCACGAAGGGCTGGAGGCCGAGCCGGGTCACGAGCAGCCCATGGATCAGGCCGATCAGGCTGCCCAGGCCGATCACGACTGCCACGGCCGCCGGCACACTCCAGCCATGCCCCACGAGCAGCCACGGCAAGAGCACCCCTACCAGGCAGACGACCGATCCGATCGACAGGTCGATGCCACCGGTGATGATCACGAACGCGACGCCGATCGAGAGAATGCCGAACAGCGCCGTCCGGTGCACCACGTTCTCAAGGTTGCCGAGCCTGAGGAAGTTGTCGCTGGCCAGAGCCGTATACAGGCAGACGGCCGCGAGCAGGCCGATGATGCCCAGAATCTTGGGTGAGATCGCCCCCCGCACCAGCCTACCCAGACTCGCCCCGAAGCCGTTCATGCCGAAATCCTCCCTGCACCGCCGGCCGCCAGCCTCATCACCTGCTCCTCGGTGAGGCAGTCTCGCCCCAGTTCTCCGGTCAGGCGGCCCTCGTGCATCACGAGCACCCGATCCGCGAGCGACAGAACCTCTTCCATTTCACTCGACACGAACAGCACTGCGAGTCCCGCGCCGGCGAGCCGGTGGACGAGATCGTAGATCTCCGCCTTGGCGCCCACGTCGATCCCGCGGGTCGGCTCGTCGAGCAGGAGCACCTTCGGTCGCAGAGCCAGCCACTTGGCCAGCACGACCTTCTGCTGATTGCCGCCGGAGAGAAACCGGACCACCTGGCGGTCGCTCGGGGTCTTGATCGCCAGTTGGGGAATCGCCTCGGCGGCCAGCCGGCGTTCCACGGCGAAATCGATGAAGCCCACCCGGCTCGCCTGCCGGAGGGAAGCCAGCGACATGTTCTCCCGGACCGCCATCTCCAGAACGAGCCCCTGCTGCTTGCGATCCTCCGGCACGAGCGCGAGGCCCGCGCGAATCGCATCCCTCGGCGTTCGCGGCGCGAACGCCTGCCCCGCCACCGTCACCGATCCGGCCACCGGTGGCGTCACCCCGAACAGCGTCGTCAGCAACTCCGTGCGGCCGGCGCCGATGAGGCCGGCGATACCCACGATCTCGCCGGCGTGGATCGCGAACGACAGGCTGTGGGTCGGATGGGCCGGGGTGCGGAGCCCCGCGACGGCGAGCGCCACCCCGCCCGGCTGGTGGCTGGGCCGCCGGGCCAACCGGTCGATATCACGGCCTACCATCATTCGAATCATGGCGTCGTGCTTGATGCCGGCACGGTCGTTGATTTCCCCGGCGTTGCGGCCGTCGCGAAGCACGACCACCCGGTCGGCCAACTCGGTCACCTCCCCGAGCCGATGCGAGATCCAGATCACGCTCACCCCCTGGGTCCGGAGCTGTTTCACAACCCCGAACAAGGTCTCGGTTTCGCGGACGGAAAGCGAACTGGTGGGCTCGTCCATGATCAGCAGCCGGGCCCGGGTGGAGAGGGCCTTGGCGATCTCTACAAGCTGCTGCCGGCCGATCGGCAGGTCGGCCAGTGGCGTGGCGGGGTCGAGATCGAGGCCCACCATCCTGAGCCAGTGCCCCGCTTCCCGCCGCATCGCCTTCGGCCGGAGGAACCCGGCCCGCCGCGGCTCCCGGCCCAAGAAGACGTTGCCTGCCAGGTCGAGGTTGTCGGCCAGATTGAGTTCCTGATGGATGAGCGCGATACCGGCCCCCAGAGCGTCTTCCACGCCGCGGAACACGACGGGCTGACCGTCCACGAGCAGGGAGCCGGTGTCAGGCGGCTGAACACCGGCCAGGATCTTGAGCAACGTCGACTTGCCGGCCCCGTTCTCGCCGATCAGGGCCACGACCTCGCCCCGCCCCACGGTGAGCGCGACATCGTCGAGCGCCGTTACGCCCGGAAACCGCTTGCCGATCCCACGGGCCTCGAGGAGCGTGGGCATAAGGCAGCTCACTTCGCGACCGGCGGCAGCCGGCCAGCCCGCTCGAGCGCCTCCATGATCAGGGGCGGGTTATAGACGAACAGCCCCACCATCGCGGCGATGTCGGGATGCCGCAGCAGGGCGTCTTCGGCGTTGGCCTTGGCCTTGGCCCGGTCGAACTGGTCGGTCATCGTGCCCAGGATCACATACCTCCCATCGTCGCTCGTGAGCAGAGCGCCGGGATCGTCGCGGCGGGCGGGATCGGGCTGTCTTCCGAGAATCCCGTCGATGCAACCCTGCCGCCGTCGCTGGGCGTTGTCCTGGTCGAGGCGGCCGATGAACAGCATCACCTTGCCTCCGTCCGGCAACGCATCCCGCACGAGCTTGCCGCAGGCCATTCCAGCCTCGTAGTTGTCCATCCCGATGTAGACCCGGCGGGGCGAGTCCGGAGCGTCGCTGTCGTGGGTGATCAGGTTGGTGGTCGCAGCAGCCTGTGCCAGGATCTCGCCCTGGTTGGCGGGATCGATCGGGCTGATCGCAATGCCGTCGGTGCCCCGCGTGAGTAGGTCTTCAATCTTCCGAGTCTGGTCGGTGGTCGAACTGGGCATGATCACCGCGACTCGTACCCCAAGGTCCGCCGCGGCCTTTTCGGCACCGGCTTTGGCGATCGTCCAGAAGTCGGCCACGCCGTTGGTGATGAAGGCATACTCCGGGCCTTCAGTCGCGGCCGACGAACCGGCGGCACCGGCCAACAGGGATGCCAGTTCCTGGCGGAAGGCTGCGACCGGCACGACCTCCATGCCGGCGAACTCCGTGCGAGAGCCGTCTCGGAGCACGACCCGGGCGGGAATGTTCAGCATCCCCGACTCCGGTACGACGCCCGCCGCTTTTTGATGAAGGGAATGCAGCGTCTCGATGCTCCGCGCGCCGTACTGAAACGGATTCTGCACCACCGTGCCCACCACGGTGCCGTCGGCGATGCCCTGCAAGACGAGGTCCGATTCGTCGAAGGCGATCACCTTGACAGGAGCGAGACGGCTCCGGGCGGTCGCACCGGCCTCGCCGGTCGGCCGCGAGCCACAGCCAGCTGCCATTAGCCCGGCCACCAGCCCCAGGATGCCAACCCAACCCGAGACAGGGGGACGAACGACGGGTGACATGTGGTGCTCCAGAGTCCCCAAAGGGTTGCAAACCGACCGATTCCCCTTGGGATGCTTGAGTCTACCTACGCCCTCACCCACCCTCAACGCGACGGATGATTGACCGAGCCCGGCTCCACGGGGACGATGACTCTCGCCATGGACGATTCCCCTGCCAGCTCTCCGCCACGGATGGCCGCCTTTGCCCGCGGAGCCCTGCTCCGCTGCCCCGCCTGCGGCCTGGGGCCGCTGTTTAGCGGCTGGTTTCGCATGCACGACGCCTGCGGCAACTGTGGCCTGCCCTTCACCCGCGAACAAGGCTTTTATCTCGGCAGCATCTACATCAACTACGGCGTTACGGTGATCGTCACCGGCGGGCTCTACGGCCTGCTCGTGGCAGGGTTGGGCAGCTCGCACGAGACGGCCCTCGCGGCCTGCCTCGTGGTCGCCGTCGCCCTGCCCGTGGTGTTCTTTCGGCACGCGCGGAGTTTCCTGCTCGCGCTCGATGGCTCGGTCAATCGCCACCAGCAGCCGGCCGCGGCGACAGGAGAGCCTCAAGAGAAACACCTGGCAGCCCTCACGGCCGATGATGGGCGGGCCGGATGCGCCATGGGCGTGGCGCTCGCGCTGATTCTCCTGTTTGGCCTCGGCATGGCCGCCGTCACGATTCTGTTCACGACCGGCACGAGCGACCAGCCGCCTCGACACCAGGAAGAAGTCGACCTCCGGTGAGCAGCGAGTGGCCACTCCGCAGGCCGCGGCGGCTCGACCGTCAGCCGAGGAGTCCGCGGGCCTCGAGCAGTTCGACGACTGCCTCGACGCTCTTGTCGAGCGGCCACTCGTGGGAGGGCAGCACGAGATCCGGAGTTGGCGGCGGCTCGTAGGCCGCGCTGACACCGGGAAACTCGGCGATCTCGCCGGCATCGGCCCGGGCGTACACGCCGCTCGTGTCCCGCTGGCGGCAGACCTCCACCGGCGCCGAGAGGTGGACCACCAGGAACCGCTCGGCCCCGATCCGCTCGGCCACCCGCTCCCGCACCGCGGCATCCGGAGCCACGAAGGCCGCCAGGCAGATCAGACCTGCCTCGTTGAACAGCCGTGCCACCTCGGCCGAGCGGCGGAGGTTTTCGCTCCGTTCGTCGGCGGAAAAGCCGAGATCGCGCGAGATGCCCTGCCGCATGCCCTGCCCGTCGAGCACCGTGACGGCGTGGCCCGCGTCGAAAAGTCGCCGCTCGACCCCCCGGGCCAGCGACGTCTTCCCGGCGCCCGGGAGCCCCGTGAACAACACCGTGACCGGCGTCTGGCCGAATCGCGCCGCCCGCTCTTCGGCCGTCACCTCACCGGCGGCCGCCACCTGTCCGGCGACTGCCGGCTCGTCCTCCCAGTGATCCCTGCGACCATCGGCCGGCTCGCGGTCGAGAATCATTCCGGCCGCCACCGTCGCATTGGTGAGCCGGTCGATCATGATGAAGCCGCCGGTGGCCCGATTGCGGCGGTAGGCATCGAAGGCGACCGGGGCGGAGAGCGTGATGCCACACCGGCCGATTTCGTTGAGGGCGAGGGTGGGCGCCGGTTCCCGGTGCAGCGAGTTGATATCCACGCGGTAGCGCAGGGCGGCGATCCGGCCCGGCACGACCTTCGTGGTCTGCTTGAAGAGGTACTCCTTGCCCGGCACGAGCGGCTCCTCGGCCATCCACACGACCATCGCGTCGAACTTGTGATCGACCTTGGGCACATTGCCGGGCCGCACCAGCATGTCACCGCGGCTCGAGTCGATCTCGTCCTCGAGCGTGAGCGTGACCGACAGGGGGGCGAAGGCCTCCTCGAGCTCGCCATCGAAGGTCACGATGTTCTTGACGCGGCTCTTCTTCCGCGACGGCAGCGACATGATCTCGTCGCCCCGCCGGATGATGCCGCTGGCGACCGTGCCGGCGAAGCCCCGGAAGTCGAGGTTGGGCCGGAGCACGAGCTGCACCGGAAACCGGAAGTCTTCCATGTTGCGGTCGGAGCCGATGTAGACCGTCTCCAACAGCGGCATCAGGGGCGACCCCGAGTACCAGGGCATGTTCGGGCTGGGTACGACGACGTTGTCTCCCTTGAGGGCCGAGATCGGCATGAAGTGGACGTCGGGCAATTCCAGCCGGGCGGCGAAATCGACGTAATCCTGCTTGATCTTCGTAAACACCGCCTCGTCGTAGCCGACGATGTCCATCTTGTTGACGGCCACGACGATGTGCTTGATCCCGAGGAGCGACACGATGAACGAATGCCGCTTCGTCTGCGGCAGCACGCCATGCCGGGCGTCGATCAGGATGATCGCCAGATCGGCCGTCGAGGCGCCCGTCGCCATGTTGCGGGTGTATTGCTCGTGGCCGGGGGTGTCGGCGATGATGAACTTCCGCTTGTCGGTCGAGAAGTAGCGGTAGGCCACGTCGATCGTGATCCCCTGCTGCCGCTCGTCCTCGAGCCCGTCGGTAAACAGCGCGAGATCGACCTCCTCGCCGGTGGTGCCGTACCGGGTGGAATCCTTCTTGATCGCGGCGAGCTGATCCTCGTAGATCATCTTCGACTCGTAGAACAGCCGGCCGATGAGCGTGCTCTTGCCGTCGTCCACGCTGCCGCAGGTGATGAATCGCAGCAGTTCCTTCCGCTCGTGCTGGGCGAGGTATTCGTCGATGTCGGTGGCGATCAGGGCCGATTGGTGGGACATGGTTCGTGTCTCGGGGAGTCGATCGGGGGAGGCCTGAACTTGCTGGTAACGCCGGCTCGGACTTGCCCGTGCCATCTCGCCGGACGCTTCCTTCGGGCATCCTGCCCTCCGGTCGCTCGGAGGAAACCTCGCTTCGCCACGGGCACCGAGCCGCTGTAGGCGGCTTGGTCGGCTTCGCTCGGTTTCCTACGCCGCTCGATTGGCACGGCCAACCCCTCGCTCAGTTCTCGGTGGACGGGAAAGATCGTGAGGATTCGGATTCCCCGTGGACGTATGAAGCGCTCTCACGCACATGCCGTTCAGCGGCCGCGAAGCGGTCCGCTGCAACGGCAGGAGGTCGCGCCGCCTCAGAAGTAACCCTCTTTCTTCTTCTTCTCCATGCTGCCCGCCTCGTCGGAGTCGATCAGCCGGCCCTGCCGCTCGGAGAAGGTGGTGAGCAGCATTTCCTGAATGATCTCGGGCAGCGTGGTGGCGGTCGAGTCGACGGCGCCCGAAAGTGGGTAGCAGCCCAGCGTGCGAAACCGCACCCGCCGCAGCTCGGGTTGTTCGCCCGGCTTCATCGGCAGTCGGTCGTCGTCCACCATGATCATCACGCCATCCCGCCAGACGATCGGCCGCTCGGCGGCGAAGTAGAGCGGCACGATCGGAATCTGCTCGAGGTGGATGTATTGCCAGACGTCGAGTTCGGTCCAGTTGGAGAGCGGAAAGACCCGAATGCTCTCGTTCTTTCGCACCTTCGTGTTGTAGAGGTTCCAGAGTTCGGGCCGCTGATTCTTGGGATCCCAGCGGTGAAACTCGTCGCGGAAGGAAAACACCCGCTCCTTGGCCCGGCTCTTCTCCTCGTCGCGGCGGGCCCCGCCGAAGGCGGCGTCGAACCGGTGTTTGTCGAGCGCCTGGCGGAGGGCCTGGGTCTTCATCACGTCGGTGTGGACCTTGCTGCCGTGGGTGATCGGGTTGATCCCCTGGGCCCGCCCCTCCTCGTTCACGTGCACGATCAGCTTGAAGCCCAGCTCCTTGGCGACGTATTCGTCTCGGAGCTTGTACATCTCCTGGAACTTCCAGGTGGTGTCGATGTGCATGAGCGGAAACGGGGGCTTGGCCGGATAAAACGCCTTCTCGGCCAGGCGGACCATCACGGCCGAATCCTTGCCGATGGAGTAGAGCATCACCGGGTTTTCAAACTCGGCGGCCACCTCCCGGATGATGTGGATGCTCTCGGCCTCGAGCTGGCGGAGGTGGGTTAGGTTGTAGGAGGTCATCGACGGCCCGGGTGAAGAGTTGCGATGTTCGCCCCACTGTAGGCACAATACATGTGGAGCGGCAATCGCGGTTGTCCGCCCGCTCGCCCCCCGCCACAGCGGCCTTACCGCCTCGGCAGAAAGATTCCTGGAGCCCCTGCCATGGTGCCCGTTTCCCGACGGTTTTCGCCTGTTATCTGTGATTCGGCCTGGCTCCTGGTGGTGCTGGCGATTTTTTCAGCGGTGGGAGTCGGTGCCGATTCGGCCCAGGCGATCCCCCCCCGATCCGAGCGTGTGATCAACCGAGCCGCGGAGCGGGCCTATGCCCGGGCGTCGATCGCCGAGGCGCGGGCGGCGCGGGCGGAGGCTCGCGTGGCCGAGATCGCGCCGACTGTTCCGGTGCCGCCTCCGCCTCGGCCGGCGACTGTGCGGCGGATGCGACGCGCCGGCGTGCCGCTCGGAAGCCCGCCGCAGCTCGTCTCCGGTCCCGCCCCCATGATCGTGCGGTCGACCATGCCGGCCGTGAACGGGCCGCCCGTCTCCCCTGCCCCGCCGCCCGCGATCGTCGCCGCCGCCCCGCCGGCAGCCTCCACGGCGACAGCATCGCCCGCACGGCCGGCCGCTCAGCAGCCTGCACCGGCCATCGATCACACGCCCGACGGCACCCGGAGCGTGTTGGCCACCGCCGAGGAACCAGCCACCGAGGCCGGGCCGCGAGGGCCTTCCCCGATCGTCGACACCGGCCCTCCGATCGAACTCTTGCCGACCCCGCAGCCTGAGTGACTCCCAGACGAGTCAGCCGAATTGGCCCCGCAGGTCATCTGCCTGGCGGCGGATCGTGCGGAGTTCGGCGGCATCCTTGCGGCCCAGGTTCTTGAGCTGCATCGTCATCCGCTGATTCTTCGCCAGGAGCTTCTCGTGGCGGGCGAGGAAGTCCCAGTAGAGCGTGGTGAACGGACAGGCGTCGGGCCCCGCAGCCTGCTTGGGGTCGAAGCGGCAACCCTTGCAGGCATTGCTCATCCGGTCGATGTAGGCTCCGGTGGCACAGTAGGGCTTCGAGGCCATCACGCCCCCGTCGGCAAATTGACTCATGCCGAGCGTGTTGGGCAACTCGACCCACTCGACGGCATCGACGTAGACCGCCAGATACCAACGGTGCACTTCTTGAGGCCTGACACCGAAGAGCATCGCAAACAGGCCGGTCACCATCAGCCGCTGGATGTGGTGGGCGTAGCCGAATTCGAGCGTCTGCCGCACCGCGTCACGGAGGCAGTTCATCTCCGTCTCGGCCGTCCAGTAGAAGCCCGGTAGCGCTGCCTCGGCCCCGAGCGCGTTGCGGTCGAGATACTCGGGCATGAACCTCCAGTAGATGCCGCGAACATACTCCCGCCAGCCGAGCACCTGCCGGATGAAGCCCTCCGCCGCCTCGAGCGGCACATGCCCTGCACGCCAGGCGCGTTCGGCGCCGGCCACCACATCCCGCGGATCGAGGAGCTTGAGATTCATCGCCTGCGAGAGCCGGGAATGCCAGAGCCAGGGCTCGCCGGTCCAGATCGCGTCCTGATACCGGCCGAAGTTCACGAGCCGGTGTCTGAGAAAGTCGTCGAGGGCTGCCTGTGCGTCGGCCGGGGTCACGGGCCAGTCGAAGGCCTCGAGCCGGCCCGGGTGCTTGGCGAACCGCTTCGCCACGAGATCGAGCACGTCGCGGGTCACCCGATCGGGTTCGAAGCGCCGCGGCGCGGGGAGCCGGCCCGGGCCGGCCTTGGGAAAGGAGCCGCGGTTCTCGGCGTCGTAATTCCATTGCCCGCCGGCCGGCTCGCCGTCGTCCATGAGCACGCCGAACTTCTCCCGCAGCGGGCGGTAGAAGTATTCGAGCCGCAGTTGCTTGCGACCGCTGGCGTGGGCGGCAAACTCGTCGACCGTCGTGAAGAAATGCCGGTCGGTACGAATCTCGAGCGGGATGCCCGCATCCCGGGACGCGGCGAGGAGCGACTCCCGCACCCGCCATTCGCCCGGCTCGACCATGACCAGCCGATCCGGCCCTCGGCCTGCTTGGCGTGCTCGGGCGAGGAAGCCGCTCAGGGCATCCGCCAGCGACTGCGGCTCCCGGGCCCGGGGCTTCGCGGCCAGTTCGGCGTACTCGACCTCGATTCGATCCGCCCGGAGCGCGTCGCGGAAGTGCCGCATTCCGGCGAGAAACACAGCAATCCGGGCCTTGTGGGTCCAGACGTGCGTCGATTCCTCGGCGACCTCCGCCATCCAGACGGCATCGCGTTCCGGATCGAAGCCGTCGAAGGCCGCGCTGCCGCGGTCGAGCTGATCACCGAGCACGAGCACGAGGTTGGGCACGGGCTTGCTCAGACGCCGGGAACGATGGCACGGCGAACGGGCCGATCCCAGCCCCGCTGTCCGGTCGGCCGCGGGCTCGGCCAGAGCCCGGGGCCCATCTCGACCATGCCGTGATGGGTGTTGTAGTCGCCGAGCAGATTGAGGAAAGGCACGGCATCGAAGGCGTCGGGGCCGCGGACCCCCGCGCCCTGCCAGGCACCTGTGGCCAAGAGTTCGAGCGCCACCACCGGACAGACGGCCGTCTGCCAGAGGACCGCCTGCGAGCCCCATTGCCGCATCGTCGTCTCGTTGTCGGCGACGTGGTAGAGATACACCTCCCGCGGCTCCCCGCCATGCGTGCCCTTCACCCACGTGCCTGCGCAGGTTCGGCCATGCATCAGATGGCCGAGCTTCGCCGGGTTGGGAAGCACAGCCGCCAGCACGTCCCGCGGCGCCACCGAGACGTCGCCGACGCGGATCTTGTGCTTGCTATCAAGGCCGAGGTACGCGAAGGTCTTCAGCCAGTCGACGAATTCGGCCCCCAGCCCATATTTGAAGGTCACCCGGCCGCAGTCGATCTCCCGCGGGATCAGCACCACTTCCTCGTGCTCAACGTTGACGCACTCGTGGGCGCCGATCCCGGCCGGGAAGTGGAAGATCTCCGGCTCGCTAAAGCATTCCGTGGTGAACAGACCCCGGCCTCGTTCCCAGACCAGCGGCGGATTGAGTGTCTCCTCGATCGTGGTCCAGATCGAGAACGTAGGGGCGAAGTCGAAGCCGTCGATCGAGAGGTTCGAGCCGTCCCGAACCCCGATCTCGTCGATCGTGTCGAACAGATGGTCGGCCGCGTACCGGGCGAAAATGTTGCTCAGGCCCGGCTCGACCCCCATGCCGACCAGCGCCAACAGGTCCGCCTCCCGCCAGGCTTCGTCGGCGGCCAACTGACCGGCCCCGAGCGGTTCGCCCACCTCGGCGTAGGGATTCGTCGGATGAGGCTGGCTCAGGTTCATCGCCAAATCGAGGTAATGGCAGCCGGCCTCGAAGGCGGCCGCGAAGATCGATTCGTTGATCCGCGGATCGCAGGCATTGACGATCACGTCGGCCTTCACGCTCCGGGCGAGTTCGACCACTTTCGCGCGGTCGGTGGCATCGACCACGGCCGACGAGAACCGCCCGGGATCGTCGAGCGAAGCGAGAACGGCCTCGAGCCTCGACTGGCTGACATCCGCGAGCACGAACGATTCAAAGAACGAACGGGTCTCGGCGATCGACGCCATCGAGGCCCCCACGCCTCCAGCGCCGATGACCAGAATGTTCTTGAACCGAGATCGATCCTTGTTCGAACGTGCTGCTACCATAGTGATGTAAGTGTAGCCTCGTGGCCCGACAAGATTCCCGGCACGCGGTGAATCGGCGGGATTCATAGCCTTTCCTGGGGACGCACACGATGGAACTCCGCAATTTCATCGCCAACGAATGGGTCGCCGCGTCGGCGACCCGACCGGTGATCGATCCGGCTACCGGCACCGTGCTCGCCACCGTGGCCGAGTCGTCGGCCGACGATGTCGCGACCGCCGTCCGGGCAGCCCGTGAGGCCTTCGATTCGGGCCCCTGGCGAACCACGACCGCCCAGGCCCGCGGCCGGATCCTGTTCGAGATGGCTCGGGTCGTTCGCCAGCATGCCGCGGCACTCGCCGAACTCGAGACCCGCAACTGTGGCAAGCCGATCGTCGAGAGCGAGTTCGACGTCCAGGATGCCGCGACCTGCCTCGAATATTACGGAGGCCTGGCCACGAAGATCCACGGAGAAACCTTCTCCGTGCCCGACAACGCGATCAACCTCACGCTCAAGGAGCCGATCGGCGTCGTGGGACTGATCGTGCCCTGGAACTATCCGCTGCTGCTCGCGATGTGGAAACTGGGGCCGGCGCTCTCGGCGGGCTGCACCGTGGTGCTCAAGCCGGCCGAACAGACGCCGCTAACGATCCTCGAGTTTGCCCGGCTGGTGCGGGAGCATGTGCCTGAATTGCCTCCCGGGGTGCTCAACGTGGTCACCGGCGACGGGCCCGTAGCCGGTCGGGCGCTGGTGGAGTCGATGGAGGTCGACAAGATCGCCTTCACGGGCGGCACCGACACCGGCCGCGAGGTGCTTCACGGCGTCGCCCGGTCCAACCTCAAGAAGGTGTCGCTGGAACTGGGCGGCAAGTCGCCCAACATATTCTTTTCCGACTGCGACCTCGACGCCGCCACCGACGGAGCCCTGTTCGGCGTCTTCATCAACCAGGGCGAGGTCTGCTCGGCCGGGTCGCGGGTGCTCGTGCAGCGGGAGATCGCTGCGGAATTCATGGCTCGGATGCAGGAAAAGACGGCCCGAATCCGGCTCGGCAATCCGCTCGACCGGGCCACGAAGATGGGGCCGGTGGTGAGCCAGGAGCACATGGAGCGGGTCTTGGCGGCGATCGCGCGGGGCCGGCAGGAGGCCCGGCTCGTGGCCGGGGGCGGACGAGCGAAGTCGCTGCCGCACGGCTGCTTCGTCGAGCCGACGATCTTCGAGAGCGACAACGCCGCCTCGATCGCCCGCGAGGAGATCTTCGGCCCGGTGGTCACCGTGATCCCGTTCGGCGACGAGGACGACGCGATCCGGATCGCCAACGACACGCCCTACGGACTGGCCGCCGCGGTCTGGTCGCGAGACATCTTCCGCTGCCTGCGGGTCGTGAAGGCGGTGCGGGCCGGCATCGTCTGGGTCAACACGATGCAGCCCTGCTACGTCGAAGCCCCCTGGGGCGGCTACAAGCAGAGCGGCCATGGCCGGGAGATGAGCCTTCAGGGCCAGGAGGAATTCCTGGAGACGAAGCAGGTCCACATCAACCTCAGCGAAACCCCGCTGGGCTGGTATTAGCGATCGAGCGATGAACGTGAGAGACGGAAGGCGAGGGGATCGGCGAACGCTCGCGGAGCAACCGGGGCGTATCCTCGCCCGCGACGCGACTTTTGCCGTCCCCGAGCCGGCGCACCACCTATCCTAAAAACACGCTGAAAGCACCGGAGAATCCTGGATGGCGACGATCGACATCCGTACCGCGGTGCCCGGACCGCGGTCTGTGGCCCTGCTCGAGCGGCGGCAGGCGGCCGTCTCGTCGAGCCCGTTCATGGTCACGCCGCTGTTCGTGGAACGGGCGGAGGGGGCCACGCTCACCGACGTCGATGGCAACACCTACCTCGACTTCGCCGGCGGAATCGGCACGGTCAACGTCGGCCACGCCCACCCGGAGGTGGTCGCAGCCGTTCGCGACCAGGCGGGCCGGTTCCTCCACACCTGCTTCAACGTCGCGATGTATGAGCCCTACGTGGCCCTCGCCGAGCGGCTCAACGCGATCGTGCCGACGGCCGGCCCGCGGAAGACGGTGCTCTTCAACACCGGGGCCGAGGCGGTGGAAAACGCGGTCAAGATCGCCCGTCGCGTCACCGGCCGGGCCGGCGTGCTCACCTTCGAGCACGGCTTCGCGGGGCGGACCTACCTGGCGATGACGCTCACGAGCAAGCCCGTGCCCTACAAGACCGGCTTCGGCCCGTTCGTGCCCGAGGTCTACCGGCTGCCCTACCCCTACCTCTACCGCAGTACCTTCACTGATGAGGAACAGTACGTCGACCATCTCCTGGAGGGAGTCCACGACTTCTTCCGCACCCACGTCGACCCGGCCGGCGTAGCCTGTCTGTGGATGGAACTCGTGACCGGCGAGGGAGGCTTCCTGGCGGCTCCTAAGCGGTATGTGCAGGGCCTGCGGGCGATCTGCGCCGAGCACGGCATCCTGTTCATCGCCGACGAGATCCAGACCGGCTTCTGCCGCACGGGCACGATGTTCGCCACGGAGCAGTACGGCATCGAGCCCGACCTCATCACGCTGGCCAAGTCGCTCGCCGGCGGTCTTCCGCTCTCGGCCGTCGTCGGCCGGGCCGACCTGCTCGACGGCGTGCACGTCGGAGGTCTGGGAGGCACCTACTGCGGCAATCCCGTCGCCTGCGCCGCGGCGCTGGCCACGATCGACGTCTACGAGCGGGAGCGGGTCGCCGACCATGCGGCGAGACTGGGAGTGCGGCTCCGCCACCGGCTGCATGATTGGCAGGGGCGGTTTCCGCAGGTGGGAGACGTCCGCGGGCTCGGGCCGATGGCGGCGATCGAATTCGTCACGGATCGCGAGAGTCGCCGGCCCGCGCGGGACGTGCTTCAGACCGTCGCCGGCCGCTGCCTGGAGCGGGGCGTGATCCTGATCGGCGCCGGCACCCACGGCAACGTGATGCGGTTCCTGTTCCCGCTGGTGATCACCGAAGCCCAACTCGACGAGGGGCTCG
>CAYVNX010000063.1:0-17389 GCA_964453165.1 uncultured Candidatus Kuenenia sp. | reverse complement strand
CGGGCCTCCGACCTCGATCGCCGTCAGGCGGCGTTGATGGCCCGGGAGCCCTATCGTCCCGAGTATCCACCGCCACCGGTCGATCCTGCGGCGGCCGTGGCCGGGTGGATCACGTGGCGCAACCTGTTCACCAATCCGGTCTTGCCCACCCTCTCGTCAGATCCGGTTGGCGTGACGACGCTGCCAACGTCGGCGGCGGACATCGCGGCCAGCGTCGGCCGGCAGGTGACCGCTGTGCGGGCCGCCGGGCGATCACTCCCCTTGATCCTCGCGAACTTCGACCGTGAGCGGGCCGAGTTGGAGGTCGGCAGCCGCGAGCGCGATGCAAATGTGCTCGAACTGCTCGCGCGGGCGAGCGGGATGAGCCGGCGGCTGGCCTCCGTTGCCGGACAGAAACCGCGCACTGACGACGGGGCCACGGCCACGCAGCGCTACTTCGCCGCTGCCTGGCACAACCGGCTCCTCAGTCATGCAGACTTGACGCTCCAGGAGTTCTGGGGAGGCGTGGAGCCCGATGAACCGGTCTATTGCGTGCACAAGGCGCGGGTGTTGCTCGACGCGGCAGAGGCGATGGTGCGGAGCAATGAGGTGGTTGTCGGGGACGCTGACCGCGCGCGATTGTCCGCCAGGATCGAATCCATCGCGACGCTGGGCGGCGGCTTCGCAAACCTCGAACTCTCTCCCGACCGGCTGATTCTCCCGTCGGCTACGGGCGTCGCCCCGCCGCGAAACAAGGCCACGCTCACCGCCCTGGCGAACGTGCCGGAAGGGCTCGCCGCCATGTGGCTCTCGGAGTCGGTCGACGGCCGGCCGCTGGAACTGCTCGAGAGCGGTGCCGGGGACGGTTCATCCAGTACGTCCGCGCGGACCGTCGCCAGCCGAGTGGGTGTTCGGGTAACGCTGCCTGCCGTGGAGACTGCCTGGCAGCTCGACGCCGCGACCGCCAACAGCCTGGAGTTGAACCGCACGGCCGTCCTCGATCTGACGGCGTGGTATCGCGGCCACCGACTGGTCGTCGGCCTTCCGGTCGCGGCGGCGGCGGCGTCACGGACGACCGAATGGGAGGCTCCGCTCCGGGTCGCGCCTCGGGTGACGGTTCGCGGAGATCTCTCCCAGGCACAGGCGGTGGCGATCGTCTTTGACTGTTCCGGCAGCATGGGGCAGCGGCTGGCCGACGGGCGGACCCGGCTCGATGCCGGCCGGGCCGCCGTCGCCGAACTGCTCGACAACATCGCCAAGTCCGGACGGTGGGACGTGTCGCTCTGGCTGTATGGCCACCGCACCCGGTGGTCGCGGGACAAGGACGGCAAGTATGTCGCCGGCCTCACTCCCGCCGGCGTGGTCGCCAAGGCCGCCGCGGGCCGCGATGGCCAGCCTTTTGCGCTCGTGCCCGGCGACGACGTGGAGCAGGTGCTGCCGATGCAGCCGCTCACGCCGGCCGTCGTTGAACGGATCTTTCTGACGCTCTCACCGCTCGAACCGGGCGGCGAGACGCCCCTCTATCTTGCGATCTCAGAGGCGTTGAAGACCGACTTTGACGGTGGTCGCACCGACGTGCCGGGCCATGTCCTCGTGGTGACCGACGGCGCGAACGACCAGACCGGCGGTCGCTACGTCACCGCATCGGGCGTTGAAGACCAGTTGGCCCGCAAGAACGGCCGCCGCCGCAGCCCGCTGCGCATCGACGTCGTCGGCTTCGGGTTTTCGCCCGGTGGTGCGGACCGCGCCGCACGCATGGACGACATCCGCAATCTCGCCACAGGTTCCGGGGGCAGGTTCTACGAGGCAGCCGGCGCAGACGCGTTGGCGCGGTCGCTCCGCGAGTCTCTGCGGGTTATTCGCTGGCGGGTGCGCGGGCCCGACGCGCCACCGGACAGCGTGAGTCTCGGGGCGTCGCTGACGTTGCCACCGCCGCTCGTCGGTCGATCGCTGGCGTATGAGGCAACGCTCGAATCCGGAGGGAATCCGCCGCGCCGTGGTTTCGTGACGGAGGGAGGCGAGGCGATCGAGCTGTTCGTTGGCGGAGGCGGGAGGAGTCTCGATTTTCGCCGGTACGATGGCGGCACGGAGCAGGGGCTGCGAGACAGCCGCACGAATCTCTTCGCGCCGTCCGAACCGCAACGGCTGTTTTTCGTCGGAGCTCACCTCGCATCACGATCCGGCGACACGGTCCGCTTCCCCCTCTCGATCCAGAACGCGAACGCCACCGAGTTCTCGCCGCGTCCCGTCGAGGCGTGGGTTGAGATCGCACCCCGATCGAGCGAAGGCGCGCAGGGCGCACCGTTCGTCTTCTACGACTTGTCGTTCCAGCCGAATCGCCCAGTGCCGGTGCTCGACCTCGTCACCAAAAATTGGCCGCGATCCGCCGACCGGGCTGAGATCCGAGGTTGGTTCCGCTTTACGAAGACTCCGCCCGACGTGGCGGTGACGCTTGCCGATCTGACTCCCGGCGTGGAGCGGCGGCTGGAGCTGGCGGGCCTGCCAGGTCGCGAGATCAGGGTCACGCTCACGCCGGCTGAGGCAGCCGATCACGTGAAGCTCTCCGTGGTGGAAGCGCAGGTGGCCAAAGCCGCCGAAACAATGCCCTGCGCGAGGGTGTGCGTGACGCCTGACTGCCTACGGGCGGTGCACATCGTCGAGCCGGAGACCGGCCGGGTACGGCATGAGTTCACCGTGCGGGCGGAGGGCGGGCGGGTCATGCCGGACACACAGTTGCTGATCACCGACAAGCAGCGGGTACTGAATGGTGCGGTCAGCCTGACGGCCGGCGGTGATCCGCCGCTGCAATTGCCCGTGCCAGGGGAGTGAATCGCGGTCTGTTGTGGATGTTGACGGCCCGGTCAATGGCACTTTCGCAACTGCCATTGGTACGGCTATCCTTCGCTCTCACCTGCGCGAGAGCCCGTCCACCGAATGGGCCGAGCTCTTTCAGTCCCATGACGACCGCACCGTCTTTCGAGCATCGCGTTGCGGAAGCGCCATTGACTGGGCTATTCTCTGCCCCCACCAAAATCCCCGATGGACCTGTCTTTGATGCGGCTACAGACGCGTTCCGCTGTTGCCGTACAGAGCGGCCGAGCCGGTAGTGCCGGCGGCCCTGAAAACCAGCTCTTGGATGTTCTGGAGATGCCCAGATCCTGGCGGTCTTAGACCCTGAGTTCTTTGAGCACCTTTGTGCCCCAGGCCTGGTTCACGGTCGCGGCTGGAGGGCTACTCGACGGCCGCTTCTCGCCGCAGGAACCATCGGCCCAAGACGTGGATCAGGAATCCCACCGGCCCGGAAAGGAACGTGAGCACGAGCGCTACGGTTCGGAGCGGCCACGGAATGTTCAATTTCAGACTATCCCTGGCGATCCAGGCGCCGACGACCATGTCGAACACGAGATAGTGGGTCCAAGCTGCGGCGAACACCCAGTCGTCCTGGAACACCTCCCGCAGACCCGAGAGCGTCATGACGTCGGCCGCAGGTGGTCCGTTCGTAGCGAACTTCCAGACGATCACGGCGGCGTAGCCCAGTGCGAGCAGTCCCGGCACGATTACGCCACAAAGCCAGCCTGAAACAATTTTCTTGCCCGGGAACAAGACAAGGGCGATCCACGCCGCGAGGGCCAGCGTATTCGTCACGCGGAAGAACTCTTCAGCTGTCATGCGAAGCCCAGCGTTTCCGAGGTCAGCAGATCGTCGAATCGCGATGGAGTATGGCGATCGCCCCGTTACGCTGCGACCGGTTTCCGGGAGTGCCCTCCACGACCGCAAACCCCGTCACGATTCTCGTCCTGTACGACTCCCTGACCGTGCTTCTGAACTTCGGCTTCCTGGTCTTTGGCGCGACTGACTCCGTCTCCCGCGACATGGCGCTCCACGACGGGGCGGCGGCAGACCTCAGAGGCTCACCAGCCACGCCGCCAGATGCGGCGATAGGCTCGGTTCAGTGGAGCCCGCACAGCTGGCCGGGGTCTGTAGACCGGAACCACGTCGCTCGAGATCACCGGGCGTGCCACATAGACCGGCCTTGCGACGACGGGATAGCCGACCGGCGCAAAACCAGCGTAGAAGCCGGGATATCCAAAGCCATACGGGACGAACCCCGGGTAACCAAGCCAAAGCCCCTGGGCCTTGGCCGGCTGGGCACAGCAGAGTGCTCCGCCAAGCAGCCCAAGAATCGCGATTCGCCGCAGCATGTTGGTGCCCTCCATGAAATCCAAACTGGTCCCATTAGGGTACACCCTCGGCCGGGATTCGTGGCTCCTGCGGCCCGGAATAATGCACCGCCAGCCAGATCGTGGGCTCGTCCGGCGTCGTCCAAGCCACCCGATGCTTCGTGTGGGCCGGGATGTCGAGGTAGTCGCCGGGGCCCAACTCGACGGTCTTGTCCGCGAAGTCGATCCTGGCAGCCCCCTCGAGCACGATCACCCACTCTCCGTATGGTTGGTCGTACCAAAAGCCATCGGGGGAGTGGTGGCCGTGGGAGACGATTCGCTCGATGCGGATGCCTGAGCCCTGAAGGAGGGTTGTGAAAAGCTCCTCGGGCAGATGGGCGGGGATATCGGTGAAGAGGTTGGGGATCATGGCCGTCTGGGAATCACTGGCTTTGCTCGAGTCGGTGCGTCACACACCAGCTGGCCGGGCTGCCGATCACGGGTTGGCGAGGGCACCACGGTACACTTCTCCGATATGAACCTTTCTGGCGACGAATTTCTGCGGCTCGAAGGCCTGATCTACCGGCCGGTCTCGACCCGTCCCGACTGGCTCAAGGCCTGGCGGAACGAGGCCAACTACCTGCTGTTTCTCGCTCGCCGGGCCAGTGACGCCGATGACATCGAACTCCTCGAGGAACTGGAAGAGCAGGCCCGGGAGATGGCTGACATGGTCGAGGCGCGATGGGAGGCGGAGGGATTGTGACCTCCTGAGGGCCCGCGTGAAGGCCCCGCTCGGCGCACCCGGCAGCCGATTCGTACGGGCCAAAAACAGCGACACGTCGCTGGCGAAGGGCTCGCCAGCGACGCGTCTGCCGATTCACGTCGATCGTCTCACACCGGTCAGGCGGGCCGGCGGCGGCGGAACATGCTCAGGGCACCCGCCCCGGCGGCCAGCAGGCCCAGGCTCGTCGGCTCTGGCACGGTGGCCACGAAGCCCTGGATGCCCTGGTTGGTGGACATTGCGAACAGGCTGTAGCTGTCGCCGCCGAGGGACGGCCCCCAGCCGATGCCGCCAGTGCCGTTGCCATTCGCTGTCAGGGTCCCGGTCGTGTTGTTGCCGGTGAATAGGAGCTGGAGGTTCGTCGGATCCTGCATGTTGTAGACCGACACGGTCGAACTGTTGGTGTCGATCGTGGCCATGTAGGCAACGCCCGCGTGATTCAAGTAGGCCACAGGACGCTGGGCGGCAGCGGTCGTGCCGGCCTGTGCCGTGGCCGTGCTGCCGCTGAAGTCGGTCGTGTAGAGCGTGGTGCCCTGCGTGCCGATGATCGTGTCGGAATCGACGAACGACAGCCCCAACCGGTAGCCGTTGGAAGCCGTGACGGTTCCGGGAACAGCCGTGTAGGTGGTCTGGGTGTTCGAGCCGTTCGCCGTGCCGACAGAGAAGGTGCTGTTCGTTCCAGCTGCGTTATTGGAGCCAGCGGCAACCCACTGAGCCGAACCAAAGGATCCAGTTGCCGCCATCACGTCGCCGACGCGGTTCACACCACCCCACGAGGAGTCACTCAGAATCAGGTTGAAGGCAACCGTGGCGGGAGTGGTGAAGTCCGAGTCGCTTGCCCATGAATACACCTTGAAGGCACTGGCCGTGGACGTGGCTAGATTGCCAACGTAGACACTGCCGTCCGAGCCGGTGCCAGCACCGTTCACGACGAACGTGCCACCGGCGTAGCCGCCAGCGGGAGGAGTGAGGGTGCCGTTGACGGCTCCGGTGGTCCCGCTGAGCACGTACGCATTGTTTCCGAGCGTGCTGTCCCGGTCGACGAGAATGATATTTCCGGTGGTGGGGCTGACAGCCATACCTCGCTGGCTATTGCTCGTGTCCAATTGCGGAATCGCACCCGGCGCGAGCCAACCGCTCGTTCCAAACGTGTTGAGCGGCGCAAGCTGGGCGTGCGACGAAACGGCCGTCGCGGCGACGGCGCAGAGGGCCAGAAGGGGGGTAACAGAGCGGCGCATGAGGAAACTCCTTGTGCAACTTCCGTGGCGATGCATGACGAAAAGACGGTTGACGTGAACGGCTTGGAGCGATCGGCTCCTTTCCGCGGAGGAAAACAGTGCAAATCGCAGGCCGAACGGAAGAAAATCCATGCAGCTGCATGAAAACGGAGGGAAAGACGTTTTTCCCGCATGAAAACGACGGGCAGGGCGTGGCTCCTCTGAACAGGGGAGGCCTTTTTTGTTCACCATGAGTGTGAATCGCGATACCCTGCACCGGTGACCTTGATTCACAGGATGCGTGAAGTGATTTCACACTCCTTGGGAATCGCTCAACCGCCGTCAAGGCGGGGGCTGGACCTTCGAGCCGCCTGTCGGCGATCGGCGGAGGTTGGCGAAACCCTGCCGTCGGCGGGGGCCGTGTGGTGGTTGCCGCCAGGGTCTCATCCCGGCCGGGCAGCCCGCCGATCTCCCTGACATCCGGGAGGGTCTTGAACCATGGCCAGCAAGAAGAAGTCGAAGAAGTCGCTGTCCCAGCAGGTGATGGGGGTGGCGACGATGGGGATGCCGGCACCCGTTCAGAAGGTGGCGGCGTCGAAATGGGGGTCGAAACTTCTGATGGTGATCGTGCCGCTTCTGATCGCCAGCGGCGTGATCACGATCTCGTTTACGGGCGGGTTGCCTTCGATCCAGGTCAACGAGCAGCGGGCCATGCAGGTCGGAGAGGAGCTCCGGCAGGGGGCCGTGCGAGCCGCCGAGCAGGCCCGGCAACAAGACGACTACCGCTACCGCTGAGCCAGCCTCGAACCGGCGTTCGAGTCTTCGTTGGTGGCGACCGTCCCGCCGCGGTACCATACGCCGGCGTTCCGGGGGAGCGAAGCCGGCTCCGGGCCGGTTTCGGCGCGAGTCGAGGGCCGCGATGGTCGAAGACTACCTGACGATCGAAACGAGATTTCTTGTGCCGCTGGTGATGGCGGTGGCCGTGCTCGTCTACCGTCGCGACGAGGCGGATGAAATCCGGTTTCTCTGGATGGCCACGGGCATTGCCGTGGCGTTCGTGGGGCTCAACGCGCTCCTCGTGTGGCAGGAGAAACTCGGCCTGCCGGCGAGCGTCGCCTTCCTCCTGCTCGTCACGGCCTATGCCCTCTATCCAGCGGTGAAGGCGAGCCTCGCGGCCGCAGCCGTCGGCGGGCTCGTCGCCTTGGCCGCGGCCCTGGGCACGGTGGCTGCCACCGGCGGTCGGCCGGGATCCTTCGAGGCCGCCGATTTCAGGTTGCCAGCCGCGATCGCCGCGGTGGTGGCAGGGGTGGCGACGACCGTTGCCATGCAACTGCTGGCCCGGCGGCGGGCCGAGTCGGCGAACGCGGGCGGCCTGTCACAGCCTTAGTGACACGCCGCTGAGCCGCCCGTTACTTGACGGAAAACCGGGCCACGACCGGCCAGTGGTCGCTCGTGTCGCGTTCGGCCGGCGCCGTCTCCCAGTATTTGTCCCAGTGGGTTTCCGGCGAGTCGATGCCCTGGCGGACGGCGAGATCGCGGCGGACGGCGATCGACTCGAACACCAGGTCCTCCCGGCCAGGAGCATCCTCGATCAGACTCGGCGACACGAGGATCCGATCGTATTGCTTGCCGTCGAGGAGGTGGGTGCGGCGGTCGGCGGGATCGAGAAACCGATGCAGGTCGACGAGATCGTCGGCGTCGCCCGGAGTGTCGCGGCCCGAGAGTGCCGCCAAGTCGGAGCCTTCCGGGGCCGGGAGGTCGGTCGTCTCGCTGTTGGTGTCGCCGAGCACGATGATGTTCTCGCCGGCGGCGATCCGGTCGCGAAGCCAGGCGTGGATCAGCCGGGCCTGCCGCGTCCGCGGCTCCACCGCCTCCTCGCGGGCCCGGAAGTGGACGGTCAGGACGGTGACCGTCTCCACGCCGTCACCGACCGGCACGTCCACCACGATCTCGCAATGCTTCGCCACATTGTGGAATTGGTCGCTCTCGAACATCGCCCGCGACTGCTCGTAGCGGGCGATCCGGGTGATGTCGGTGCCACGCCGCACGAGGAAGCCGACGTCTTGCTCGGTGTGGTAGTCGGAGCCCTCGACAAAGCCGATCCGGAAGGGCGTAGCCCCGAGCCGGCCGAGAGCCTGCGTGAGGTAATAGAGCACCCGCTGGCCCTCGATCTCCTGGAGCGCCAGGATGTCGGGCTCGAGCGCGGCAATCGCCTCGGCCACGGCGTCGCGCTTCCAATTCCAGGCGTTGCGGTCGGGCGCCGATTGCTCGCGGGCGAGCTTTGAATAATTGTCGCCGCCGGCGTCGTCGTAGAACCACTCGAGGTTCCAGGTGGCCACCGTGAAATCATCCTCGCTCGTGCGGCCGGCCGGCTCGGCTGCGCTGGCAGGTTGGCGGCTCGAGTGCACCGCCCCGATGAGAAGCAGCACGGCGGCCAGGCCGGAGCGGCGAACGGCTACCGAATCGATCAGGCAATTGGAGAGCATGGGCGAGCCATCCGGGAGGAAAAGTTGCGAGCATAGCCCATTGCCGGTTTTCGACGAACGGCGGGCCGCTCAGTCGGCTTCCTCGCCGTGGGCCCGCAGCTTGGCGACCACGTCGCGGCCCAGGACGGCTCGGAGCTTGAACGACAGCCCGGAACTCTTGTCGAGCAGCTTTGCCAGGGCTGGCTGCGGCCAGGCCAGCACACGGCAGGGCTCCGTGGCGACCACGTCGGCCGCCGCCCGGTTGCCCGAGAGAAAACTCATCTCGCCGATGAACTGCCCCGGCTCGAGGTCGGCGATCATCCGGTCGCCGGTTCGCACCGCCATCGCCCCCGCGGCAAGCACCATCAACTCGGGCACCACGGAGCCCTGTGCCACCACCCGCTCTCCCGCTGCCACGTCTCGCCAGGCGGCCTTCTTCGCAAGCTTGAGGAACTCCCCCACCGACATCTCGGAAAACACCTGCTCATAGAGCTGCCGCTCGGGGGCGGGCAGCCTCCGTGGCCACCGCTCCGCCACGAGGATCGCGATCTGCACGAGATTCACGAACGCGAACAGGGCATTCCAGGTGATCGGCGCCCAGAGTGGATGGTCGCCACAGCGGCAGTAGTAGGGCATCAGCGACAGCCCCGCCGCCACGGAGAGCACCCGCAGCCAGAGGATGTCACGAACGAGGTAGGAGCAGAGATAGAGGACATTCGCGACGTGCACCATGTCGGTGGCGCACGGGCTCCAGATCACGACGGCGAGCATCGCTGTTTCTCCAGGGGGGTGGCATGCGGCGAGCGTGGTGTACTGGCAAACGTCGCGTCGCGTGATGGACGACGGGCTCTGCTGCTACGCGGAGCCCCCCGACTTGCGTCGGGGGCTTTTATGCATTCGAACCGGGTTCCAAATAAAAGCTCCGGACGCGAGTCCGGGGGCTCCGGGCTGTTGGGCGAGGCCGGCTGCGCTTGCCGAACAGCCGCCCGCGATGCTCCGCGAGCGTTCGCCGCCTCCCTCACCTCGCGGTCTCACGTATTCAGGTCGTCGCTGCGAGCATCGGAGAGTCATTCAGCCGCACCGCTTCTTGCGGACGACGGGCGTCGCATGCTCGTCGGTCACGTCGACCTCGTCGGAGCCGATCTCGAACTTCCAGCCCTCGATCACGGTGCCCTCCGTCTTGAGGTGCGAGGTGAGGAAGAACAGCCGCCGGCGGGCGTCGCCGGCAGGCCCCGCGGGGATGTCGGCGAACCGGTCGCGGAGGTAGTAGGGTGCCCAGGCCTGTGAATAGAGCGTGGCCTTGACCCGCAGCTGCTTGCAGTCGAAGCAGGTGGGGATCGTCACCCGGTAGCTCGTGATGTCGGTACCCTGGCCGTCGGCATACTGGGGATCGTCGCCGATGCCGTGTGGGTGGGTGGCCTCGACGAACGCGGCCGGCATTTCCGGGCTCGGTCCCCGCGGTGACCAGCCGATCGGCAACAGCCGGTTGTCCTTCACCTCGCGGGCCCGGTGGAGGAAACTGGTCGTGAACCGACCGCCCGCATCCTGCGTGAGCTCCTCGTACACCTGCACCTGATCCGGCGTTTCGATCAGCCGATGATGCGGCTGGTAGGCGGCCGCGGCGGTCGGGCCGGTCGGCTCGAAGAACTCGCTCGGCAGCGGCCTGCCGTCGGCTCCAACGAGCACCCCGGCTGCATTCGTCTGCCCCGAGGCCCAGATCACCCGCTCGCGGCCCGTCGTGCGGTCGATCACCAGAAACTCGATCCACAGCCGGCGGAAGCCCACGCCGCTGGGCAGACGGTGGCCGGTGAGGTTGGTGACCTTGACGTCGGCGGCAATCGTGTGGCCCGTCGACTCGACGTTCACCAGCTCGATCGTGGCGGTGTTCTTGCGGGCGTTCTGCACGTAGTTGTCGATCGCGAAGTGCACGCCCTCCACGCCGGTCTCGTAGTCGGCCGTCCGCACGCCGAGCACGTCGTTGAACTGCCGGAAGACCTCCAGCAGGAAGACGTTGGCTCCTTGGAACGTGTGCCGCCGGTAGCCCTCCTTGCGGAACCGCACGGTCGCGTCTGCGCTCGGGATGCGGTTGTCGGACTCCGGATACGACTGATCCTGGATGACCGCGATCTTGGTCTGGATCTGGTCGATGGCGATCGAGCCGTCGGGGCTCTCGTAGCCCGCCGGCATGTGGCAATCCTGGCAGCTGCGGGAGTCGGCCGACGCCCCGAACTCATCTTGATACTTGCTGTTGAGCCACTCGAGATAGGTGGCCTGTTCGATTCGATGCTGGAAGGGCTGGAAGGCCGGGTTCTTCTCGGAGGCCAGGAGTTCGGCGACCTCCTTTCGGCCAGGAGGCTCGACGCCGGCCGGCGCGGGCCCGGCGAGCGGCCAGTCGAGCACCGGCAGGTTGATCACGTGGCAGCTGCCACACATCCGCGACGACTTGAGAAAGGAACTCGGCTTTGGCGCCGCGCCGAGCGTGGTCTTCATTACCCGCGGGGCGATGTCGGCGAAGGGCCCGTAGATCTCGTCGGCGGGGCCGGTCTTGTATTGGCCGGTGATCGAGTTGGCGAGGAAGCCGCGGAGATCGGGATACTCCTCCACCATGCCGTGGCAGACGGTGCAGCTCACACCGTCACGGGCCAGCGCGCCGTACTTGTGGTGCGGATCGGCCGGGTCGGCCACATGAAACCATTCCCGCTGGAAGTTTGCCTGCGGATGCCAGGGCTCGTCGGGCACGCCCCGATCGTGGTCGTACTGCCGCTTGCCCATCGCCCCGTGGCACCGCAGGCAGGTGTTGATGACTTGGTCGCCCGCCTGCCGGGCCTGGTCGGCGGGGAGCTCCGCTTCAAGGGCGGCCAGTTCGCTCTCGAGCTGGGCGTGAAACACAGGGTCGCGACCGGCCAGGCCCATCGGCGACCACCGCCATTCGCCGTAGGGCGAAACGTTGAGCCCGCCGCGATCGGTCTCGAGAAACATGATCGGCCCGTAGGCATGCTTGGTGCTCGCCCCGCTGTGGCACATCATGCACTGGTCGCTCGTGAGATGCCGCTCCGGCACGGTGGGATGGGCGGAGACATGGTCGTTGGATTCCGGCGGGAACTTCCGTACGTCGGGAAACCCGACCGGCTGCACCGGGCCGAACGCATGGAGAAAGGCGAAGTTGGGCCGGGCCGGCCCGGGCGCCTGCGGGGCGCGGAGTTCGGGCAGCGGCTTGCCGTGCTCGAAGCCGTAGGGCTGGAGGGCGGTGGGGATGTCCCGCCAGGTTTCATCGACGAAGTATTGAATGGGCTCGCCGGGGTGGCCGGCGATGTTGCGAAGCGACGAGAAGGTGCCCCCCTCCTCGGCGACCGAATGGCACCGCACGCAGGCCATCACGAAGCCGGCCTGGGGATAGTCGAAGGAGGCGGGGGAATCGATCGCCTGGCCCTCCCAGGTGCTGGCCCAGAACCAGCCGCTTGGCGATCCGGACGAGTCCTTGATCATGATGTCCCAGCCGGGCGAGCCGGGCTGCCGCAGGACCGCTTCGATCGACTCTCCTGTGAGATCTTCGTAGCGGGCGGCCGGCGGCGGCAGCATCTCCTTGATGATCATGCCGCCATCGGGGATCGCGCCCGCCCGCGGTTCCTTCCGGGGCGCGAGGCCCGCGTCGCGGCCCTCGGGCCATGCGTCGGGGTCGCCCGTAAGCCAATACATCACCTTGGGGGAGTAGTAGCAGCGGACCGCCGGGTGGGTGCCGTAGGAAACACCTTTCACATACGCTCCCGTATCCCGTACCCGTTTGTCGTGGCTCCAGCCGAGTTCGGTGGCGTATGCCCGGCTGCGAACGAAGGGAAAGAGCGCCTCCTCATAGGCTGCGAGTGGCCGGCTGGTGGGCAGTGGCAGCGGATGCTCGCGGGGCTCCACCGCGTGAGAACTCGTTGCAGCGACCGCACTCCCCGGAAGGCCGCCGAGGATCGCTGCCAGGATCACGAGCGCGCGAAGCATGGTGGGAGGGTTGTGCATCCGGTCTCATCCTTTGCTCATAGAACAATTGCTGTGCTAATGACACCGGCTCGGGGGCGGCAAAAGTCGCGTCGCAGCCGAGGATACGCCCCGATGCTCCGCGAGCGTTCGCCGACCCCCTTGCCGTGCGTCAAACGTGGTATCCCTCGGGGGCGGCAGAAGTTGCGTCGCGGGCGAGAATATGCGTGCTGGACGCGGAGCGACAAGGCGAGTCGTGGTATCGTCTGCAGGCCGTCCATGCAGCGGCCAATTTCTTGAGCCCTGTTCGATCTGAGGAGTGTCCTGTGGTTCGACTGGTCTGGGTTTCGAGCGGTAGGCTGCGAGCGGCCTTGGTCGTTGTTATGAGCCTCGCGGCAGGGCTGACTCTGGCCCATGATGGGCCGCACGACTCGCCAGCGCCGGTCGCCGGTCCGGCGGCACCGCTGATGGTGCTCCCCGACCTGCCTGGCCCGAAGCCCTGGACCGACAAGCCGGTGATCGACGACCCCGAGCGGTTCCAGATCGCGATCATGACCGACCGCACGGGCGGCCACCGGCCCGGAATCTGGATGGACGCGGTCGGGAAACTCAACATGCTGCGGCCCTCGTTCGTGATGTCGGTCGGCGACCTCGTGGAAGGCTTTACAGACGATCGCGCCGAGGCGCTGCGGCAGTGGAAGGAGTTCACCGGTTTCGTTGACCGGCTTGACATGCGGTTCTTCTTCGTGGCCGGCAACCATGACCTGAGCAACGACCTGCTCGACGAACTCTGGCGGGAGAAGTTCGGCCCCACTTGGTATTCGTTCGACTACAAGCGGGTGCACTTCCTCTGCCTCTGCAGCGAGGACCCGGTGCTGAAGATCGGCGAAGAACAACTGGAATTCATTCGCCAAGACCTCGCCGCCCACGCCGACGTCCGCCACACCCTCGTCTTTCTCCACCGGCCGCTCTGGACGAACGCCGAGCGGGACTTGGCCGAGGGCCGCCCCGACAGCACCAACTGGAAACGCGTTGAGGCGTTGCTGGCCGACCGGCCCCACACCGTGTTCTCAGGGCACATCCATCATTACGTGCACTATCGGCGAAACGGCGGCCGGCAGTATTTCGCGCTCGCGACAACGGGTGGCGGTTCGCAACTGCGGGGCGAGGCCTACGGGGAATTCGACCATGTGACCTGGCTGACGATGGAGGCCGACGGGCCGCAGGTCGTGAACCTCACGCTGGCCGGCATTCTCCCGCCCGACGTGGTGACCGAGGAGGAATCCACGCGATTTCGCGACTTCTTGGCCCGCACCGTGGTGGAGATCGCTCCGATTTTTCTCGACGACGCGACCGGCTTTACGGAGGGCGATCTCCACTTCCGGCTCACGAACGAATTCGGCGAGCCGGTGGAACTCGAGGGCGAGTTCGAAGGGCTGCCGCTGCGGGGGCTCGAGGTCGATCCCGAGCAGGTGCGGCTCACGGCCGATGCCGGTGGCTCCGCCGAGCGTTCGGTGCGGGTCCGGTTCGGCGAGGCGATCGACTTCAGCCGACTCGCCGCCACCGTGTTCCGGGCGCGGTTGCGAACACCGGGCCCCGACGGGCTCTTTGCCGAGCGGCTTGTGCCCGTGGTGATCGATCGCCGTCACTCGTGCCCGCCCCTGGCCCGGCTGCCTGTGATCGACAGCCCTGCCTGGAAGGCTGCCGCCCATGGGAGCGACGGAGCTGCCCTCGTGCTCGGCGACGCCGCCAGTTGGACGGGGCCGGCCGACGGGTCGTTCGCCTTCACGACCAGCCACGACGAAGGCTGGTTTGTGATCGATGCGCGGGTGACCGACGAGAAGCTCGAAACGGGCGACGCGGTCGAATTCTTCTTCGATCCCCGGCCCGAGGCGAAGCGGCGAACCGACCCGCGGATGCTCCGGGGCACCGTGCGGGCTCGCGCTACGCCGCCCGACGCGGCGGGCAACGCCACGGTCGAGGCCTTCCTCAACCGCAAGCCGATCACCTCCGCGGCGGCATCCGGCCGGCGGGTTCCCGGAGGCTATGAGCTCCGGATCAAGCTGCCCATCAAGAACTTTGGCCGGGCGGTCGCCCCGACCACGCCCGACTTCGTGGCCGCCGGACTGCTCCAGGACGTGGATGAGCCGGGCGGCCCTTCGGCCGAGATTCTCTGGCGGGGTTCACCGGCGATCCGCGACCGAAACACGGGCTACGCCACCTTCCGCTGGGAAGATTGAGCGTGGCGAAGACTCCTTCGCCGAACCTCACTCCCCGCCGGTCCCGTCATCGCCGAGGCCGAAGCGGAGGAGCACGACCAGGGCAATGCAGATCAGGGCAACGACGCCGAACACGACCCATTCATTGAGCATTCCGTCATTTTTGTCGCGGGGGATCGCTTGTGGGAAGCCCCGGGGGGCGAGGCTGCGAGCGCCGACCGCCAGCCGCGACCGCGCCGCATTTCGGGCCGTCGGGTATTCTCCCGGGAGTTCTCCCCCCCGTCACCGCGAGACCCGCCATGGCCGCCGCTGAAGACCTGCTCTCCGAAACCCACGCCTGCGATCTCCTGGCCCGACTGTTCCGCGGCCGGGGCTACAAGGTGGAGCGAAACATCCCCTTTCGGGAGTACGGGGTGGCGTTTCACATCGACGGCTGGGACGCCAAGGCCCGGGTGGGATTCGAGTTTCTCACCAGCGAAGACGAAGATCACGACGACCTCACGCTCGGGGAATACAAGACCTTGATGGAGGCCCAGCAGCGGGGTGAACTCGCGCTCTTCGTGATCGACGAGGTCGAGCCGCTCTCCGAGGCCGACCTCACCTACACTGTCAACGAGTTTCTCGACGAGGTCGCGGCGGCCGCCCGAGGGAGCCGCAAGGCAAAACCGGCTGCCCGGAAGGAGGCCACCACCAAGGCTAGGAGAACGGCCGCGAAGCCTGCCGCCAAAAAGGCCAAGCCGAAGGCCGCCCGCCCTGCCGCTGCCACGAAGGCCGCGGTCAAGCCGAGCAAGGCCAAGCCGCGGGTGAAGCAGGTGGCCGGGGCTGCCACGCAGAAAGCCCGGAAGAAAGTTGCCACGAAGGTCGTGAAGAAGTCGCCCACCAAGGTGGCCAAGAAGGCGGCGAAGAAGCGAGCCCGCTGATACCAGCGGGCGGTTTTCTCGGGGAATCCTGCCTGTGGCGACGAGCCTGCTGCTGTTGCTCGACGATATCGCGAGTGTGCTCGACGACGTCGCGACCATGACGAAAGTGGCGGCCACCAAGACCGCCGGCGTCGTGGGGGACGATCTGGCCCTCAACGCCAAGCAGGTGACGGGCGTGCGTCCCGACCGGGAGCTCGCCGTCGTCTGGGCCGTGGCCCGCGGATCGCTTATGAACAAGGCGATCCTCGTGCCCATGGCTCTCCTGATCAGTTGGTTCGCACCCTGGGCGATTCCGCCGCTCTTGGTGCTCGGAGGAGCGTTTCTCTGCTTCGAAGGGGCCGAGAAAATCCTCCACGCGATCCGGCACCGGCCCGGCCACGGCGACGAGACGACGGCCGGATCCTCGCCGGCCGCCGAGGCGGCGAAGATCCGGGGCGCGATCCGCACCGACTTCATCCTCTCGGCCGAGATCATCGTGATCACGCTGGGGGTGGTCGCCGGGCGGCCCATCGCGACTCGCGTCGGGGTGCTCGTGGCCGTGGCGCTGCTGATGACCGTGGGGGTGTATGGACTCGTGGCCGCGATCGTGAAACTCGACGACTGTGGGCTCTGGCTGGCCGGCTTTCGCTCCCGCACGGCCCGCGGATTCGGTCGCGGAATCGTGGCGACGGCACCCTGGCTGATGCGGGCCCTCGGCATTGCCGGCACGGTCGCGATGTTTCTCGTGGGGGGCGGAATCGTGGTGCATCAACTCCCGGCCATTCATCATGCGATCGAGCGCGTGCTAGCCGCGGTCCCCGGCTTGGCGAACGCCCATTTCCCGGCCCTCCATTCCGTAGCCGCCCGGCTCGCCGAGGCGGCCTTTGGCGTGGCCCTCGGCCTGGTCGTGACGGTCGGCGTTGCCCAGGGGCGGCGAATCGGGGAGTGGGCCGGCCTCCGGGCTTGAGCGGCTGACGCGATGCTGCGGCACGGAGGCCGGAAATTCCGGGCCAGGAACGCTGCCCAAAGCAGAGTTGCTTGCTCGGCGACCGCTCAGCTCTACTATTCCCATGGCTTCCGGCGACGGCCGGAGGATGGTTCAGCCCGGCGGCGGTCTCGCAGTGGTCGCGGCAGCCGGGATCCTCGTAGCAAAGGAGGTGATTCAGTGACGCATTGTGACTGTACCGGAGGGCTGCGCCGATAATGGCGAGTCGACGGGCCTGCCGTTGACGCAGCCCACCACACCTCCGTGTGGCCTCGTCCCTCCGGTCGAGGCCGCCGGGGAGCCCGGCATTCGCGGGATTCCATTCAGCGAGTGACGAGCACAAGTTCCTACGGCTGCCGCCCCGCGGGTTTCCGCGGGGCGGCTGGGCTTTTTTCTCGGTTGCGCGGCCATCCCGGGCCCGCGAAACCTAGCCGGGCCTCCGCCCGGCCGGCCGCCCTCCTGGCGGCCGATGGCGTGCGGCCGCTGAGGCTTGGGTCCCTGTCTGCGCGGATGGACGTCGAGTTGGGGCGACCCGGATGGCACGCCGCGCGGGCTTTGCCCGCTGCGTGCCTGGGCATTGGGGCGGCTTCGGGCAATGTGAAGACGGATTGTGGCCAATCTCGCCCAACGACCCGGATGGCACGCGGCGCGGGCTTTGCCCGCTGCGTGCCTGGGAACGGTGGCTCATTCCGCGTCGGGCGTTTTGCCCGTTCCAACCGGC
>CAYVNX010000062.1:0-17479 GCA_964453165.1 uncultured Candidatus Kuenenia sp. | reverse complement strand
GCCGGGAAGGGCCGACGGGAACGTCAAGCGAGAGGATGCCGGCAGCCCCGACGCCTCGCGCGACAAGGTCAACTCAGCCCCGACGGGGGTCGAAGTCAGGCGGTGGCTGGCGTTCGCTGGCGAACCAGGCCCGCCAGGCGGCAGCGTCCCAGCCGAAGTCGACGCCAGTGATCGCCACGAGTGCCTCGAGCACCCCTTCATTTCGCACGGCCACGATCTGCTGCTTCGGCCCACCGCCCATCGACAGGCCGCCGCCGCCGGTGGGTGAGAATGTGGCGCTCGTGGAGCCGGGCGGCGGACCCGCCGCGGTCACCACCTGACGGGTTTCGAGCGCGGCCACGAGCGGCAGGATCGCCGCCTGCCCGCCGAGTCGGCCGAGCGCGTCGGCCGCCCGGTTGATTCGGGCGGGATCGCCGCTGGCCAGGCTCGCGATCAGCCGCGGCACCGCCGGCTCCGGCCCGATCACTGCGAGCCGTTCGACCGCGGCGACCCTGGTCTCCGGATCCGGATGATCGACCGCGAGTGCGACGAGGGCCTGGACGGCGTCAGCCGAGCGGATTCGGCTCAGTGACTCCACATACCAGGCCCGCACCTGAAACACGGGCTCGGTGGTCACGGCCGCCGCCAGCGCGGGCACTGCGGCGGGGTCCGAGATCTCACGAAGCTCCTCGGCGGCACGGTCGGACGTCGTCGGCTTGTCGAGCTGCCCACGGAGCCGCCCGAGTCGCTTCGTCCACTCGCGCTCGTCCGCCGCCGTCGCCTCGGCCCGCTCGATGAGTTCGACTTCCTGGGCCGTCCGCCAGGCACCGCGATAGCGGATCCAGCCGAGCGCGGCCATGCGGTCGGCATGGCTCGGAGCGGGCGGTCCTTCAGTCTCAGCGGCAGCCGCGGCCAGCCAGCATCCGCCGACAACAACGGCAGCCCACAGGACGGGTCGCCTGAGCGTCGTGAAGTCGGGAAGAGAGATCGGCATGGCCTTCATGTCGGCATCCGCTCCATGGCTGCTCCACCCGCCGAGCATACCGCCGGAACGGGCCGCGGCAGGGCTGGGGCCGCGGTTGGCCGGGGATCACTCACGCCGCCGGGAGGCATGTGGTACAACCCGCCGATCGCCCCCGCCTTTCCCCGTCGCCCATGAATCCCCCCTGGAATTCCGTCGCGATCGTCGGTGTGGGACTGATCGGGGGATCGGTAGGACGGGGGCTGTTGGCCCGCCGCCTTGCGAGACGCGTGATCGGGATCGGCCGCTCCCGCCAATCGCTCGACGAGGCGCTTCGCAGCGGTGCTGTGAGCGAGACCTCGCTCGATCCTGCCGCAACGGCCGAGGCCGACCTCGTCGTCGTGGCAGCGAACGTGGGGGCGATTCCGCCACTGCTCGACGCGGTCGATGCGTCGGTTCGACCCGGCACGCTCCTCACCGACGCCGGCAGCACGAAGGCCTCGATCGTGTCGGCCTGGGAACGCAAACGCAGTCGCCGGCGGGGCCGGTTCGTGGGCTCGCATCCGCTCGCCGGCAGCCATCGCCGCGGGCCACAGGCCGCCGACGCCGACCTGTTCACTGGCCGGGTTGCCGTGGTCACGCCCGCCACCGCCACGCCCCCGGAAGACGCCTCGGCCGTGGGCGAGCTGTGGGCGGCGCTGGGTAGCACGGTCTACTTCATGCCCCCCCGCGAGCACGACAAGCTCGTGGCTGCCACCAGCCACGCACCGCATGTGATCGCGGCAGCGATCGCGGCGGCCACACCGGCCGCTGCGCTCCCCTTCACCGCCGGTGGCTGGCGGGACACGACGCGGATCGCCGCCGGTGATGCCGAGCTCTGGGCCGACATCCTGCTCGACAATGCCCCGGCCGTCGCCGCCGCCATCCGCCGGATCGACACCGCCACCGCCCGGCTGCTCGCCGCCATCGAGGCGGGTGATCGCCGGCGGCTGGTCACGCTCCTCTCCCGCGCCAAGGACGCCCGCGATGCTCTGGGAAGTTGACGTCTCGCTCACCGATGCCGGTGGCGACCATGCCGCGCGGCAGCTCGTGGCCGCCGCCCGAGATCTTGGCCTGGTCGAGTGCCAGGGGGCCCGCACGGCCGCCGGCTGGCTCGTCGAAGGCGACCTCGATCGCGGCCAGCTCGAACAGATCGCGACCAGACTCCTGGCGGATCCCGTCAGTGAAACCTTCCTGGCCGACGAGCCCGGTAGCCCGCGGCTCACGGCGGCGCGGGACGGGCTCTCGACAGTGGTGCACGTGCTGCCGCGGCCCGGCGTCACCGACCCGGCGGGGCTGACCGCCGCCGAAGCGGTCGAACGCCTCGGCCATCCGGGGGTGACCGTCCGCAGCCTGCGAAAGTACTGGCTGCCGCCGATGGACGCGGCCGCAGCCGAGACCCTGGCCAAGCGGCTCCTCGCCAACGACGCGATCCACGACGTGGTGGTGGGGCCGCTCGCGATCCGGTCGCTGGCCGGAGGTGGAAGTTGGAGTTTCGCGAGCCACCCTGCGCCGCTCGCCGGCCTCGATGACGCCGCCCTCGAACAGCTCTCCCGCGACCGCTGTCTGGCCCTTTCCGTGGCCGAACTCCACGCGATCCGGGATCACTTCGCAGCCCTCGGCCGTCCGCCGGTCGAGATCGAGCTGGAGACGATCGCTCAGACCTGGAGTGAGCACTGCTGCCACAAGACGCTGACGAGCCCGGTGGACCACGAGGGCCCGGCCGGCAGGGTGTCCTACGGCAATCTCCTCAAGGAGACGGTCTTCGCGGCCACCCAGGACGTTCGCCGGTCGCTCGGCAGCGGCGATTGGTGTGTGAGTGTGTTCCGCGACAACTCGGGGGTGGTTCGCTTCGACGGCGACCATGACATCTGCGTCAAGGTCGAGACCCACAACCATCCGTCGGCGATCGAGCCCTACGGCGGCGCGGCAACGGGACTTGGCGGCGTGATCCGCGACGTGCTCGGCACCGGCCTGGCTGCGAAGCCGGTCGCCAACCTCGATGTCTTCTGCGTCGCACCCACCGACACGCCGGCGGCCGAACTGCCCCCCGGCGTGATCCCGCCCGAGCGACTCCTGGCCGGGATCGTGGCGGGCGTGCGGGACTACGGCAACCGGATGGGCATCCCCACGATCGCCGGCGCCGTGGCATTCCATCCCGGTTACGTCGGCAATCCCTTGGTCTTCTGCGGCACGGTCGGGATCATGCCGCGCGGCAGTGCCGATGCTGCGGTCCAGCCGGGCGACCTCGTCGTGGTGGCCGGCGGTCGCACCGGTCGCGACGGCATCCATGGCGCGACCTTTTCGAGCATCGAACTGACGAGCGAGAGCGAGACGGAATCGGGCGGGGCGGTTCAGATCGGTCATGCGATCCACGAAAAGACGCTCACCGACTTCGTGCTCGAAGCCGCCCGGCAGCGGCTCTTCCATGCAATCACCGACTGCGGCGCCGGCGGGCTTTCGAGCGCGGTCGGCGAGATGGGGGCTACGCTCGGGGCCGAGGTGGAACTCGACCGCGTGCCGCTCAAATACGCGGGCCTCTCCGCCACCGAGGTCTGGATCTCGGAAGCGCAGGAGCGGATGGTCCTCGCGGTAGCTCCGGCCGACTGGGATCGGCTGGTGGCCGCGGCAGCAGCCGAGGGCGTGGAGGTGTCAGCGATCGGTAGCTTCACCGGCACGGGCCGGCTCGTGCTTCGCTGGCAGGGCGAACTCGCGGGTGAACTCGATTGCCATTTCCTCCACGAAGGCCGTCCGCGGAAGACGCTCCCGTCGCGGTGTGTGCCGCCGGCCGACGCACCGGCCGTCTGGCACCCCCGGGGCGACCTCGCCGCCACCGTGCTCGACATCCTGGCCCTGCCCGACGTGGCGAGCAAAGAGTGGATCATCCGCCAGTACGACCACGAGGTACAGGGCGCGAGCGTGACCAAGCCGCTGCTCGGCCCGGGAGGCGGCCCGGCCGACGGCACCGTGATCCGCGGGGTGCTCGGCCGCGACCGCGGTATCGTGCTCGGCGTGGGGCTCCGACACCGGATCGGATCGCTCGACCCCTATCAGATGGCCGCCGGCGGGATCGTGGAGGCGATCGCCAACGTGGTGGCGGCCGGCGCCGACCCGCACCGCATCGCGCTGCTCGACAACTTCTGCTGGGGCGACACCCGCCGTCCCGATTCGCTGGGCACCCTCGTGGAGGCCTGCCGCGCCTGCCACGACCTTGCCATCGCCTTCGCGGCGCCCTTCGTCAGCGGCAAGGACAGCCTCAATAACGTCTTCAGCTACACAGGCAGTGACGGCAGACCGCGGGAGATCTCGATTCCTCCGACCCTCCTGGCGACGGCGCTCGGCCAAGTGCCCGACATCCGACGGTGCGTCTCGCCCGATCTCAAGCGGCCAGGCAGCCGGCTGGCGATCGTCGGCCTGTCGCGGCCGGACGTGGCGGGCAGCCAACTCGAGCTCACGGGCCGCGTCTCCGGCGGGGCGATTCCCCGGGTCGATCTGGCCGCGTGCCGGGCAAGCATCCATGCCGTGGCCCGGGCTCAGGCCACCGGTAGCGTGCTGGCCTGTCACGACATCTCCGACGGCGGCCTCGCGACGGCCGTCGCCGAGATGGCGATCGGCGGCCTGCTCGGGGCGCGGATCGACCTGGCGAAGGCTCCCTGCGAAGGCGGCGAGGAACTCGAGGCCGCCGCCCGCGACCTGGCGATCGCCTTCGGTGAGTCGCCCGGCCGATTCATCTGCGAAGTGGCCCCGGACCGCGAGCAGGCGTTTGCCGACGCGTTGGACGACGTGCCGTGGGCCTTCATCGGCAGCGTTGAAGAGCCGCCCGTGTTCGAGATCCGGGCCACGGCTGGCGAGTCGAGCAAGGCGACGCTCGCTGCCCTGGCCACCGCCTGGCGCGGTCCGCATGCCGCCGAGGAGAACAGCTGAGATGCTTGCCCCCCGCGCCCTGGTGCTGCGTGCTCCGGGAACCAACTGCGACCACGAGACGGCCCATGCCTTCGAACGGGCCGGCGGCCTCGCCCGCCGCATCCACGTACGAGCCCTCGCCGAGCGGCCGGGCATCGCCGACGACCATCAGATCCTCTGTATCCCCGGAGGGTTCTCCTACGGCGACGACGTGGCCAGCGGCAGGATTCTTGCGCTCGAACTCGTGACCCGCCTCTCCGACATGCTCCAGCGGTTTCGCGACCGCGGTGGCCTCGTGCTCGGCATCTGCAACGGCTTTCAGGTGCTCCTCCAGACGGGCCTGCTGCTCACCGACCCGGCGGGCCAGCGGCAGGCGACGCTCGCCCACAATCACTCGGGCCGGTATGTCGATCGCTGGGTGCGGCTGCTGTGCCAGCCGGGAAACTGCGTCTTTCTTCAGGGGCTCACCGCGCTCGAACTGCCGGTGGCCCACGCAGAGGGCCGATTTGTAGCCCGCTCGCCGGCCGACCTCGATCGTCTGTCGGCCGGTGGTCAACTGCCGCTCCGGTACTCCTCCGACGCGGCCGGCCGGCCGACCAATCCCAACGGCTCCGTCGCCGACGTCGCCGGTGCCTGCGACGCGTCGGGGCGAGTCTTCGGCCTGATGCCGCACCCCGAGCGGTTCATCACCGCCACGCAGCATCCCGCCTGGCACGGTCGACTCGATCCCGACACGGCCGGCAGCGGCCTGGCGGTATTCATCAACGCCATCCGCGCCACGGCGTGAATGCCGGTCGGCCAAGCCCGTTCCAGGCCCGTTCTGGCATTGACCCCGCGACGCGGTTTCCCTATTTCCCCCGGTTCCGCACTTCGTGGACCCTGCGGCAGCCGTGACGTCCGTGTTTCATGCGAACGATACTCCTCACTCTCGCCTTCGCCACCGGCCTGGCCGCTCCAGGCTGCCGGTTGTTGGAGACAGATCGGGACGGCACGCCTTCCGACGCCTCCTCACCGCTCGGGCAGCCGGATCGACCTCGTGCCGCTGCGCGGACGTTGCTCCTCGAGTTGCTCTTCGTCCGTTGCCCTGCCAGCGATGCCGAACTCCACGACGAGCTCTGGAGGTACGTGGACGAGCAGGTCCTCGATCCAGGCACCCGCGGTCGCCTGGCCGCTAACGGGCTGAGGGTCGGAATCGTGACCGGACAATTGCCGGCGGCGATCGCGGCGAGATTCTCCGGAACCACGGCGGCCGACGATGCCACGAACAGCTGCCCGCTCGCCACCGAAGCGCTCGTCTCCAGGCGCCAGCTGCGGCTGCTGCCGGGCCGCCGCAGCGAGATCGTAACCGCATCGAGCCAGCCGGAATTGCTCCTCCTCGAGCAGTCTCCCGACGGCGTCAGCGGCGGCACCTACCGCGATGCCAGCGTGCTGCTCGCGATCGTGGCCAAACCAGCGGCTGATGGCCGGGTGACCATCGAGGCGGTGCCGGAGATTCGCCACGGACCCGTCGAAAAGTCGTGGGTCGGCGAAGACGGCATGTTTCGGCTGGAGTCGGGCCAGAAGCGCCACCGCATGGACCACCTCGGGTTCACGGCCACGCTCCCGGCCGACGCGATGCTACTGGTGGGCCATGCCGGCGACGAAACGGCCACCGTGGGCGACCGATTGCTGCGAGATCACGACCGATCCGATGGCAGCGGGCTGCGGCTGATGGCGATCCGTCCGGTGACGGCGACCCTCGATCCCCTGTTCGCGACCGACCTGGCGGCCGGCCAGGCGACGGCCGACGAGCCACCGCTGGTGGTCCGCTGACCGAGCCGGAAGCTGATCGAGCCGGCAATTTGGGGCGAGCCTGCCGTTCACGAGCGGTGGAGACTCTGGGGGTCTGCGGAATCCTGGTCGGAGCGAAGCGGTCGGCGACCTGAGTCTGGCCACGCGGGAGTGCTCGAGCCGAATTCCCTCTCGGACACTCCGTCGGCACCTGCCGACCCGTTGCGCACGAGGGCTTCCCCGACATGGCTGCCGAACACGATCCTGCCCAGACCCGTCGCCACCGTCCGCGAGCCGCGACGGTGTTCATCGCCGCCTTCGTGGCAGGCGCCGCCGCAGCGGTCGGCATCAATCGCGTGTTGGATGTGCACCTCGCCCAGTCGAAGCCGCAGGTGGAGTGCGAGCCAATTTTCGTGGCGCTGCGGTCACTGCCCCAGGGGGTTCCTGTCACGGTCTGGGACGTGGCCCTGCGGGACTGGCCCAAGGCGATGATGCCGACGGCTGCGGTGCGGGTGAACGACACCTTCGCTGGCTGCCTGCTCAAGCACCCGCTTCGGGAAGGCCAGCCGCTCCTGACCGTGCAACTGCTTCCGCCGGCCAGTCCGCCCACCCAGCCCACCGATGAGGACGATGGCGAAACCATCGAGGAGATGTTCGTGCCCCCGGTGCCAGCCACCGTCGCCACGCCGCCCTCACCGGCCCCGACGGTCGTCGCGTCCGCGATGCCCATCGTCACGACGGTCGCTGTTCCGGAGTCGCACACGGAAGCCGTCGCCACCCAAGATGCCGAAGTGGACACGACCAGCCGTGAGCCAGAGCAGGCGACCGCGACCGCAGCCGTGCCCCAGACCGATCCTGCTGCCGCCGCAGTGAGCGAACAGCTCGTGGAAGCCACCCCCGAAATCGCGGTCGAAACCGCGGTGACGCCCGCGGCTGAGCCGGAGGTCATCGCCTCGGTGGTCGAACCGACGGCCGTAGCCCACGCGACTGACCCCGCGACCGTGGCCAGTGCGGCCGAGCCCGAGGAACCCCAGGCCGCGGAGCCCGTCCTGCCGGCTGAGCAGGTCGCCACCGCCACACCTGCGACCGACCTCCCTTCGCCCACCGTCGCCGAGCCAGTCGTCGCGGCGGTCCCGCAACGCTCCCTGGCGACGATCCGCCAAGAGCCGACCCCCGCGGCGGAGCCCCCGATGGTTCCGGTCGCGACGGCCCCTGCTCCGGCCGCCATCGGGCCGCATTTGCTCGGCCAACAGTCTGTGGGCTCGGATTCGATCGATCTGCCGTCGCGTCCAGCCGCCGACGTCGCGTCGTTGCCCTCCGTCATCGCCCGCGCCGAGGAGTCGACTCCCGTCTCGGTCGCCGAGACCGCCGATGCGTCGGTTCGCTACCTGGTGGTGCCGGAGCGGATCGCCCAGCAGGCCGACACCTCGTTCACCACGCCCTCGGCGCCGGCGGCGCCCACCGTGGCGCGGGCGACCGCGGACGAGCGGCCCGTGCCGGCCCAGCAGTCGACCGCCGTTCGGCAACCTGGGCCCCGGCCGGCGGCCGGGCGTCAGGCTGGAACACCGCCGACGGCGAATCGTGGCCCGAGTCGGACTGCCACCGGTCGCAACCCGGCTGCTGCCCAGCAGCCGCAGGCCGCCCAGCCTAAGGCCAATGCTCGCGCGGCGACGGAATCAAGCAGCTGGGGCAGCATGTTTCCCAACGTCTCGGCCGGTATCGAAGCGATCGGAAAATGGCGAACTCGCGGCCGGGAAGCGGTGGCCGACGAGAGCCGTGATCCCCAGCCCCGTCGTTGAGAATCGACGGGGCGCCGACTCCCGGTCGCCGGAAGACGCCGCGGAACCGATTCGGTCGCCTCGCCTTACGGTTCCACGATGATCTTGCCCGCAAGGCTGCCGGACCCACCGACGGTGGCCGACTCCTGAACCGCATGGGCCTCGGCCACGTGGGCGAGGGTGACCACGCGGTCGACCGGAGCGCGAAGCTGGCCGCGGGCGAGCCAGCGATTGATGTCGGCCGCAGCCGCGGCCTGTTCGGCGGCCGAGGCCTTGAACATCACGAATCCGTACAGGCTGCAGCCCTTCACGTAGAACGGCCCGACAGGAAACTCGGGTCTGGCTTCGCGGCCGGCCATGATCACCATCCGGCCGCGCTCGGCGAGCATCGCGATCGCGCGGTCGAAATCTGGCTCCCGGCGAGTCTCCCAGAAGACCTGCACCCCGTCCGGCTCCGTGTCGAGCACCGCGGCCACCAGGTCGTCATGGTGGTAGTCGAGCGCGACATCGGCCCCGAAGCCGAGCACGGAATGCCGCTTGACCGTCGTGCCGGCCGTAGCGATCACACGACCACCGAGAGCCTTCGCGATCTGAATCACCGCCGATCCGACGCCTCCTGACCCGCCGCTGACGAAGATCGTCTCCCCGGCGTGCAGCCGGGCGTGGCTGACCAATCCGAGGTGGGCCGTGATCGAAACGAGCGCGGCCGCGGCGGCCTCGCGGTCGGTGACACCGTCGGGAGTGGGATAGAGCCAACGCTCGTCGACGGCGGCCAACTCGGCGCAGGTGCCCTGGCGGCCGAGCAGCCCCTGGTTGGAGCCCCACACTCGCATGCCGGGCCGGAGGCGATCGACCTCGGCCCCGACGGAGACGACCTCTCCAGCAAGGTCGCATCCGACGACGAACGGAAACGGCAGGGGCATCGCGACCGTGCCCGCCCGCACGTAGGTATCGATCGGGTTGATCGCCGCCGCCCGCACCCGCACGAGCGCCTCACGCGGCCCAGGAACCGGGTCGGGCAGTTCCCCGCAGTGGATCACCGACGGATCACCCGTCTGCCGGATGAAGGCTGCTCTCATGCTAGGCTCCAGGTCTCATGTCATTCCCTGCATCGGCCCGGCCCGGCATCAGGCTGAGACTGACACCGATCGCCGCGAGCACCCCGCCACCGGCCGCCGCGGCCCAGAGAAACCGGGCGATGCGCTCGGTCGAAGTCGCCGTTCGCTGGGCGTGGAGCTCGTCCGGCAGCGGACCACGATCGACTCCAGCACGCCGCATCATCTTCCAGACCTCGTAGATCGTCTTCGTGTCAGCCTGGCCAACGCCAGCCCGAATCGTGGGCTCGTCGGGGAGACGTTCGGCCACCGCGGCGGCGTACCGCTGGGCGGCGATGGCCGTAGCCATCGATCCTGCCAGGATGGCGAGGCCGAGGAGTAGGAGTGGCCTCCCCCGTCGGGGCCGCGTAGCGGCCGCCGCAGCCGGAGCCAGCGCGAACGGCTCGAGATCCCGGAGCCGCGGAACCGGGAGCTTCGCCCCACAGGCCGGGCACTCGACCATGCCCCCGGCCTGGCCGGCACCAACGACGGCGGCGGCCGAACAGGTGCAAGGAATGCGATAGGTCTTCACGGAACCTCATGCCTCCTACGGAATCCCGCCAAATATGCCGGGAATCCGGCTTGCGTGAACCCGTCTTGTGCGAACCCGACGTGCGTGAATCCAGCCCTGGCCCATCGTCGGACGCCTGCCGCCCGGCGCCGTTCGCCGGGAGGAAGCAGGCCATTTTTTCGGCTTTTTCGCCAGGGTTTGCCAGCCGCCGACCTCACGGCCCGCCGGCAGGGATTCGCCGGCCGGATTCTTTTACCATCCGGCGGTTTCGAGGGGCGGAAAACCGTCCAAATCGGGAAAAAAAAAGTGGCCTTTGGGAACCGGCAGCGGCATAATGTTGCGTCCCCCGGAGCCCACCTTCATGCCGGCGTCGTGCCTGCATCCTTCCTGGCTTGCCCAGTCTCTGACTGCCGGCCGCCACCGGGGCTGCCCCTCCCGTGTGGGCCACCCATTTTCAGGAGCCGCTCAGCCTGCGCCCCGCGTTGACGCAGGCGGCTGGACTTGCCTGCCCCTTGAATCACACTGTCGACACCCCGAATGATGAGTTGGTGTCAGCACCCCGCATGCCGGCTTGGAGCCGGATGACTGAGCCTGTTTGATCGAAGGAATCGCCAAGGAGCCCTGCTTTGTACGACTCGCTATTGGATGAACTCGAGGATGACGTCGTCTCCAATCCCCAGGAGGTCGAGGAACTCACCGAGAAGGTCGTCGATGCCGAGGAGGCCGATGCCGAACTGCTGGCCGACGAGAGCGATGTGGGCGGCCTGCCGGATGGTGAGATCGAGTCTGAAAGCGACGGCGACATCGATGCCGATGCCGGAAACGACACCGAGGAAATGCTGACCGAGCAGGTGGAGAATTGGTCGGACGATCCGGTGCGAATGTATCTGACGCAGATGGGCGAGATCCCTCTGCTCACGCGGGCTCAGGAGATCTACCTGGCGCGACAGATCGAGACCACCCGAGCCCAGTTCCGCGCCAAACTGCTCGAGTGCGAGTATGTGGCCCAGCAGTCCTTCCGCGTGCTCTGCCGGGTGCACCGCGGTGAACTGCCCTTCGACCGGACCGTGCAGGTTTCGGTGACCGACCGGTTGGAGAAGGATCAGATTCTGGGTCGTCTCCCGCACAACCTCAAGACGCTCGAGGTGCTCCTCAAGCAGAACAAGGCCGACTACCGGATCGCGCTTTCCAAGAAACGGCGGATGGCCGAGCGGCGGGAAGCCTGGGCTCGGCTCGGTCGGCGGCGAAAGCGGGTGGTTCGGCTCGTCGAGGAACTCGGCCTGCGGACCCAGCGAATCGAAGGCATGATCCCGCAACTCGAAGGCTTCGTGGGTCGGCTGAAGGAACTGAAGTCGAAGATCGAAGCCCACAAGCGATCGAAGCAGCCGCCTTCGAGCCGACAGAAACTCGTCGACGAATACCGCGCGATCCTCAAGGGCTGCCAGGAGACTCCCCGCAGCCTCAAGCGGCGGATGGACGAAATCCGGGTGATCTTCGCCAAGTACCAGCAGGCCAAGCGGGGCCTGTCGGAAGGCAACCTCCGACTCGTCGTCTCGATCGCCAAGAAGTATCGCAACCGCGGCCTGTCCTTCCTCGACCTGATCCAGGAAGGCAATGCCGGTCTGATGCGGGCGGTCGACAAGTTCGAGTATCGCCGCGGCTTCAAGTTCTGCACCTACGCCACCTGGTGGATCCGGCAGGCGATCACCCGGGCGGTGGCTGATCAGAGCCGCACGATCCGAATTCCGGTTCACATGGTGGAGACGATGAGCCGGGTCCGAAATGTCGCCCGCCAACTGCTCCAGGAATACGGCCGCGAGCCCACCATCGAGGAGATCGCAGCCCGGGCCGGCACTCCCGTGGACGAGACCCGTCGGGTCACAGCCATGAGCCGCTACCCGATCAGCCTCGATCGGCCCGTCGGCAACAGTGAAGACAGCCACTTTGGCGACCTGCTGCCCGATACCGGCGCCGAAAACCCGGCCGTGGGTGCCGCTCAGGAAATGCTCCGGAACCGGATCGCCAAGGTGCTCAAGAGCCTCTCCTACCGCGAGCGGGAAATCATCAAGCTCCGCTACGGCCTCGGCGACGGCTACAGCTACACGCTCGAGGAAGTGGGCCACATCTTCAAGGTGACCCGCGAGCGGATCCGGCAGATCGAAGCCAAGGCCGTCCGCAAACTCCAGGCCCCCGCCCGCAGCGAAGAACTCAGCGGCTTCATTGACTAGCACAGCGCCCGGCGGGCCATCCCTGGCCCCGCCGGGCTTGCCGGGCCTCCGCCCGGCC
Organism: uncultured Candidatus Kuenenia sp.; assembly: GCA_964453165.1. Lineage (GTDB taxonomy): Bacteria > Planctomycetota > Planctomycetia > Pirellulales > UBA1268 > QWPN01. Next base: position 5,158 of record CAYVNX010000062.1, on the reverse strand, counting down.
GGCCGCCTTCCGGGCGGCCGATGACGTGCGGCCGGTGCGGTGTTGTGACCCTGCCTGCGCGCATGGGCGTCGAGGCGGGGCCGCGCGGATGGCACGCGGCGCGGGCTGCGCCCGCTGCGTGCCTGGGGATGGAACGCCGAACGGGTGATGGCACGCGGCGCGGGCTGCGCCCGCTGCGTGCCTGGGGATGGAAAGCCGAAGGGCGAGCGGGGCATGCTTCTGGCACTTCGAAAACGGAATGCCTGGTCGGGGTTGCCCGTGCTCCGGGAGCCGGCCTAGAGAACGAGCGCAGCCCGGAGGGCGAAAGCGAAGTTATCTCGGAGCGAGGTGAGGCCATGGATGGCCGAAGCGAGCGTCCGGCGACGGGGCACGGGCAATCCTGACCCACCAGCGAGCATCGCCTCCGCCCCTGCATACGCCAAAGAGCGTCTGGCGCCGGGGCACGGGCAATCCCGACCCACCAGCGAGCATCCTCTCCGCACCTGCATACGGCCGCGAGCGTCCGGCAACGCGGCAACTGCCGGCGGCGGGAGGTATGCTACCGGCCCGATGATCCGGTTTTTGGTTCGCTCCTTCGCAAAGGAAACCTCAATGCGACTCTCCCTGCTTTCGGCCTGCCTCGTTCTGCTTGCTGGTGCTGCGTCAGCGGCGGAGCCGGTGACGTTTCCTCGGACGACGATCGACCTGGGCTGCGTCGTCACTGACCTCGACAAGAGCGTGCGGTTCTATACGGAAGGAATCGGCTTCCGGGAGATCAAGGGCTTCGAGGTGCCGTCGTCGCTGGCGACCGAGGCAGGGCTGACCGATTCCCGGCCGCTCTCGATCCGGGTACTCGTGCTCGGGGATGGCCCCGAGGCCACGAGGCTCAAGCTGATGCAGGTTGCCGGCACGCTGCCGCGGACTGGTGACACGGAATTCATTCATTCCCACACCGGCTTCCGCTACCTGACGATCATGATCCCCGATACCGACGCCGCCCTGGCCCGGCTCGAAAAGCTCGGCGTCAAGCCGATCGCCAAGACCCCCATGGCGTTGCCGAACGATCTGGAAGCAGGCATGTATCTGACGTGCGTCCGCGATCCCGACGGCAACATCGTGGAGCTGATCGGCCCGCGGAAGCCCTAGCCGGTGCTCCACGTAACTCGAACGCACTCTAGCCTGGCGGGATCTTGCCGGCCTGCTCGAGCCAGGCAACCACCTCGGCGGCCAGCGACTCCGGCGAGCGGGCGGCCGAATCGACCACGAGTTCCGCGGCCTGAGGCGGCTCGTAGGGGTCGTCGATGCCGGTGAAACCCTTGATTTCCCCGGCCCGGGCCTTCTTGTAGAGCCCCTTGGGGTCGCGACCCTCGCAGACCTCGAGCGGCGCGTTGACGAAGATTTCCACGAAGTCGCCCGGGGCGAGCATCGCCCGCACGGCATCCCGATCCCGGCGGTAGGGGCTGACGAAGGCGGTGAGCGTGATGATGCCGGCCTGGGCGAAGAGCTCGGCCACAGCCCCGATCCGCCGGATGTTTTCGGCCCGGTCGGCGGCGCCGAACCCGAGGCCGAAGCGAGCCGCTGCCTCCTCGCCGTAGCGGTCGCGCAGCAGGGCGGGTGACGCGTTGAGCCCGAGGCGGACGTTGTCGCCGTCGAGCACGAACGTGCGGCAGCCCCGGGCGTGCAGGATGCGATCCACCGCGTTGGCGAGCGTGCTCTTGCCGCAGCCCGAGAGCCCGGTGAACCAGAGAACGCAGCCAGAATGTCCGGCGGCCCGCTCCCGCTCGGTACGGCTGACCGCATGATCGTGCCAGCGAACGTCCACCAATTCGTCACCCCGATCATCCGCCGCCATGTCATGTCTCCCCTGCATCGAATTCGATTCCTCGCGTGTCATCGTGTCTGCCGTTCACCAGGCATCGAGCCTGACCTCGAGATCCAATCGCTCCCGCTCGCCGGCGGCCCGGCCCTCCCGGACAACCGAGAGCCTGAGCGGCTCGCCCGGCCGACGGCCGGCGACCCGGGTCGTCAGTCCCTCAAAATCGGCGATCGGCACGCCGTCCACGGCCAGGATGACATCGCCCGGCCGAACCCCGGCCTGATCGGCGGCTGATCCCGGCTCGACGGTCCGCACCTCGCACGGCTCGCCGAACGCAAGCGCGCCCACTCCGAGTTTGCCGCCTTGCCGCACATCGATCCGGGCGGCGGGGAGCCGCGCGGCCAACTCGGCCACGTCGGCGTCGGTGACTCCGGCGCCGAAGAGTTCCAAATGGTGGAGCCGCTCGAGCCGGCCAAGCACCGCCAACGCCTCCCGATCGACCGCTACGCCGTGAAACCCGACGGCTACGAGGCTGCGCAGCCGCAGCAATTGCCTGATGTCGCCGATGTTCCCCTTCCAGCCTTTGGCGATAACGACCTCGAGCCCGGCCTGGTCCACCGAGGGCCGCTCGACGAACACGGCACCTGCCGACTCGAGTTGCTCCCGCGCGGCCGCCGCTGTTCCCTCCGCGTGAAACTCGAGGGTCGCCGCGGCCAGCCGGGCGGCGGCCGAACCACTGGCTGCGGCGCAGCGTTCGAGCGTTGCTTCGGCCTCCGCGGCGAGGTCGGGCTCGCCGACCAGCAGGGTTTGCAGGATCTCCACGCCTCGGCTGGCCACCTCGAGATCGCTCCCGCGGATCGCCGTCTCGAGCGGCCCCAGGGCCGGCAGGCCGGCGGCGGCCAGGCTGGCGGCAGCGGCCTCGCGGCGGGCGAATTGCGGGGACCCGAGGTCCTCGACCCACCGGGCGATCGTGGCGGCATCGGGCTCTGCGGCCGCGGCGGAGAGCAGGCTGCCGAACACCACCAGGGCCGCTGTCGTCAGGGTCACGCAGGAAATGCCGAACACAGAGGCCTCCGCCGAGTGTACGGAATATACCAGCCGCCGCCTCGCCCTCGGGCCCGGGGCTACACTTGAACCGGTCGATCGCCCGCCCTCCTCGCCCAGCCTTCGGCTTTCGGCTCTGCCATGTCGCTTTCCCTGACTTCCCCTGGCCACCGGCATCCCCCGCTGCCGATGTCGCGGAGCGAGATGCTCGCCCGCGGCTGGGATGCCGTAGACGTCGTGCTCGTCAGCGGCGATGCCTACGTCGATCATCCGAGCTTTGCCAACGGCCTCCTCGCCCGACTGCTCGAAGCCGCCGGCTTCCGGGTGGCCGTGCTGGCCCAGCCCGACTGGCGGACCTGCGAGCCCTGGCGGGAGTTCGGCAGGCCGCGGCTGTTCTTCGGGGTGTCGGCCGGCAACATGGACTCGATGATCAACCACTACACCGCCAACCGGAAGGTGCGCAACGACGACGCCTACTCGCCCGACGGCCAGATCGGCCGGCGGCCCGATCGGGCCACGCTCGCCTACTGCCAACGGTCGCGGGAGGCCTTTCCGGGCGTACCGGTCGTGGCCGGGGGCGTCGAGGCGAGCCTCCGCCGGATCGCCCACTACGACTACTGGAGCGACACGGTCCGCCGCTCGATCCTGCTCGACGCCAAGGCCGACCTTGTCGGCTTCGGCATGGGAGAGCGGACGCTCCTCGAGATCGCGCGGGCGCTCGCCGCGGGGAAGTCGGTGCGGGATCTGCGTGGGCTGCGGGGCGTGGCCTACCGGCTTGGCGCCAGCGAGCCGCCACCGGCCGACGACGACACGCTCGAACTGCCTCCGTTCGAAGCAGTGGCCGCGGATCCGCTCGCCTTCTGCGAGATGACCCGGATCGCCCATCTCGAAACCAATCCCCACAACGCCCGCCGGCTGGTGCAGCGGCACGGCCGCGAGGCGGTGGTCGTGAACCCGCCCGCCCTGCCGTTGGAGCAGGACGAGATGGACGAGGTCTACGGCCTGCCCTTCACCCGCCGGCCCCACCCCAGCTACGGAGCCGCACGGATTCCCGCCTTCGAGGTGGTGGAAAACAGCGTGCAGATCATGCGAGGCTGCTTCGGCGGCTGCACCTTCTGCTCGATCACGGCCCACGAAGGCCGGATCATCCAGAGCCGCTCGCAGGAATCGATCATCACCGAGATCAAGCTGCTCGCCCAGCAGCCCGGCTTCAAGGGCACCGTCTCCGACATCGGTGGTCCCACCGCCAACATGTATCAGATGCGGTGCACGCGGCCGGAGGTGGAGGCCAAGTGCCGCCGGCTCTCCTGCGTGCACCCCACGGTCTGCAAGCTGCTCGGCACCGACCACGGCCCGCTCAAGGAGGTGATGCGGGAGGCGCGGAGCGTGCCGGGAGTGAAGCGAGTGCTCGTGGCCAGCGGCGTACGGATGGATCTCGCCCGGAAAGATCCCGAATACCTCCAGGAACTCGCCGCCCACCACGTCGGCGGCCACCTCAAGGTGGCGCCCGAGCACGTCGACCCCGAGGTGCTGCGGCTCATGAAGAAGCCCTCGGCCAACGACTACGTCGAATTCGACCGGGAGTTTCAGGCTGCCAGCCGGCGGGTCGGCAAGAAACAGTACACCGTGCCCTACTTCATCGCCAGCCATCCTGGCAGCGATGTCGAGGAGATGATCGAACTGGCGGTGTTCCTCAAGCAGAACAGCTACAAGCCCGACCAGGTGCAGGACTTCATCCCCAGCCCCTTCGACATCGCCGCCTGCATGTACCACACCGGCCTCGACCCGATGACGAAGCAGCCGGTCAAGGTGACCAAGGGGCTGAAGAACCGCAGGATGCAGCGGGCCATGCTCCAGTTCTTCAAGCCGGAGAACTGGTTCGAGGTTCGCCGGGCCCTCGAGCAGGCCGGCCGCCAAGACCTGATCGGCAGCGGCTGCGACTGCCTGATCCCCGATCGCCCGCCCAAGGAGGCCCTCGATCGCAAGCGACGCGAGGCCACGCAGGCCTTCACCGAAGCCACCTCGGGCGACCACATCCGCGGCGGCAAGCGTGCCAAACCACGCACCGGCTCCAAGCAGGCCCGGCCAAGAAAGACGATCGGCTACCGACCGAAGCGGTAACGCCCCGGTTGCTTCAGCGTCGCGGTGGCCGTGGGCGGGCGCGGATGGGTGGGACAACCTGCTGAAGACGAGTCAGGGCCGCATTCCGCAGGCTCCAAGCCCGTGGCCACAGGGCAAGTGGCACACGGGCCCACCGAGCACTTCACCGAGCACTTCACCGAGCACTTCACCGAGCACTTCACCGAGCACTTCACCGAG
>CAYVNX010000061.1:0-17615 GCA_964453165.1 uncultured Candidatus Kuenenia sp. | reverse complement strand
AGGATGGGCGCAGCGAACGTCCGGCGACGGGGCACGGGCAACCCCGACCCACCAGTTGACGTCGCCTCCGCCCCTTTAACCGCCCCGCTATTCGCCCCGCGAACCGAGCGCCCCTACGGGAGCCGCCACGGGCCGGCGGCGAGATCGGCGAGGCCGCCGCGGTGGGTCAGGTCGTAATCGAGCGGCGTGAGCGTCACGTGGCCGGCTGCCAGGGCCGTCACGTCGGACTCGGTCGGCGAGGGTGGGGGAGGGGGGTCGTTCGTCGCCCACCAGTAGGATCGGCCCCGGGGATCGACCCGTCGTTCGAAGGCCTCGCCGTAGCGGGCCACGCTCATCGGCACGACCCGCAGTTCCGCGCCACCGGCCAGAGCCCGCGTGGGAATGTTGACGTTGAAAAGGCTCCCCGCCGCCGGCCGCCGGTCGAGGAGTTGGCGAATGACCGCGGTGCCGATCGAGGCGGCCCGGTCGTAGTCGGGATGGTCTTCCCATTCGAGCGAGACGGCGATGCTCGTGATCCCGAAAAAAGCACCTTCGACCGCGGCGGCTACGGTGCCTGAATAGAGCACGTTGATGCCGGCGTTGAGCCCGCTGTTGATCCCGCTGACGACGAGGTCGGGCCGCCGCGGGCAAAACTCGGAAATGCCGAGTTTGACCGCATCGGCCGGGCTGCCATCCACGGCCCAGCCGCGACGAACGTCGCCGGCAAATACCTCCTTGGCCGTCAGCGGCGTCAGGAAGGTGATCGCATGGCCGACCCCGCTCTGTTCGGTGGAAGGAGCCACGACGGCCACTTCGGCGAAGCCCCGCAGGGCCCGCTCCATGGCCGCGATTCCCGGGGCGAAGACACCGTCGTCGTTGGTCAGCAGCACGAGCATGGGCGGCACTATAGCAGGCTGACCGGCCGCCGCGGACCGGTCGGCTGCGGCCCCGGCCGATGCCCCGTATACTGCCGGGCTTTTCCGCCCCCGATCCCGCCACGTCGCCCCACGTATGACCGCCCATTCCGCCCCGATTCTGGCACCGCCATCGGCTGCACGCGGCCAGCAGTCCGAGCGTGTGCTCGTGCTTGACTTTGGCTCGCAATACGCCCAGCTGATCGCTCGCCGCGTGCGGGAGCAACACGTCTACTGCGAGATCGTGCGGCATGACATCAGTGCCGAGCGGATTCGCGAGCTCGCGCCCCGCGGCATCATCCTCTCGGGTGGGCCGTCGAGCGTCTACGAGACGGCGGCGCCCAAGTGCGACCCCGGCATCTTCCGGCTGGGCATCCCGGTGCTTGGAATCTGCTACGGCATGCAGTTGGCCTGCGAATCGCTCGGAGGCACGGTGGGACGGGCGACCGCGCGGGAATACGGCCGGGCGGCCTGCGAAATCCTCAACCACGACATCCTGCTCGCCGAGGTGCCGGATCGCACGGAGGTCTGGATGAGCCACGGCGATCAGGTCGATGGCCTGAGCGACGAGTTCGTGCCGCTGGCCCGCACGGCGACCTGCCCGATGGCTGCCGTCCGTCACCGGTCGCTGCCAATCTTCGGGCTGCAGTTTCACCCGGAGGTCACCCACACGCCCGCGGGCGGCATGATCCTGAGGAATTTCCTTCGATCAGCCTGCGGCTGCACGGGCACCTGGCGGCTCGATGACTTCGCCACCGCGATGATCGAGGATCTCCGGCGCAGGGTCGGAAACGACCGCGTGATCTGCGGGCTCTCCGGCGGCGTCGATTCCGCGGTGGTCGCAGCCCTTCTGAGCCGCGCCATCGGCGACCAGCTCTCCTGCATCCTGGTCGACAACGGCCTGCTCCGGAAGGGCGAGGCCGCGGCCGTGATCGAGGAGTTCACCGACCACTTCCGCAGCGACCTCCATGTCGTGCCCGCCGAGACGCACTTTCTCCAGGTCCTGGCGGATGTGACGGATCCTCAGGAGAAGCGGCGGCGGATCGGCAAGGCCTTCATCGACTGCTTCTCGGCCGAGGCGGCTCGGATCGCCGGTGGGCGGTTCCTGGCCCAGGGCACGCTCTATCCCGACGTGATCGAGAGCGGCGCCGCTGCCGATGGCCCCGCGGCGACGATCAAGTTGCATCACAACGTGGGCGGCCTGCCCGACGACCTGCAGTTCGAGTTGATCGAGCCGCTCCGCGATCTTTTCAAGGACGAGGTTCGGCAGCTCGGGCTGCAACTCGGCCTGCCCGAGCGGATCGTCTGGCGGCATCCCTTCCCCGGGCCGGGCCTGGCCGTTCGTTGCCTGGGCGAAGTGACGAAACCCCGGCTCGACACGCTCCGCGAGGCAGACGCGATCGTGCTCGAGGAGTTGGAGCGGGCGGGGCTGATGCGGCAGGTGTCGCAGGCCTTCGCGGTGCTCCTACCGGTGCAGAGCGTCGGGGTGATGGGCGATGCACGAACCTACGACGACGTGCTGGCCGTGCGGGCGGTCGAGACCGAGGATTTCATGACGGCCGACTGGAGCCACCTCCCCTACGACCTGCTGGCCCGGATTTCCACCCGGGTGATCAACGAAGTGCGGGGGGTGAACCGGGTGGTGTACGACATCTCGTCCAAGCCGCCGGCGACGATCGAGTGGGAGTGATGACCGGCGGGCGGTAGACTCGAGGGCGGATTAGGCCGGTGGCCCCGGTCGCCTTCCCCCAGGACGCGGATTCCATGCAGGTCGCGATCATCGAAGACGATCCCCTCATCGCACGGGCGGTGAGCACCGCCGTGCGGGAAGCCGGCCATGACTGCAACTGGGTCGCGGACGGCGAGACAGCCATCCGCGACGAGACCTTTCTCGGAAGCGATCTGGTCGTGCTCGACCTGATGCTGCCCAAAGTGCCGGGGCTCGACGTGCTCCGCGCCGCCCGCTCCCAGGGCGTGCGGACGCCGGTCATCGTGCTGACCGCCCGCGGCACGGTGCCCGACAAGCTCGAGGGCTTCGAGGCGGGCGCCGACGACTACATCGTCAAGCCGTTCGCGATGGACGAACTCCTTGCCCGGATCGACGCCGTGCATCGTCGCACCGCCGACAAGCCGACGATGAACCTGGAGGTGGGCGAACTGAGCCTGAGCCTGGCCAACCAGCGGCTGATGCTGGCCGGCCGAAAGGTCGACCTCACTCCCACGGAGTTCAGCATTCTCGAACTCCTGATGCGGTATCACGGGCAGGTCGTGACCCGCAAGATGCTCTGCGAGCATGTCTGGGGCTTCGATTGGGACGGACCGACGAACGTGATCGAGGTGCACATCAACCGGCTTCGAGGCAAGATCGACAAAGACCGGGAGGAGAAGGGCCGCGAGCAGTCCTACATCCGCACGATCCGAGGCCGGGGCTATGCGTTGGCCGTCGATTGACTACCACGGCCTGACGACGCTCAGGAGTCGGCTGACCCTCTGGAACACGGCGGTCGTGCTCCTGATGACGATCGCCGCGCTGTTGGCGGTACGAGTCGGCGCGCGATCGGCGCTCACGCGCGAGGCTGACGCCGTGCTCCGCGGCACGGTGCGGGAGGTGGCGATCGCGATCACCGATCTCTACCCCGACGTCGATGCCGTCGTGGCCGAGATGCGGCGGAAGGCTACAGGTCATGCCGAGCGGGGCTGGTTCACGCAACTCCTCACGGGCGACGGCGAGAACATCTGGAAGAGCGACCTGTGTCCGGCCGAGGTGGCCACCTACCCCCCCTCGGCTGCCGATCGGCGGGAGAACATCGTCCAGGTGGGGCCGTATCGCTATGTGCGGCTGGCGATCGAAGGGCCCAGCCACCGACCGTTCCACGTGCGAATCGGGATGTCGACGGCCTCCCTCGACGAGAGTGTCGCGGCGCTCATGCGGCTGCTGGTGCCGGTCGGCGTCGCACTCTCGCTTCTCACGCCGCTGGCCGGCTACTGGCTGGCCGTGCGGGCCACTCGGCCGGTGGCGGACATCCTTCGCACGGCCGACCGGCTGCGGCCCACGCGGCTTGGCGACCGACTGCCCGTGAGCGGGTCGCAGGACGAACTCGACCGGCTTTCGCGGACGATCAACCGGCTGCTCGACGAGGTAGCCGGGCACGTCGAGCGGCAGGAGCAGTTCGTGGCCGACGCCGCGCATGAACTCCGCGGCCCGCTGGCGGCCATGCAGAGCACGCTCGAGGTGGCCGTGTCGCAGGAACGCTCGTCGGACGACTACCGCGAGACACTCGAGGACGTCCTCGATGCGGCCCGTCACCTGTCGAAAATCGCCAACGATCTGCTCCTCCTCGCCGAGAGCAGCGACGCCTCCGCGCCCCAGTCCACAGAGCCGGTTACCCTCGCCACGGTGGCCGGCCAGGCCGTGGGGATGTTCGCCGGCGCTGCCGAGGAGCGGGGTATCTCGCTTCGGCTCGAGACGGTCGCGGCACCGATCGTCGTCGGGGACGCCGCCCGCTTTCGGCAGGTGATCGGCAATCTCCTCGACAACGCCCTGCGATTCACGCCGCGTGGCGGAAGCGTGACGGTTCGGGTGGCTGCCGGCCCTGAAGGGGACGGCATGCTGACCGTGGCCGACAATGGCCGCGGCATCGGGCCGGCGGATCTGGAGCGGGTGTTCGACCGCTTCTTCAAGGCCGACCTGGCCCGCACCCGCTCGGCCGGCCACCGCAGCGGTGGCCTCGGGCTGGCGATCTGCAAATCGTTCGTGGAGGCCAGCCAGGGTTCGATCACCATCGCCAGCACACCGGAGCAGGGCACGCGGGTGACCGTACGGCTGCCGGCCTGGCGTGAAACGAAGCAAAACCTGCCCTCGGAGGCAGCCCCCTTCGACGCGCCCCCCGGAGGCAGACGATGACCACGCGGCGGTGCGCCGCGGGAATCGTGTTTGCGCTGCCGATCGAGGCCGAGGCGTTCGCCCGGATCGTGGACGACCAGGTCGAACTGCGGGGCGGAGGCATACCGTTCCACGAGGGGAGCATCGGGGGCCTGACCGTGGCCTGGTGTATCGGTGGCGTCGGTCAGGAGCGGGCCGCACGGGCCGCCGAACTGTTGGTCGACGGGCACCGTCCCCGGCGACTCATCTCGGCCGGTTTCGCCGGCGGGCTCGACGAGACCATCGCACGCGGTTCACTTATAGAGCCAGGGGCCGTCCGCCGCGAAGCCGACCCGGTCCCGCTGTCGCTCGCCCCAGCCGGTCGCGGTCCGGCCGAACCGCGGCCCCTCCTCCTCACGCTCGACCGCATCGCACGCACGGCGGCGGAGAAGGCGGCCCTCGCCACGGCCACCGGCGCGGCCCTGGTCGACATGGAGACCTTCGCGGTGGCCGCGGTGGCCGCGGCGGCCGGCATTCCCTGCCACGGGCTGCGGGTTGTTTCGGATGCGGCCACCGACGAGCTGCCGGCCGACCTGGGCCGACTGGTTCAACCGCAGTCGGCGGCCCGGCGGGCCGGCGCCGTACTCGGCATGCTCGGCCGACGGCCGCGAGCCGTCGCCGACCTCTGGCGACTCTGGGAGCGGGCTGTGGTAGACGGCCGCACGCTGGCGGCCGGGCTCGTGCGGCTGATTGAGACGATCGACTGCTGAGCACTGTTTCAGCGGTGCAGGGGCATCCATGCCCCCTGCACCTCGGCGGCCCTCCGGCCGCCGGCCGCACCTCCAGGCGGCCGTGCACGTACGCAGATCGGTGGAACGACGGGCTGAAGACGAACCCGGCCCACCTTGGGCAGGCTGCAAGCCTGCCCCCGCGGGTCAACTGGTACACGGGCCCAACGAGCACTTCAGCAGGGGTTGCGCGGTCGGGGTTGCCCGTGCCCCGAGAGCCGGCCTAGGAAACCAGCGAAGCCATGGATGGCGGAGCGCAGTTTCCTCGGAGTGAGCGAAGGCCTGGAGGGCCGACGCGAACGTCCGGCGACGGGGCACGGGCAATCCCGACCTACCAGTTGACGCCGCCTCGGAGCCAACGCTCGATCAGCCGAGCAGGAGCCGCACGAGCGGCCCCTGAGGAAGGTCTGGGGTAAGCGGGGTGGGCGGCAGGCCGAGGTGCGCGGCGGCCACACTGGCGGCGATCCGGCCGCTTCGCACCGCACCCTCCATGGTCGATGGCCAGCCGGTGGCGGTCCAGTCGCCAGCCAGGAACAGGTTTGGGATCGCGGTCGTCGCAGGCGGCCGGATCGCCTCGACGCCGGGCCGTACCGAGAGCACGGCGGTGGGATCGGTAACCACCCGCGACTCGACGAGCCGGGCCTCGCGGACGGCCGGAAAGGCCTGCCGGAGTTCCTCGACGACGGTATCCCGCAGCCGGTCGCGATCGCCATCGAGCAGGCCACGGGAGGCGCTGATCACCACCTGGCAGTAGCCGGGCGGCGCATCCTCCGGGCGGAACACCCACTGCGACACCCGGCCCACGAGCACGGCATGGGGCAGGTCGATCACGTCCCGGTCGAACCAGAGATGCACTGCCGTGATCGGCGAGCCGACGAATCGTGAGTCGGCTGCCGGCACGACGTCGGCGGCGAGTTTTCCCGCCGTCCGCCAGGGCACGGCCAGGATCACGGCGGTGCAAGGCCGGGGCCCGGCGGGCGTCTGAACCCCCAGCAGTTCGCCGCAGCCGCCGCGTTCGAGCCCCGTCACCGTCGCTCCCGTCTCGACGACAACGCCCCGGCTCACGAGCCAGTCGGCGAGCCGTTCGCCGAACAACCGGCCGAGCGGCTCGGTTGGCACGAACAGATCCGCCGCCTCGCGATGGGCCAGAAACGCATCGACGGCAACCTTGCGGGCGGCTTCCAGATCGACCAGGTCGATCGATTCGCCGAGCGCGCTCTCGAGCACCGGCTGCCAGAAAAGGGCGATCACCCGCTCGGGTTGGCCGACTGACCGCAGCCATGCGGCCGCCGTGGGACGTCTGCCAGCGGCGGTGTCACGCCACCGTGCCAGCCGCAGCATGCCAAGGGCGAGGCTCGTCTTCTCGGCGAGCGAGAAATGGCGCATGCCCAGGAGGAGCGGAGCCAGGTGGAGCGGGGCGGGCAAGAATCGCGTGGGCCTGCAGGCCGCCCGGCGATCGTCGGGCCCGATGAACCAGAGCGTGCGATCTCGCCGGAGGGCATCCGCGAAGCCGGCCTGCCGGCAGAGATCGAGAAAGTTCGTACAGCAACCCATCGCCACATGCTGGCAGGCATCGACGAGGCCACCGGCAACCGGATCCTCGAAGGACGCAGCCCGGCCACCGACCCGCCTCCGGGCCTCGAGCACGGTCACCTCGCAGCCGGAATCGGCAAGCGAGGCGGCGGCAGCCAGTCCGGCCAGGCCGCCACCGACGATGATGACGGACGGGTGAGGGACGGCGGAGACGTTGGCAGCAGCCATCGATGGCCTCTCAGAGTCGGGATCCCGCCGGTCCGATCACGACCGTAGCGGCAGCGGCGGCGAGGAGCCGGGGTTTCGGAGGCTTGACCCGTGTGGTGAAGATCCCGGGGCCCGCCCGGCGCACCCCGGAGAGGAGGGCATGGTAGACCCCGAACATCGCGCGAAAGGCCAGCCGGCCGTCGGTGGTCAGCATCCGGTCGAGAGCGGCCGCCCGGCGAAATCGCGTCTCGGTCATGCCCACCAACCGTCGGGCCAGCGTCTCGAAGCCGGCATGAATCCGTCCGGCACGCAGATCCTCGGCCGTGCAACCGCAGGCGGCGAGATCCTCGGCCGGCAGATAGATTCGACCGCGACCCAGGTCTTCGGGGATGTCGCGAAGAATGTTCGTGTATTGGAAGGCGAGGCCGCAGTCGTCTGACAGTTCGACGGCTCGAGGATCGATGAATCCCCAGATGTGGATCGCAGCCACGCCGACCGCACTAGCCACCCTCCGGCAGTAGCCGTCGAGTGCGACCCGCGTGGCATAGGTCGTCTGGTCGAGATCCATCCGCACGCCCTCGAGGATGTCGGTCAGACAGCGGGACGGCACGGCGAACCGCCGCACGGTGTCGGCCACCGCCCGAAGCACCGGGTCGGCCACAAGCTCGCCGGCCAGCGCCCGCTGGGCAACTGCCTCGAAGGCGTCGAGCCCCTGGCGGGCAGTGGCAGGATCGGGAGCGTCGTCCACGATGTCGTCGGCCCGGCGGCAGAAGGCGTAGAGGGCGGTCGTTCCCTGGCGTTTGGCCGCCGGCAACAGGCGAATCGGGAGGGCAAAGCTCGATCCGGCCGCCCGGAGCACGGCGGCGCAGGCCGCATGGTCTGGAGCGATGGAGGTCATGCCAGCCCTCCGAGCCGGGAGATTGCGGCCGCCCAGCCCACGCCGGCCGCCAGCCGAAGTTTTGCCAGCCGGCCGACCGTCGGACGGCGTGCAAGCGTGTCGAATTCGGCCGCCTCGATCGCGTCGGCTACCGCCCGCCCGCCGGCGAGAAACAGCGTGATCGCCGGTCGCAGCGAGCGGGGGGCGGCAGTGACCAGCGGAGCCCCAGCGGTGAAGTGCTCCCGCGCCCAGGAGACTTCGTCGGCCAGCAGGGCACGCAGCGGCGGCGCCGCGACCGCGGCGGCCAGCATCGCCTCGTCCACGCCATGCCGCGCGAGGTCGGCTGCCGGCAGGTAGATGCGACCGGCCAGCCGGTCGCGGGTGATGTCCTGCCAGAAATTGACCAACTGCAGGCCCGTACAGATGGAGTCGGACATCCGGACGAGATCGGGATCGCGGCAGCCTTCGAGGGCGAGCACGATCCGGCCCACGGGATCCGCCGAGCGACGGCAGTAGCCGAGCAGTTCGGCCCGTGTGGCATACCGGGGCTTCCGCTGATCCTGCTCGAAGGCATCGAGCAGGGCACTGAAGGGCTCGATCGTGAGCCGCGTGTCGGCGATAGTGTCGGCGAGGGCAATGAAGACGGGGTGACCTGGCCGCCCGGCGAAGCAGGCCTCGAGCTCGCGCCGCCAATCGGCCAGGGCCGCGACGGCCGCCGCCGGGGTGGCGGATTCGTCGGCCAGGTCGTCGGCCCAGCGGGCGAAGGTGTAGACGTTGGCGAGGTGCTGCCGCAGTCGCCGCGGTACGAGCAGACTGGCGACGGTGAAGTTCTCGTAGTGCCCGGCCGCCACGGCCCGGCAGAACCGGCGGGCCGCCTCGGGGTCGGCCGAGGTGGGCACTGGGGCAAGTTCCCAGGCGACGGGATCGCGGCGGGCGGCGGGAAGCGAGACGTCGGCCATGGCGGGGGTAGGGGAGGGGGCCGGCCACCGCTGGCCGGACTGCCGGCGGATCAATACCATGCCGCCGACCCCGACGTTGTACAGTAAGCCGATCCTGCCAGCCTGCTTCCCCCCGCCGAGAAGGAACCACCCGTGAAGATTCTGCTCGCCAGCCCCCGCGGGTTTTGTGCCGGCGTCAACATGGCGATCGAGACGCTCGAGACCGCGATCCGGCTCCATGGAACGCCGATCTACGTCTACCACGAGATTGTGCACAACAAGCACGTGGTCGACCGGTTCACCCGCGAGGGGGCGGTGTTCGTCGAGCACGTGGACGATGTGCCGGAGGGGTCGGTGCTGCTGTTTTCGGCCCACGGGGTCGCGCCCGAGGTACGCCGGGTCGCGGCGGAACGGAGTCTCCGGGCGATCGATGCCACCTGCCCGCTGGTCACAAAGGTCCATCTCGAGGCGATCAAATACGCCAAGCAGGGCTACCGGATCATGCTGATCGGCCACGAGGGCCACGACGAGGTGATCGGTACGATCGGCCAGGCGCCCGACGCCTTCACCCTCGTGGAGACTGCTGACGAGGTGGATTCACTCCCGTTCGGCCCCACCGACAAGCTCGCCTACCTGACGCAGACCACGCTCTCCGTGGACGACGCCTCGCGAATCATCGCCCGGCTCAAGGCTCGCTTCCCCCAGATCGTGGGCCCGCCCAAAGACGACATCTGCTACGCCACCCAGAATCGCCAGGAGGCCGTGCGGATTCTCTCGGAGGGAGCCGACCATGTGCTCGTGCTCGGCAGCCAGAACAGTTCCAACAGCCAGCGGTTAGCTGAGCTGGCTCGGGAAAACGGGATCGCGGCCCATCTGATCGACGGCGCCAACGAGATCGACCCGACCTGGTTCTCGGGCAGCGAGACGGTGGTGATCACGGCCGGGGCCAGCGCGCCCGAGAGCGTCGTGCAGGATTGCGTCCGCTGGCTCCATGAGCGATTCGGGGCCGACGTCGAGGAGCGGACGATCCGGTCCGAAGACGTCTACTTCCCACTACCCAAGGAACTCAGGGCCGCAGCCTCAGCCGCCCGCCTGCCGATGGCGTGACGGCTGGCACTTGGCTCGTTGGCGGAACCGCACCGCACCAATGGCCACCGCCCCTGACGCCGCAAGCATCAGGCAGGCGGGTTCCGGGACTGGTGACACCAACAACCCTGTATATCCCCACGTGCCCACGAAGCCGTCGTCGTTCCACCGGTCGGTGACTACCGCGTAGAGGTGATTGGCGCCGACAACGACCGAACCACTACCGCTGAAACTGTGAAGCCTGCCGAACCCTACCTCGGCACCGCCGATTTGAGTGCCGTCGACGATCGTCGGCGCCATCGGATCGGGCACGACCGTGCCATTCAGGTAGAAACTGACCACGTTGTCGGCAGCCGCCCAAAAGTCAAAGTCGGCAGGGCCGGCAGCTGACTCGAAAAACGTGTATCGATAGATGACGTTGTAATTCACTTGCGGCGGATTCGCGCCAGGATCCACAGCCCCGCCCGGAAACAGCGCTTCGGGCACGGATTGCGCACCGATCCACCGCGCACCGGCTGCTCCGTCATTGCTCGCTCCTCCCAGCCAGTTGGCCGGCAAAGACCCTGCGCCGGTGCCAGAAAATACGAACGCCGCATAGGGCGGAGAGGCCGCAGTGAAGAGAGTCGGCAGAGCCACGACCTCCCAGTTTGGATCTGCGCCGCCTGGAGGCACAGATACGCCCGACCCGGTCACCGCAGGCTCGACGGTCGCGGCGTGGCTGCTCGCGACTGCAAGGGCGGCCACCCAGGCAAGGCATGTGCGAACGGGAAACGAGCCCGCTGTCACCATGGAAAATTCTCCGGACTTGATGAACACGTGTGATGCGGAAAACGAACGAACCCTCTCGTGAGAGTCATGAGGTGCGCCTCACCCCAGGACGTCCCCAATCTGGCACTGTGTGTTATCAGATACCCTGACAAAACGCCATTTGAGGAGAGCTTTTCAGATTCTTTCCGCGGAAATCAGAGCTCAATGACCGCGGCGAGGTGGTCTGCGAGATCGCCAGGCACCCGACGCCTTCACGCTTGGGGAGACCGCCGACGAGGTGGATTCGCCCGCTTTAGTCCGCATATCAAGCTCGCGTGCCTCACGCCGAGCCGCAGACTCAGCCGCCCGCCTGCCGATGGCGTGACGGCTGGCACTTGGCTCGTTGGCGGAACCGCACCGCACCAATGGCCACCGCGCCTGACGCCGCAAGCATGAGCCCAGCGGGTTCCGGAACTGGCGAAACCATTAGGCCTGAGTAGCCCCAAGTGCCTACGACGCCGTCGTCGTTCCACTTGTCGGTGACTACGGCATAGAGGTGGTTGGTTCCGGCGATCACAGATCCCGAGCCGGTGAAACTGTGGAGTTTTCCGAACCCGTCAGCGACGGCACCGATCTGCGTTCCTCCGACAATGGTCGGAGCCATCGCATCAGCCGCGATCGTGCCGTTCAGAAAAAATCGGACTTCGTTGTCGGCCGTCGCCCAAAAGGCAAAGTCGGCCGGCCCTGCAACGGTTTCGTTGAACGAATACCGATAGATGACGTTGTAGTTGACCTGAGGTGGATTCGCACCCGGGTCGACCGGGCCACCGGGGAAGAGCGCTTCCGAAACGGCCTGCGCGCCGATCCACCGCGCCCCCGCCGCCCCTGCGTTGCTCGCGCCACCGAGCCAGTTGGATGGAACCGCTCCGACACCGGTGCCGGAAAACACGAACGCCGCGTAAGGCGTCGTCGCCGACGTGTACAAACTCGGCAGGGCGGCCACTTGCCAGTTCGGATCAGACCCGCCCGGCGGCACTGAGACGCCCGACCCAGTGACAGGAGGATCGATGGTCGCAGCGTGGACGTCGGCCACCGCGAGTGACAGCGTCCAGACAACGCAGGCTCGAACGCAGCTTGCGAGATAGTTTTTGGGAAACATGGTGCCGCTCCTCGTTGTGGTGTTGGTCTTCGAACTCACCAAGCACCCTGAGGAGCAAATGCCGCGCCGTGCCGCCTGAAAAACCGCAAGACAAAGCTGCGGGGCAAGAAACGCGGATCGAGATCGATGGTCGATCCTCTCAGGCGATGGACCACCTCCCGCTGTGACTCACCGTTGGCAGGAGTCCATCACACGTTCAGTGAGAGCGCGTTCGGGGGCGGTGAAACGGCCCTGGTCTCCCGGAAAGGGCCGCCGCAGACAGAGCCCCAGCAGGAGCGGCACGAGCACGAGCGTCACGAGCGTGGCGACCAGCAGGCCCCCCAGGAGCACGCTTCCCAGGCCCCGGTAGAGTTCGCTCCCCGCCCCCGGAAAAATCACGAGCGGCAGGAGCCCCAGGAGCGTGGTGAACGTGGTCATGAAGATTGGCCGGATTCGGCTCTTAACGGCCTCGAGAATCGCGTCGACCGGCTCGTACCCCTCCTCCCGCACCAGGTGCAGCGAGCGGTCGACGATCAGGATCGGATTGTTGACCACCGTGCCGATCAGGATCACGAATCCGAGCATCGTGAGCACGTCGAGCGGCTGGAAGATGCCGAATGACGCGCCCACGGCGTTGAGCACCGCCAGCCCAAGCAGGCCGCCGATGCTGCCCAACGGAACGGCCGCGATGATCACGGCCGGGTAGAACCACGATTCAAAGAGTGCCGCCATCAGCAGGTAGGTGATCAGCCCCGCAATCACGAGATTGAACCAGAGGGCCTGCCAGGTGGCCCGTAATTTGTCGGCGGTTCCGCCGAGTGTGATCTGGTAGCCCCCTTCGAGGGCCCCGGAGGCCACCAGTGGGGCGATCACCTGCGTCTGGATCCGATCCTGGGCGTCTTCCAGCGGCATCTGCGGGGCAGGGGAGACCTGCACGGTGATCGCCCGCTCCCGTTCGCGGTGCAGGATCTGCTCGGGTCCGCTGGAAAACTGCCGCACTTCGGCGACCGCCTCGAGCGGCACGAGCTGCCCGCCGGGCGTGACCACCGGCAACGACCGCAGATCCTGGGTGCGCTGCACGAAACGGTCGTCGCCCTTGATCACCAGGTCGATCCGGTCGCTCCCGAGGAAGTAGTCGGTGGCGTAGCCCCCGTCTACGAGGCAGTCGACCATGTAGCCCAGCTGCCGGGCATCGAGCCGCATGTCGGCCGCCTGCTCGAACCGGGGCACGAGTTGCACCTCGGGACTCGAGAGATCGAGCGAGGGCTTCGGGAGGTTCTGGCTGCCGGGCGTGGCCTCGGCAAGCATTCCCATCACGCGGCCGCCGAGCTGCACGAGCGTGGCGAGGTCGGGGCCGGTGATCTCGACGTCGATCGACCGGCCGGAGCCGATCCCCTGCTCGAACAGGCTCGACTGCTTGGCCACGGCGAAGGTGCCGGGCAGATCGGCGGCCACCCGCCGCACGAGCGGCACGAGCCTGGCGGCGTCGAGCGGATCGAGGGCCCGCAGCCCGAGAAACACGCTGCGGCCGCGGGCCACGAAGAACATGTCGCCGAGGATCGGGGCGTCGAGGGCCTTGGCCTCGGGCGAGCCCGGGTCGACATCCCAGTAGGGCAGGAGCCGCTCCTCCACGATGTCGCCCATCCGCAGAAGCTCGTCGAGGTTGTAGCCCGGCGGCGGCAGGAGGATGCCAAACACGAGATTGCGATTGCCTTCCGGCAGGTACTCCACCTTGGGGATGAGCAGCCAGGTCGAGACGGCGGCGACTGCCACGATCGCCGTCGCCGCCGAGATCTGCCGCCAGCGGGACGCGAGCAGGAACCGGTCGAGCCCGACGACCGCCGCGGTGAAAGCCGCCCCCAGCCGGGCCGCCGGGTCTGCGGCCGTTCCGCTCCGCTGCCGCGGCCGGCCCCGCAGCAGCCACGCCGCCGCCACCGGCACGACGAGCACCGAGACGACGAGGGAGAGCAGCACGGCCGCACTGATCGCCAGCGCGATGTCGCCGAAGAGCTGCCCAGCCTCCTCACGGACGAACAACACCGGCAGAAACACGGCCACGGTGGTCAGCGTGCTCGCAAGCACGGCCCCCCAGACCTCGCCCGCCCCCCGGATCGCGGCGGTCTTGGCGTCTTCGCCGGCCGTCCAGCGGGTAAAGATGCTCTCGAGCACGACCACGGCATTGTCCACGAGCATGCCCACGGCGAAGGCCATGCCGGCCAGGCTGATCACGTTGAGTGTCCGACCGAACAGCGAAAGCACGAGAAACGTGCCGACCACGCTCGCGGGTATGGCCAGGGCCACGATGAGGGTGCTGCGAAGGTTACGCAGAAACAGCAGCAGCGTGATCACCGTGAGTGCGCCACCCACGAGAATGTTGTCGCGGACAAGCCCAATCGCCGAATCGATGTAGGTCGTCTCGTCGTAGACCAGCGACAGGGTGAGGCCTCGCCGGCTGAGTGCTGTGTTGATCTCGGCCACCATGGCCCGCAACTGCCGCATCAACTCGAGCACGTTGGCGCCCGTCTCCCGGGTGATCTTGATCGCCATATTGCGGGAGCCGAACCGCCGCACCACGCCATCGGGCTTCTTGGTGCCGAGCTGCACCCGGGCCACGTCGCGGACGTAGACCGGCTTTCCTTCCCGGCGGGCGATGATCACCCCCTCCACTTGCTTCGGATCGCGGAACTGGCCGAGCGTCCGCACGACATACCGCCGCTTGCCCTCCCAGACATCGCCGCCGGAGGTGTCCTGGTTCTGGTTGGCGAGGGCACCGCGGAGGTCGTCGATCGTGAGGTTCCGCGCGGCCAGGAGCTGCGGATCGACGATCACTTGGAGCTCGTCCTCGCGGCCTCCCACCAGGTCGGCGGCCGAGACGCCGTCGACCCGTTCTAGCCGGCTCTCGATCTCGTTCTCCGCCAATCGTTTGAGACTCTCGACGTCCACCTCCGGTGGGACGAGCGGCTGCAATTCAGGATGGGCTGCCGCCAGCTTCCGGAGCCGGTAGTTGGCGAGATCGGCCGACCGTGACTCGGCGGCGAGCACGTGGTCGAGATCGGCGGCCAGCGCCGGATGCTCAGCTTTGGCACGGTCGATCGCCGCGCGGTCGGGGGCCGCCTGCCCCAGGATCAGCCAGGCGACCGGGCGGTCGTTGGCGCCGGCCGTCTTGATCACCGGCCGGTCGGCGTCGATCGGCCAGTCGCGGACTTGCTGTACCCGCGTGTTGACCTTGACCAGCGACTGCGACATGTCGCTCCCGACGGCGAACTCGAGTTCGATCGTGCCGACCGAATCGCTCGACTCGCTCGAGAGCTTGACGAGCCCTTCGACGCTCCGGAGCTGCTCCTCGAGCGGCTGCACCAGCTCCTGCTCGATTTCCTGAGGACTCGCCCCCTGCCACCGCGACTCCACCGTGATTGTCGGAATCTGGACTTCGGGGGTGAGCTGCACCGGCATCGACAGCAACGCCAGACCGCCGAACAGCGTAACCAAGAGCACGCCGACCGCTGCCTTCACAGGATTGGCCACGCAGGCTGCGATCAGATTCATGGGCGTTCGGCTCCAGGCGACCGGCAAGGACCTACGGGCCGGGCGTCTGAAAGGAAACCGCGGCGCCGGGTCGGAGCCGCTCGTTGCCGCGGGTCACGACGAGTTGGCCCGGTTCGACACCGCCGCGGACCTCCACGTGCCCCTCAACGGTGCCGCCAAGCGCGACCTCGACGGGCCGAACGGTGCCAGAGGCGGTCGGCCCCGTCGCAGTGGCCTGCTCGATCACGTACACGAACGGCCGACCCACGCCGAGCACGACGGCATCCTTGGGCACGACCGTGGCCGCGCCGGTCTGGCCGACGGGGAGCCAGGCACGTGCGAGCATGCCCCCCTTGAGGGCCGGCTGGCCGTCCTGAATCAGGTTCTCAAGCAGCACCTCGACCGGGAAGCTTCGGCTCAGAAGATCGGCCTGGGGGATCACGCGGGCGACCTGCCCCACCCAGGGATGATCGGGCGCCGCGTCGAACTCCAGCCGCACCTCGGCGCCGGGCTTCAGATAGCGGACGGACATTTCCGGCACTTGGGCGACGACCTTGACCCGGTCGAGTTCGGCAATGCGGGCAATGAGCCCGCCGCGGGTGACCCATTGCCCCTTCTCGGTAAACCGCTCCACGACCCAGCCGGCAAAAGGGGCGCGGATCGTGTGTTTCGAGAGTTGGTCGTCGATCCGCTCAACCTCGGCCTCCTGGACCGCTGCGGCGGCCGCAGCCTGGGCGATTTGTTCCTTGCGAGGCCCCGCCTCCACCAGGGCCAAGGCCGCCTGCCCCCCCCGGAGCTGCGCTTCGATCGCCTGAAGTTCTGTCTGGGCATCCTGGAGCTCGTCGACGGTACTCGTGCCCCGAGCTGCGAGCCGATCGAGCCGCGTCAGCCGGCTCTTTGCATAGGCCAACCGCGCCTCAAATCCAGCTACCGCCGCCTGGGCCTGCTCGAGTTCCTCCGGCCGCGAGCCGGCCTGAAGCTCCGCCAGCACCTGACGCCGACGGTCCAGCTCGGCCACTGCCCCTTCACGCTCGATCTCGAGCAGCCCCCGGAGGAGTCCGGCGATCGGCTCACCTTCCGCGACATGCTGGCCGTTGAGAATCGGAAAATCGACCAGCCGCCCGTCCACGGCACTGCCCACGTCGCTCGTGCGGGCAGGCAGCACGGTGCCCACGAACGGCTGACCGGAGGCCAGTTCCATCGTGGACGCCCGGCCGGCCACAACGGGCACCGGCCCCGCCGGCGGCTGCGCAAAGGCTGGGCTGCTGGCGGCACCAAGCCACGCGGCAATGCCACAGGCGGACGCGAACCTTCGCAGGCCGTCGCAGCCCGAAAAACCGCTCCGAACCGATTGGTGATTCATGCGTCGTTTATACCGCGGATGACGGCTCGCGTTCCCTCGCCAGCCATAAAACCCGTCAAAAACCGGTTTTTCTTGCCCTGTTTTTTCAGCCGCTTGACGGCCGAACAGAGGTCAGCTAACTTTCCGGGTCTCGCCTGCCGATGGTGCTAGTCGCTGTTCGGCGAGCGAAATCGGACCGGTTGCGGATTCTTCCGCCCGACTCCAGCATCGTTCTTTGACAATTTGGTCGTGGTAATTGGCATCTTGAAAGAATGCCGACGGGTCGTGTCGTTTTGGCACGGCCCTGAAGCGTTCTCCCAAGGCGAAGAGCGAGAAAATATCGTTGGATCTGGGTGTGGCTGATTCTGGTGAAGCGCCGTCAAATGCGTTTCACGCAGGTTCAGATCCGAAATCCAGACGTAGCAGACTCGGCTCGAGCGGTGCGTGGTTCGTCCGCGAGCGTTCGATTCGGGTGGTCAAGCTACAAAGGGCGCATGGGGGATGTCTAGGCATCAGGAGGCTTTGAAGGGCGCGGAAGGCTGCGATAAGCCTGGGGTAGCTGTCAAACAAGCGATGATCCCGGGATTCCCGAACTGACCATCACTGAATCAATAGGTGATGGTGGCCAACGCGGCGAACTGAAACATCTCAGTAACCGCAGGAAAAGAAAGAAAAATCG
>CAYVNX010000060.1:0-17685 GCA_964453165.1 uncultured Candidatus Kuenenia sp. | reverse complement strand
CCCGAGCGGCGCAGCAACGCCCGATCCCATCGCTTACGCGATTGGGCTTCCTGATGGCGAGCGTCCGGCGACGGGGCACGGGCAGCCCCGAGCGGCGCGACGGGACCGCATCACCCCGACGCAACGGCGAGCCACGCGGCCATGGCGGCCACGCCCGCCCCAGCTGCGAGAAACGCCCAGGCCCAGGGACTCCGCCGCACGCGCACCGTGCGGATCGCCCGTCGGAGCCGGCGGCTGAACTCGGCCCAGGCCTCAGCCGATGTCTTGCCGGCGGCGATCACACTCACCGTGCGGGCCGGCCCGCGGTCGTCGAGATGCACCTGCAGGCCGCGGGCCGGCAGCGCGGCCGTCTCTCCCGCCCAGCGGGCCGTGGGGTCGAGACTGGCCGCCACCGACGCCACCACCGGCCGCAGCTGATCGAGCCCCACGTTGTAGATCACCATCCGCGGCCGGGCCGCCAGCAGGGCACCGGCGACGGTGACGGCGAAGCCGAGCAGCAGCACGACCGTCGTCCAGACCGATGTCCCCGCGCCCGGCTGCAGCAGGGCGAGCGGCCCGGCGATCACCATGCCCGCGATCCCCAGCGCCAAGAGCGCCACGTCCACGTGGCCCGAGAGGGCCACCGGCCGACGCCGCAGATGCAGGCAGCCCACGGCCACAAGGTAGGCGGAGACGGGCAGGAGGGCGGCCCACAACGGCACGTCGGTCAGGGCGATCCGCACGGGCCAGCCTCCTTCATCCGCGCCAGGCGAGCCAGGCCAAGACCGCCAGCCACGCCGCCTCCACGAGCGCCGCCGCGATAAACCAGACCCACCGGGGCCGCCGCGCCGCAGCGACGTCGTCGCGCCCCATCGCTCACACCGGATCCGGAACGACGAACGCCAGATCGCGGGAGAAGCCGTCCTCGAACCGGTAGACGTCGTGGAAGTCCTCCCGCTTGTCGGCCCGCGTCTTCCGCATCTGCCCGATGGCGATCATGTTGAAGACGATCTCACCGATGTCGTCGGTCCGCCGGATCCCCCAGGCGGCGAGCACCGTCGGCGCGAGATAGCCGTACTGCTGCAATCCATACTTCCGGGCGGCTTCGCAGAGTTCCTGCCCCGAGACGTGCCGCTCGACCTGCCGCCGCCGCCGCCCCGGCCTGGAACGGGACTGGCCACCGCCCTCGGTCGGCTCGGAAGGCGCGGGCTCGAGATCCTCGGCTCGCGGCTCCTGGCCCATGCCCAGCGACTCCTGGGCGAACGACAGCGCCTCCAGCACGAACAGGTAGGCGTCCAGCGAATAGCGCCGATCGCGCTGGAGGAGTTGAAAGAGCGGATGCGAGGGATCGACCAGGGGCATCACGGGGCTCCGGGGCCTGACCGGGTGGGAAGCGGCCGAGTATACCCGCGCCCCACCCCCGCAAGACACGCGACCGCGTCGGGCCGCGGGCGGATGACGCCCGCGCTGCTCAGCGGACCGTTCCGGCCGCGGGCGGCGGCCCCGCGGGCTGCGCCTGGAGGTCCTCGAGCACGTACTTGTACCCGAAGGGCGTCATCGGCTTGGCGAAGTCACGAATCATGTCGAGCCCGCGGTCGATCAGGTTCGTCCGCGGATCGAACTGGTAGACATCGCGGTCCTGGCCGGCCGGCTTGTAGATCTGGATCGCGAACGGCATCAGATCGCGGGACTGGAGGATCAGTTCCACCTTCGAGAAGTTGGCGGCGTCCGCCTGAAACTTCGGCAGGGCCTCGAGCCAGATCTGATCGCGGACATCGGGCGGCGTGACGAGCCGCATCCAGTATCGCTTCTTGAGGGTGTCGGCCTTGGCCCCGAACACGAACGGCAGCGGTCCGTCGCTGATCGCCTTGCCACGCATCTCGGGCGGCAGCTTCGTCTCGCGGAGCTGCCGTTCGCTGTGGCGAAACTCGTAGATGCTCTCGCCGTTGCACACCCAGTGCTCGCCGGTATCGCCGCCCCGGACCTCGTAGCGGCGGGCCTCCGGGCTCCACTGCTTCGTCTCCTTGACGCGGAACAGGCCCTTGTCGGGAGCGGCGTACTTCAGCTCGCCCACGCTCTCCGCGAACGCCAGCCGTTCGCCATTGGCATCGGCCGGGCTCCAGGCGTTGTATTCCCACTTGTGGAACGTGCAGGCCCACGTCCGCACGGCGGCGTTGCGGGTCTCCCAGGCGGCGAGCAGCTGGTCGAGCGCCGCCTGCTGCTCGGGCGACAGCGGGGCAGGCTGCGGAGCGGCCGGCGCCGCCACGGCCACCCGCTGCGGCGGCTGCTGCCCCGGCTGCGGCGCGGAGGGCGACGGCTGGACCATCTGCGACCACGCCACGGCAGACTGGCAGCCCACGACGACGGCCGCGACCAGCGGCGCAAGCCTGCGGACGGACGGCGTCGGACGACCATGCATGGCGGTTCTCCACGGGGCAAGCCGGGCGGGCGGGGGACTCTAGCAGCCCCTCGCGACGCGGGCGAGGCCGGTTCCCGCCCGCTTTTTCGCGGGCGGGAGCGTTCAGGCGCCCGTGGCCACGGCGGCCCGCAGGTCGGCCAGTTCGCGGACGAACCCGCCCGACAGGATCGGAAACCGGCACCAGGTCTTGGGGTCGAGGTTCTCGTCGTCGAGGTGGAACGAGGGCGCGTAGCGCTCCCGCTTCCACTGGTTGCGGCTCCAGAGCGTGAAGAACCGCTCGGTCCACGCGGCCAGCTGCCGCGGGTCGTGATCGGGAAACTCCCCGCGGAGCCGGCGCCACGCCTCCAGCGGCGTCTGCTTGTCGCGGATCGCCGCCCGCTCGATCGCATCGAGGATCTCGTAGGGCATGAGGTCGTCTTCGTCGGTCTGGCCCGACGCCGCCGGCCGGAGTTCGGCGGTCGGCGCCTGGGCGTTGACCGCCGCCAGCGCGGGGATCGGCCCCAGCCCCTCGGGGCCCGCCCGTTCGAGCCAGCGGAGCCAGCGGCGGAGATAGGCCTTGTCGATGCCGGCGAGCGGGGCGATGCCCCCGGACGTGTCGCCGTCCATGGTCGCATAGCCGACGGCCGCCTCGGAACGGTTGCTCGTGGAGACCAGCAGCGCACCGGTGAGATTGGCGAGCATCCAGACGCCGGGGGAGCGGACCCGGGCCTGGATGTTCTGGAGCGCGACGTCGTCGCGATCCCAGGAGAGGGGCCGGCCGATCGCCCGCGACACGATCGCCTCGTAGCCGCGCACGAGCTGCTCGACGTCGAACTCGTGAAACGTGGCGCCGACCGCCTCCGCGAGCACGCGGGCCGCGTGCCGGGTGACCGGGCCGGAGTTGGCGGTGGACTGGTAGACGCAGGTCAGCGCCGCCGCCGTGAGCCGCGCGGGATCCGCCGCGGCGGCCTCGGCCAGCGTCGGAAAGCCCATCCGGCGGGCCGCTTCGACGAGGCCGTGCTCGCGGCAGGCGAGCCGCACCGCCGTCACCACGAGGCAGGCGACCGCCGAGGAGTCGGCGCCGCCGCTCGCCGAGACCACGAAACCCCGCGACCGGCTCTTGCGGACGTAGTCGAAGAGCCCCAGGGCCACCGCCCGCGTGAACTCCTCCTCCTTGACGTGGTCGCCATGCTCCCAGGGGTCGCGGCCGTCGCGGAACGCCGGCGCGTGGGACGGCCCCGAGGCGGGCGTGAACCCGGTGTCGATCAGATCGCCCTCCGCCGCGTCGGCGACGGCATCGATGGCGAGCCGTGACTGGGCCAGCCGCAGGGCATCCACGTCCACGTCGGCCACGGTCAGGACGCGGTCCGCGAACGCGAACCGCCGCCCCCAGGCGAGCAGGTCGCCGGCGGCCGCGATGATCACGCCCCCGTCGTAGATCGCCCGCCCCGCCTCGTTGCCGACGAGGTTGGCGTAGACGTACGCCGACGCGAACGCGCGGGAGCCCTCCTGCACGAACCGCCGCCGAATCTCGTCCTTGCCGAACGCGAAGTGGCTGGCCGAGGGGTTGAGGATCAGGTCGATGCCGCGGGACGTGAGCGCGGCCCCGGGCCGATCGGCCACCCAGGCGTCTTCGCAGATCTCGAAGCCGACCCGCACGCCGCCGACGGCGAACCGCAGGTCGCCGATCGGCACCGCGCGGCCCCCCACCGTGACCGTGCCGCGGCGGCCGCGGATCCAGGGGCGGAACCAGCGGGGCTCGTAGTGGATGCCGTCGCCGGCGAGGTTCTGCTTGCAGGCGATGCCCGCGATCCGGCCATCGGCGACGAACGCGGCCGCATCGAACAGGCCGCTCTCGAAGCGGAGCGGCAGCCCCAGCGCCACGGCGATTCCCCGCGTGGCCGGGGCGATCTCGGCGAGCATCGCGAGGGCCTGCCGCTGCACCCCGGCCGATTGGAAGGCATCCTCGCAGCCGTAGCCGGTGATGCAGAGTTCCGGCAGGCAGAGCACGGCGACCCCGGCATCCCGGGCGGCGGCGATGGCGGCCACGATCCGGTCGCGATTGCCGTCCCAGTCGAGGGGCGTCTGGTTGAGGGCACAGCCGGCAACGCGGATCAGGTGCATCGTGGTCTCTGCCCGGCCGCGGCCGGGACGTACGGGCGGGCCCGCTCCGGCCGGCCTCCGGCCGCGATCGGATCGGCGGCCACGACTACGGTCAGCCCGGCTCTTCCAGGTACGTGTAGCCGCCCAGGCCCTCTTCGTAGAACTTCAGGAATCGGCCCGCCTGGCTGTCGCAGATTCGCCCCTCGCGAACCGCCTGCTCGATCGAGTCGCGGAGCCGCTGGACGAGCTGGTTGGAGTCGAACTCCACGTAGTCGAGCACTTCGCGGACGGTGTCCCCCTTGATCACCGCATCCACCACCACCTCGCCCCGCTCGTCCATGCTGACGTGCACGGCATTGGTGTCGCCGAACAGGTTGTGGAGGTCGCCCAGAATCTCCTGGTAGGCGCCGATCAGGAAAGCTCCGAGGTAGTAGGGCTCCGACTTCCAGGCGTGGAGCGGCAGGGTCCGTTTGACGTCGCGGCGGTCGATGAATTGGTCGATCTTACCGTCGGAGTCACAGGTGACGTCGCCGAGCACGGCGGCCCGGCCGGGCTTCTCGTCGAGCCGATGGATCGGCATCACGGGAAAGAGTTGCTTGATCGCCCAGCTGTCGGGCATCGACTGGAAGAGCGAGAAATTGCAGAAGTAGGTGTCGGAGAGCGCCGCTTCAAGGCCCTCGAGTTCCTCCGGCACGAACTCGAGCCCCTTGCAGAGCTTTTTGATCCGCCGACAGGTGGCCCAGTAGAGGTTTTCGATCGCCGAGCGTTGGTCGAGCGGCAGATAGCCGCTCGAGAACAGGTTCATCGCCGTGTCGAGCAACTGCTGCGCGTCGTGATAACTCTCGAGCAGGTTGCGGACGTTGATGTTTTGGTAGGTCTCATAGAGGTCGAGCAACGGCTGCTCGGCGTCGGCCGGAGGCTCGGTCACCTCGGTCATCCCCCCCTGCTCCGACACTCCCAGCACGCCGAAGATCAACACGCTGTGGTAGGCGACCACCGCCCGGCCGCTCTCCGACACGATCGTGGGATGGGGCACCCCCGCCTCGTCGCAGGCGTTCTGCACCTGGTAGATGACGTCGTTGGCGTATTCCTGGAGGCTGTAGTTCACGCTCGATTCGAAGTTGGTCTGCGAGCCGTCGTAGTCGATGCCCAACCCGCCGCCGACGTCGAGATACCGCAGGCCGGCGCCCCGCTTGACCAACTCGGTGTAGATTCGCGAGGCCTCGTTGAGGGCCGCCTTGATGTGACGGATGTTGGTGATCTGGCTGCCCTGATGGAAATGGAGGAGTTGCAGGCAATCCTCCATTCCCCGCTCGGCCAGCAGGTCGAGTCCCCGCACCAACTCACTGGCCGTCAGGCCGAACTTGCTGCGGAAGCCTCCCGAGGCCTGCCAACGGCCGGCCCCCCGGGCGGCCAACTTGATCCGCATCCCGATCCGGGGCCGCACCCCGAGCTTCTCGGCATATTCGAGGATCAGATGGAGCTCGGAGAATCGTTCCACGACCGGAATGATGTGCCGCCCGATCTTCTGGGCCAGCATCGCCGTTTCGATGAATTCGGCGTCCTTGAACCCGTTGCAGATGATGGGCGTTTCGTTGTCGGCCAGGGCGATCACCGCGAGCAGCTCCGGCTTGCTGCCCGCCTCCAGGCCGAATCGATAGGGCCGGCCGAACCGGAGCACCTCCTCCACGACCTGCCGCTGCTGGTTGACCTTCACCGGATAGACACAGCAGTATTCGCCACGATAGCCGCTCTCCTTCATCGCCGAAGCGAAGGCGTTGTGAATCTCGCCCAACCTGTGCTCGAGGATCTCGGCGAACCGCAGCAGGATCGGCAGGTCGATGCCCCGCACCTGGAGCCGGTCGACGAGTTGCTTGAGATCGATGCTTCGGGTCGGATCCTTGTGCGGATGGACCAGCAGGTGGCCATGCGGACCGACCGAAAAGTAGCCATTGCCCCAGCGGGCCACCTCGTAAAGGTCGGTGGCGTCGGCTGTGCTCCAGCGTTCGACGTCGAGATCGGCTGCGGCCAATGGAAGACCCTCTGGTTTGAGCGGCGACTGACTCCGCAAGCTTGAAAGTGTAGCGTGAGCGATCGGACTGGCCATGCTGATCGGTGGACCGCCGTGCCGGGTCAGAGCTCCGTTCGGGACCAGGATCGGCCGCGGAAAATGATCAGCATCGCGAGACCACGAGCGGTCAGATCCGCCGCCATCGCCAGCCAGGCGCCGCGAGCCCCCAAGCCGAGGCCGGGCAGCGAGCCGAGGCCGGCAGGAAGGCTGATCGTCGACCAGGCCAACACCACTGCCAAGGGCAGACGGACGACCGTCAGCCCCAGGAAATTCACGAGCAGGGGTGGCCGGGTGGCGCCCGCCCCCCGCAGGCCGCCGGAGAGCACCATCAACAGGGCCAAGGGCGGCTGGGCGAACGCCACGATCCGCACGAGTTCGGCGGCCCGAGCGGCCACCGCCGGCTGACTGCCCGCGCCGCCGGTGAACCAGGCGGCTAACGGGGTGGCGGCGACCAGGAACCCGAGCCCGACCGCCGACATCAGACCGACGGCCGCGACCGCCGCCAGCCAGACGCTCCCGCGGGCCCGAGGTTCGTCCCGCGCCCCGAGGAACTGCCCGGAGAGCGTGGCCGCGGCCACCTGAAAGGCACTGCCAGGCAGGAAGGCGAGCGACTCGATCGTGATCGCCACGGCGTGCGCGGCGGCATCCACGTCCCCCAAGCGGTTCACGATTCCCAGAAAGGTCAGGTGGCAGGCGGCGTTGCCGATCGCATCCACTCCGGCCGGCATCCCGACGCGGCCGATCTGCCGGATCGTGCCCCAGGCCGGCAGCCAGTCGGCGGCCACCGGCCGCAGCCCAACGCCTCGCAGGATGAACAGGCCGACAAGCGTGATCCCCCCACAGACGTACCCGGCCACGGTGCCCCAGGCGAGCCCCTCCCAGCCAAGCGGCTCCGTACCCCACGAGCCCGTCGCCAGCACGAAACTCGCACCGGCGTTCACCAGATTGACGACCGACATCGTGATCAGACCGGACACCATGTCGCCCGCCCCGCGGACCGCGGCCACCCCCACGAGAATGCCCGCCATCAGCGGCAAGGCCGGCAGCACGATCGCCAGATAGCGGATCGCAAGCTGGCTACTGCCCGGGGGAAGACCAAGCGCCTCGACGAACCGCTGCCCACACGCACCGGCCACCGCGATCGCAATGGCCGCGAGCACGGCCGTGACGAGCAGGCACTGGGCCGCGACCCGACGGGCGGCCGCCAGGTCACCGGCTCCGACGCTACGGGCCACGAGGGCAGTCGCCGCGGCCGACGGCGCCACGAACAACACGGGCATGAACGCCAGCGAGTAGGCCACCAGCCCGATGGCGGCCAATGACTCCGCCCCCGAGAACAGATTCCCGGCCAGCCACTTGTCCACGAAGCCGACGGCAAGAGCCAGGAACTGCTCGAGCAGCACGGGCCCCACGAGCACGAGCAGGGGCCGCACGATGCCCCGCTGCCGCGCCACGCCCGCCGGTCCCTGGCCCGCCGACCTGTCTCCCGTGTCACTCAGGCGAAGAGTTCCTTGATGACCTTGCCGGAGTTGGCGATCTTCATCGGCCGGCCGTTTTTGGCCGTGAAGGTCGTCTCCAACGAGATCCCCAGGGCCTTGAGCACGCTGGCCATCATGTCTTGCGAGGTGTAGGGCTCGGTCACCACCTCCTTGCCGTCGGCACTCGTCTCGCCGACCACGATCCCCCGCTTGAAGCCGCCGCCGCCCACCACCACGCTCCAACCGCGGGCCCAGTGATCCCGGCCCGCCCCGCCATTGATGTTGGGCGTGCGGCCGAATTCACCCATCCAGATCACGACCGTGTCGTCGAGCAAGCCCCGATCGGCCAGGTCGGCCACGAGCGCGCTCATGGCCTTGTCCATTTCGGGCAGCTTCTGGTCGGCCAGGGTCGGGAAGATGTTGGCGTGATTGTCCCAACCGCCGAGATCGACCTCAATGAAGGGCACGCCTAGTTCCACCAGCCGGCGGGCCATCAGGCAGCCCCGACCGAAGCCGGTATTGCCATACCGCTCCCGCACGTCGGCGGGCTCGTCCTGCACCTTGAAGGCCTTCATCTGGTCGCTCGTCATCAGGCGGACCGTCTTCTCCAGGACCTTGGAATGATCCTCGGACGAGCCACCTCGCCGTTCGCCGATGAAACGCTGCTCGACGGTCGCGAGCATCTCCAGCCGCTGGGCCAGCCGGGCGGGATCGATCCCCATCTCCAGGTTGCGAACGTTTCCGTTGGAATCGACGGCGAACGGGGCCCAGGTCATGCCGAGAAACCCCGGCCCCTCGCTACCTCCACCGACCGAGACGAACGGCGGAACCTCGAGATAGGGAACCTGTTCGGCCAGTTCGTGGGCGATCACCGCCCCGTAGCTCGGATGGGTGACGTTGGGATTCGGGACATAGCCGGTGTGCATGTAGTACCGGCCCCGCATGTGATCGGCCTCGCGGGTGCTCATCGACCGCACGACCGCCATGTGGTGCATCTGCTGGGCCATCAGGGGCAGGTGCTCGCAGATCGCCACGCCGTCGGCCGACGTCGAGATCTGCTTGAAAGGCCCGCCTGTGGGAGCGCCCGGCTTCAAGTCCCAGAGGTCGATCGTGCTCGGCCCGCCCCCCATCCAGAGCAGGATCGCCGACTTGTGCCGCTTCCGAAGGTCGGGGGCGCTGGCGAAGATCGAGTTGGTAAACGTCGTCGCCGGGGCCGCGAGGGCCGCCGCGCCGGCGAGGTGGCTGAGAAAGTGCCGCCGGCTCATCCAGGCGGGAATGCCGGGCACGCGGCCGGGACCAAGTCCGAGATTCATGGCAATCCTCCTGAGTTGAGAGTCGGCGATCGCTCAAGCTTTGCGGCGTATCCTCGCCCGTGCAGTCGATTGGACTGGAGGCTCGGGGGTCGGCGAACGCTCGCGGAGCATGGGGGCGTATCCTCGCCCGCGACGCGACTTTTGCCGCCCCCGAGCCGGTGCGCAACGCATCCCGCGTGCGGCCTAATGATTGATGATGAATTCATTGGAGTTGAGCACGGCCCACCAGACGTCCTGCAGGGCGCCCACCACGTCGCCCTTGCGGGCGCCGAGCAGGGCGTTGGCGGTCTTGAGTTCCTTGGCTGACGGCTTGCGGGCCAGGGCGGCCAGGTAGAGCGTTTCGATCTTCTGCGTCGGGCTCAGTCCGCTGGTGGCCACGCGGTCGAGGAAGCCCCCCTTGCCGGTGCTCGTCGCCTCCTTCACCAGGTCGCCGTTGAACATCATCAGCACCTGGGGGATCGACCCGTTGAAGGTCGTCGCGTCGTCGCCCTCGTCGGTCCCGAAGGCGATCACGAATTGGCCGAGCCAGCGATCCTTCCGCTTGGCGGCGTCCTCACCCACACGGGTCTCGTCGGCTTCGGTGGCCGTGAGCAGGGATTCGTAGACCTGCTCGGCCGACATCTGCCGCAGGTAGAAGTGGGTGAACTTCGGACGCTCGCCCAGTGCGGGATCGTCGATGCGATTGCCGGGCGTGGTCCGGCTCGACAGGGCATAGGGCCGGGACAGCACGATCCAGCGGGCCAGTTCCCTGAGATCGAAGCTCTGCTCCCGAAAAGCTTCGGCCAGCCCATCGAGCAGCTCCGGATGCGACGGCGGATTGTGATCCCCGAGGTCGTCGAAGGGGCGGGTGAAGCCATACCCGAGAAAATGGCCCCACATCCGATTGACGATCGCCACGGGGAACAGCGGGCTGGTCTTGATCAGCTTCGCCAGTTCCTGGCGGCGGTTGGCGCCGTAGGGCGTGCCGTCCTCCATCGTGCCGGGAAGGTAGCCGCTCGGGGAGATCGCGGTGCCGTCGATGAAGACCGGATAGGCCACCTTCATCAGACCGTTGCGGAGCTCGTAGTAGAGCTCGGCCTCCTCCGGATTGCCCCCCTCGCCGGGAAAGTCCTGATCGACCAGCTCGATCCACTGCACGTCCTCGGTGCCACCCCGCCGGCGGAGCGCGGCGGTCTGGCGGAAAAACGCGTTGAACTCCCAGAACTGATTCTGCTTCCCCTTGTTGAAGGGATGGTTGTGGCACTGGGTGCACTGAACCTGCAGCCCCAGGAAAATCTGCGCCGTCTTGGCCGTGGCCTGCACCCCGTTGGCAACGCCCATGTCCTCCATCTTCCCGCTGAGGAAGTTGGTCGCGCCGTTGAACCCATCCACTCCACGACGGTTTGTGTTCACGCCGGTTGCCGTGACAAGCTCCTCCATGAACCGGTCGTAGGGAATGTTGTTCGAGAAGCAACGACGCAGGTATTGCCTCAGTCCCGGCCGGTTGACGTTCTCATTGGTGGCGTCGCGCCCGACCAGGATGGTGGTCCAGACATCGGTAAAGTTCCGGGCGTATTCGTCTTCGTATTCCGCGCCCAGAAGTCGCGCCACCAGGTCCGCCTGCTTGGTCGGTGACGAATCGACCAGGAACGCCTGGAGTTCGGCGACCGTCGGAACCCGTCCGACGAGATCGAGGAAGACCCGCCGGCACCACTCACCGTCGGTCGCTACGGGGGAGGGCTCGAGTCCGGCGTCCTTCCAGCCGGCAGCAATGCGGTCGTTGATGAACCGGACCTGGGGAATGCCGTAGTGCTCGACCCTGTCGGCGGCGAACCCCTCTGAAGGCAGCCCGCTGGCCAGGCCTGCCAGGGCGAGACCAATCACCACCCAAAGCCACTCGGAGCGACGCATCGTCGGCCTTCCGCTCTTGCCGAACGAGTCCCATGGCCACGAGGCGACGGGATTCTCCCTCATTCTACGCAGCGGCAGCCGCGCCGGGCGAACGGCACCTGATCAGGCGGCCGAACGCGATCAGCCCCGGGCCGCCTCCAACTGCGGTGACTGCGGCTTGGAGGCCGACTCTCCTCCGACGAACTCAAGAATCGCCCTGGTGCCAGCGTCGCCCAGACGCGGCTTAGCCAGCTTGAGAATCCGCGTGTATCCACCCGGCCGATCGGCAAATCGCGGGGCGATGATCTCGAATACGATCCGGGCAGCCTTCTTGTCCCCCAGCATCTGCACGACCCGTCGCCGCGCCTTGACGGCTGGGGCCATGGCCTGGGCCCACGCACGCCATTTCGGACCAGTTCGCCATTCCTTCCAGGCCGCAGACCCCCGGTCAGCCGAGGTTGCGAACTCGTCGGCACGGGCCGATGCAGCTAGACCACGCCGAGCGACGGTAATGCATCGCTCCACGAGCGGCCGAACCTCCTTGGCCTTGGGCAGGGTCGTGATGATTCGGCCCTTCACCTTGGCCGCGCCCGGTTCACCCGGCTCGACTTCCTGCTCGGTGAGCATCAAGGCTGAGGCGAGGTTGCGGAGCAACGCCCTCTGGTGCGAGGGACTGCGGCCCAGGATTCGGCCCTTGCGACGATGACGCATGATTGTTGGTTCCTCGTATGCGGGCCGCGCTCACCGCGTGGCCCCGCGATTCAGACATCGGCGGCGGCAGCCGCCTCCATTCCCAGACGCAGGCCCAATTCCTGCAACTTCTCTTCGATTTCCTGAAGGGTCGTCTCCCCGAAGTTCCGCACTTCGAGCAGCTCTTCGCGGGTTCGGGCGACGAGCTCCTTGATGGTGCCGATTCCTTCCTCGTGGAGACAGTTGGCCGCGCGGCCAGAAAGCCGAAGATCCGACACCAGCATTCCGAGCCGGCTCTCGAGCGGCGCCTCCACCGCAAACAGATCGGCCGCCGCCGGCAGGGCCACGTCCGGCCCCGGGGCGGTGTACCCGACGAACGGATTGAGGTGCTTGCGAAGAATCTTGGCCGCTTCCACCAGCGCCATCTCGGGCGTCACCGTGCCGTCGGTCCAGATCTCGAGCGTGAGTTTGTCGTAATTGGTCTTCTGACCAACGCGGGTCTCCTCGACCTCGTACTTCACGCGAGTCACGGGGCTGAACACAGCGTCGAGCGGGACGATGCCGATCTCCTGGGAAGCCTGGCTCTGCTCACTGGCGGGAACGTATCCCCGGCCGTTCTCGACGACCATCTCGAGTTCAAACGGCACGTCATCGGTCAGCGTCGCGATCACCAAGTCCTTGTTGACGACCTCCACCGCCTCGTCGGTCAGAACGTCGGCCCCGGTGATCGGCCCCTTCGTGCTTTTTTCAACCCGAATGACGCGGGTGGAATCACTGTGATTCTTCACCACGAGACTCTTGACCGCGAGCACGATGTCCGTGACGTCTTCCTGCACGCCCTTGATGGTCGTGAATTCGTGCAGGGCACCCGCCAACTTGATCTGCGTGACGGCACTGCCTTCGAGGCTCGAGAGAAGGACGCGACGGAGGCTATTGCCCACGGTCGTGCCAAAACCCCGCTCGAACGGCTCCGCCGTGAACTTGCCATAGGTGCCCGTCAGCGTGCCGGGATCGGCCACAACGGCACCAGGAAGCTCCAGACCGCGCCAACGAATATGCATGCGATGCTCCTTGAATGAATCACTTGGAACAGAGTTCGATGATCAGATTGGCCTGCACGGGAATCGAGACGTCGTCGGCAGCCGGCAGCCGATCGACCCGCGCCTCCGGGATCGCCCCTTCGACCCGTGACAGGAAATCAGGGACCTCGCGCCGGAAGTCAGCCAGAGCCGTGTGAGCCAACTGCAGACTTTTGGCTCGATTCTTGACCCGCACAAGGTCGCCAGCCTTGACGAGGTAGCTAGGGATATCCAGCCGCCGGCCGTTGATCGTGATGTGACCGTGCATCACCATCTGCCGGGCGGCCGCACGCGAAGGAGCGAACCCGAGCCGATGGACGACATTGTCGAGCCGCCTCTCGAGGAGCGTCATCAACGTCTCGCCGGTATTGCCCTTACCCCGCTCTGCACGGGAGAAATAGGTGCGAAACTGCCGCTCGAGCACGCCGTAGTAATGCTTGACCTTCTGCTTCTCACGCAGCCGCAGCCCGTAGTCGGTCGGCTTCGGACGCCGCTTCTGCACAACGCCGGGAGGCGTTGAACGCCGCTCGAAGGCGCACTTCGGGGTGTCGCAACGGCTGCCCTTGAGAAACAACTTGAGGCCGTCGCGGCGGCAGAGTCGGCAAACAGGTCCTGTAATACGTCCCATGAATCAATCCGAAAAAAGGGAGGATGCGTGTCGTCGATGAAAGGAGAAAATCAGACCCGGCGCTTCTTGGGGGGCCGACAGCCATTGTGCGGCAGTGGCGTAATGTCTTCGATACTGCGGACATTCATGCCGGCTGCCTGCAGCGCGGTGATGGCGCTCTCTCGGCCACTGCCAGGCCCCTTGACCCGGACCTCGAGATCCTTGACACCGAACTTGGCGGCTTTTTCAGCCGCCTGCTGTGCCGCCATCTGGCCAGCAAAGGGGGTGCCCTTGCGGCTCCCCTTGAAGCCACAGGTGCCGCCGCTCGCCCAACACAGCGTATCGCCGCGTGCGTCGGTGATCGTAACGGTGGTGTTGTTGAAACTCGCGACGATGTAGGCAATGCCCGACGAAACGCTCTTCTTCTTGGTCTTCGCTGCCTTCGACATACTGAACAGTTCCTGACGAATACCTGGTGTGAATGACCTGGCGTGACTTACCTGGCGTAAACCTTGGATTGAATTCCGAAAAACGATCGGCTGCCACGGGCCAGTCACCGAACGACTCGCGGCCCACTCGCCTCCGGCTTCCCGCCGGCGGCGAAGCCGAAACTACTTCAAGTCCTTGACGCCCTTCTTCCCCGCAACCGTCTTCTTGGGCCCCTTGCGGGTTCGGGCGTTGGTGCGAGTTCGTTGCCCACGAACCGGAAGCCCCCGGCGGTGCCGGACGCCACGATAGGAGGCAATGTCCTTGAGTCGAGAAATATCCTGGGCCACCTGTCGCCGCAACTGTCCCTCGACGACGTAGTCCTTGTCGAGCAGCGCGGCCAAACGAGCGAGTTCGTCTTCGTGCAAATCCCGGGCCTGAGCCAGTGGATTGACGCCCGCCTTGTGGCAGAGCTCGCGAGCCACCCTCGGCCCGACACCGTAGAGATATTGCAACGAATAGATCGTTTTCTTCTCCGACGGGATATCGACACCCATCAAACGCGGCATGGCTGGAATTCCGAACGACCAATAAGACAGACAACGATCCTGGAAGCAGACGCCCGCATCCAGACCTCCGACGCAACCGACTCGATCAGCCCTGCCGTTGCTTGTGACGGGGATCGGCACAAACCACGAATACCACGCCCCGCCGCTTGACGATCTTGCACTTGTCGCACATGCGACGCACGCTCGCGCGAACCTTCATGACGGCAGTCGGGCCTTGGGGTGGGCCGCTCCAGGGGGACCAATGAGGGGCAAATCAGGAGAGTCCGGAATCATAGGTCGCCGGATAGGCAGTTCGCAAGGGGGTGGCAGGAAATCGCCGGCGAAAACCCAATCGCGATCCTGGCATGACGCTACCGACCCGAGCCTGAACCGCTCACGACACGCCCACGGCCGGAGCGACTTCCGCCGCCTCTTCCCCGCTTGCGGGGGGTGCCGTCAGGACGGCCGGGCCGCCTTCGGTGATGGCGACGGTGTGTTCGAAATGGGCACTGGGCCGCCCATCGACGGTGGACTGCGTCCAATGGTCGTCCAAGGGCCGGACCTTCTTGGAGCCCATGTTGACCATCGGCTCGACCGCGATCACCAAGCCTGGCTCGAGTTCGAAATCGTGGTTTCGGCGGAAGGCAGGCGTGCAGAAATTCGGCACCTGTGGATCTTCGTGCATCGTTCGGCCGATCCCGTGGCCGACGAAGTTCTCGACCACGGAAAACCCGTGATCCCGCACGTACTTGGCCATCTCACTGGCGACATCACTCCAGCGATTGCGGACCGCCATCAACTCGATGGCAAGTGCCAGCACGCCCGCCGTACAGTCGAGGAGTTTCTGGACGTCGGGCGAGACCTCTCCGACGGGATGCGTGTAGGCCGAGTCGCCGCACCATCCTCCGAGGCTGCAGCCGGTGTCGATGCTGATGATGTCTCCTGGCCGAAGAACCCGTCCCCCTGGAATTCCGTGAACCACTTCGTCGTTGACCGAGATGCAGCACACGGCCGGAAAGGGCACCTTGCCCGGCACGCCCTTGAAGAGCGGGATGGCCCCCTGCGACAGAAAATACGCCTCCACGGCGGCATCGATTTCCGCGGTTGTCACACCGGGCCGAACGAGTGGCCGGGCCACTTGATGGGCGGCCCAGACGACGAGCCCGGCCTTCCGCATCAGGGCGATTTCACGAGACGAGCGGAGATTCACCACGAGACAAAACACCCCAAAGAAAAACGGCGAACCAGCGAGCCAGCCCAC
Source organism: uncultured Candidatus Kuenenia sp. (assembly GCA_964453165.1). Lineage (GTDB taxonomy): Bacteria > Planctomycetota > Planctomycetia > Pirellulales > UBA1268 > QWPN01. The sequence continues at coordinate 1,863 of CAYVNX010000060.1, read as the reverse complement.
GAGGATTGAAGACGAAAGTATACCGGTCGGACAGCCGCCTGCACGGGAGGCTCCCGATCCTCACCGCCGCGGCTGGCCGAACCGACGAACGGCGGCTTGAACCCGGGCAAAGATCTCGTCGGCCGTTCCCAGACCGTCGATGGAAGCGAGCTTCCCCTGGCGACCGTAGTAATCGAGCAGCGGCGCCGTCTGAATCTCGAAACTCGCAATCCGCTTGGCGAAAATGGCGGGGTCATCGTCGGCCCGCTTGCGGGCCAGCATCCGTCTCACCAACTCGTCTCGCGGCACAGCCAACTCGATCACGCCGTCCACGCTCATGGCCTGCCGATCAAGAAGGTCATCGAGGATTTCGGCCTGGTGGAGCGTGCGGGGAAAACCATCCAGCAGGCAGCCGTCTCGGCAATCCGGCTGGGACAGCCGCCGCCCGACCATTGCCAGAATCAAAGGGTCAGGCACGAGCTGCCCGTGTTCCATGAACTCCGCGGCCTCGCGGCCGGCCGGGGTCCCAGCCCGCACCTCAGCCCGAAGCATCTCTCCCGTCGAAAGATGCGGAACCCCGAGGAGCTCCAGGAGCCGCTGGCACTGCGTTCCTTTACCGGCCCCTGGCGGCCCGATGAGGATGATCCGCATGACGGCATGTCCCGCTAACTCGAGGAACGAAGCCGGCTGAGCCAGGTTGAAGCAGCTCTCGGGGCCGCCTCCCAGAATCCGGCCTTCCGCGCCCTCAATTTCGCTCCAGCAGACCGCTGTAATTCCGCATCACGAGGTGACTGTCGATTTTCTGGACGAGGTCGAAGACGACGCTCACTGCGATCAGCAAGCCGGTGCCCCCGTAGAAGCTGGCTGCCTGAAAAGGAATTCCCAAGGCTCCTGCCACGACCGTCGGAATCACCGCTACCAGGGCCAAGAATCCAGCCCCGACGTAGGTGATTCGTTCCATGACCCGCTCGAGATAGTCAGCCGTCCGCTTGCCAGGGCGGTACCCAGGGATGAAGGCGCCGAAGTTCTTGAGGTTGTCCGCCATTTCCTTCGGATTGAAGGTGATCGCCGTCCAGAAGTAGCAGAAAAAATAGATCAGCGCGATGTAGCAGACGTTGTAGAGATACGATTGACCACGGGTGAACGACTCGTAGAGCCCGAGCAAGACACCGTTTTCCGGAAAGGCACGGCTGAGGTACTGAAACAGGAACTGCGGAAACAGGAGAAGTGAACTGGCGAAGATGATCGGCATCACGCCGGCCTGGTTGACTCGCAATGGCAGATACTGGCGGGTGCCGCCGTAGACCCGCCGTCCCCGGACATGCTTGGCGCTCTGGGTCGGAATCCGCCGCTGCCCCTGCGTCATGAATACCACGCCGGCCACGACTCCAATGAAGAGGGCCACGAGCACGGGAATCATCTCGACACCCAGTTTGCCGGTGCCGGCACCGCCGCCTACCTCCCATGAGGTAGTCCCGGCCAACTCGAGCAGGGCGCCAGGCATCCCCGCCAAAATACCGGCCATGATGAGGAGACTGATGCCGTTGCCGATCCCAAACTCGTCGATCTGTTCGCCCAGCCACATCAAGAAGATCGTGCCGGCCGTCATCGTCATCACCGCCACGAACTGCCAGACCAGCGGCAGCCGCCCATCGACCAGGAACCCTTCCTGGATCAAGGACTGATCCCGACCAGGCGCGGCGAGAAACGCCACATAGGCCCAACTCTGGACCAAGCAGATGATCACCGTCGCGTAGCGGGTGTACTCGTTGATCTTCTTCCGGCCGGCCTCGCCCTCTTTCTGCAACCGTTCCAGCGGCGGCCAAACGGTGCCGAGGAGTTGGAAGATGATCGACGCCGAGATGTAGGGCATGATCCCGAGGC
>CAYVNX010000059.1:0-18259 GCA_964453165.1 uncultured Candidatus Kuenenia sp. | reverse complement strand
TCCGTCGCGGTTGAGCAGCGGGCCAGCATCGCCTCGACTGAGCCCTTGGCATAGACCACGCGGGGACGCTCCTGCCCTTGGTCGTGAAGCGTGGCCATGTACTGGAGTTCCGACTCGAACGGAATCGAGTCGAGCCGGGGAAACTCCTCCTGAAGCACGTCGGCAGCCAGCCCCGCCTTGGCCGCAACGACCACCAGAGCGGCTTCCGTCGGATCTCCTTCCACGAGCCAGTCGTCGTCGGCACGAACGAGCCGGGAGTCGTTGCAGAGCAGCCCGGCCCGCAGGCATTCGAGCAACGCACCGTGGCCATGCAGGCCGGCTACCGACAGGGCCACGCCGTCGGCGGCTGGTCGGATCTGTCCCGTCGGCGAGTAGCCCGAGCCGCTCGCGGTAAATGATTCGCCACCGGCCACGACCGCCGTCACCGTCATCTGGTTCTGGGTCAGCGTGCCGGTCTTGTCGGAGCAGATGACCGTCGTGCTCCCGAGGGTTTCCACGGCCGGCATCTTGCGGATGATGGCCCGTCGGGCAGCCATCTTGCCCACGCCGATTGCCAGCATGATGGTGACGGCCGCAGGCAGCCCTTCAGGGATCGCCGACACGGCCAGGGCCACCGAGGTCTTGAACATTGCCTTGAAACCAAGGCCCTGCACGATCCCGATCGCGAACGTGGCCGCGGAGACGATCAGAATGGCCACGAGGAGCAGCGAGCTGAAGCGGGCAATCAGCTTGGTGAGCGGCGTCTGGATGTCTTCGGCCGAAGAGATCAGCTGCGAGATCCGCCCCACTTCCGTTCCGTCGCCGATCGCCACGACCACCCCGGTGCCCTGCCCGAAGGTGACGAGGGTCGAGGCATAGGCCATGTTCTTGCGGTCGGCAAGGGGCACGTCGACGCCGAGCAGGTCGAGCGACTTCCCGACCGGCACCGACTCCCCGGTGAGGGCTGCTTCGGCGATCTGGAGGTCGCGGCATCGCACCAGCCGAAGGTCCGCCGGCACCTTGTCGCCCGACTGCAGCAGCACGACATCACCCGGCACCACCAGGGCGGAGTCGATCCGCTCCTTCCGTCCCGCGCGGAGAACGGTGGTCTCGGTGACAAGCGTCTTGCCGAGTGCCTCGATCGCCTCGATCGCCTTGCCTTCCTGGATGAAGCCCACGAAGGCGTTGACGAGCACGACGCCGAGAATCACGCCGGCGTCGATCCAGTCGTCGAGCACGGCGGTGACGAGCGCCGCGGCGAGCAGGATGTAGATCAGCGGCTGATGGAACTGGAGCAAGAACCGTAGGATCGGTCCTTGACCCCGCCGCGCGGTGAGCACGTTGGGGCCGTGCCGCTGGCCACGCTCGGCGGCCTCGGCGGCAGTAAGGCCCTTGGTCGAATCGGTCGCCAGCCGCGACACGACCACATCAGCCGATACGGCGTGCCAGGAATCCGGGGAATGCGTCAGTCTGACATCTGGCATCGTCATCGAGCGGGGTCGGGCGGAACAGGCGGGGCTTCAGCTGGCAGTGTATGCGGCCAGCACGGAGGCGATTCGAGATGGCCCGTGAGCTCGGGGCAGGCCGTCCTTACCAGCGGACTTCCGCCACGCCATCTGACCAACTCCCGCCCGCGGGTCGGGAGCCATGACCGGTGGCACGGCCCGGCGAGCCGAGTGATCGCCACGGCGTCGGGCCGGTGAACGTGCCGCCTGGGAGATTGATCACCCACGGTCCGGCACCTCGCGACGCGCGGGCGAAGGATTCCTCCAACTGCCGGCGTCGGATCTCCTGCTGCCTGCGGATCCGCCGCCGCTCGGCCTCGGCGGTCGCGGTCGCGTAGGCCACGCGGGCCTGTTGAGTGGCTTCCGCCGCAGCCTGAATCGCAGCTTCGTACCGCTGCCGGGAAAACTCGCCGCGAGCGGCATCGAGCGTGCCGCGGGCTCCGCGGACGTCGGCCTGCAGCCCTTCCGCATACCAGGCCGCGATCCGGCGGAGCGTCGCGTCGGCCTCGTCGAGGTCCGCAGCAGCCTGGCGGGCCAGCCGTTCATCCTCGTCGGCAAGCTCGTTGCCGCGGGCCGCAGCCTGGTCGGCCGCCTGGACGACCTGCGTCGTCTTGCGGGGATCGGGCTGAGTCTCGCGAAGCAACTGCTCGGCGACTTCCAACAGGCGATCGGCCTCGCGGAGCCGTTCATGGGCCCGGGGTCGATCGGTCCGCTGCCGCTGGAGCCGCTGGCCGAGCGACTGGGTGTGATCCCGGGCGGTCGCAAAGGCTGCGGGGAGCGCCTGATACAGGTCGTCGAGTTCCCGCCGTCGCTCGGTGATCCCCGTGAGACAGGAGGCGGCCCAGTCCTCCTGCCGGATCGCTTCTTCCAGGACCGCCACGGCCCGGAAGAAATGCTGCCGAGTGACGTCTGCGGCTTCCTGACCCTCGAGCAGGAGCGTGCGGGCTCGGCCGAGCCCTTCCTCCGCCTTGGCGAGGTTGTCGGCCATGTCCCGCCAGGCCGATTCGGCATAGGCAGTGGCAAGGTGGCGGAGGTGGGCCTCGGCGGCCGGACGTTCGGCGGCGATCGCCTCGAGCCGGGCTGCGACGGCAGGGATCAGTTCCGCCGCTCGATTCTTGGCGGCAGCCACGTTCTCGAGCAGCGTCGCCACCTCGGCTACGGCGGCCTCTGCCTTCTCGATATGGGTAAGCGCTGCCTCGGCCTCTCCATCGTCGAGCAGCCGGGCGGCGAGATCGGATTCCCGATCGGCCGTGGCGAGCATCGGCTCGGGTACGGCGCCGGGTTCCGCCAAGAGCCAGCCCTCGGCGCGCCGTTCGGCGACGCGGCGGCGGATCTCGTCGGCCCGGTCGGTCGCCCTCTGCCGGCGATCATTGGCAGCCTCGATCTCCCCCGCCTTCGCCATCGCGGCCTCGAGTCTCGCGCGTGCCTCCTCGACCCGGCCGCGGGCGGCGACCGGGTCGGATTCGACGTCCGCCCATCCGAGTTCACGGTCACGGGCCGCCGCCGCGATCGCCGGCTCCAAGCTCGCCGTCGAGCGGCCGCGGGTGGCCAGTCGGTCGAGTCGCTGCCGTGCCTCGGCGAGTTCCCGCTCCAGCTCGGCGGTCAGCTCGCGGGCCTTTTCATGCGCGTGTTCGAGCGTGTCGAGCGGCGCCCGGCAGGCGGCGGCCACCTCGTCGAGCGGAGGCCGGGCCTCGGCCGAGTCGAGCATCCGGATCACATCCTCGCTGGCCTTCGTTCCCAGAAACCATTCCCCAGCCAGCCGGTCTTGGGCCCGCTCCCACACGTCCATCAGCCCCAGCCACCGCTCCCGATAGCGGCCGATCGCATCCTGCACGGCGTCGTAGGTATCGCGGGTCATTCCCTGCATCGGCGTCAGGAAATCAGGGTCGGCATGGGGCAGCATCCGGTGCCGCTCCTGCTGGCTGTCGAGGAGATCAGAGAGTGCGACGACGTCGGCCTTGAAGGCCGCGAGCTTCTGTCGCGCCTCCCGGACCCGGCTTCCGTGCCTCGCCCACCGCACGGCCAACCAGCCGATCAGGCCGGTGGCGACGGCGGCGAGCGCACCGAGCGGCAGCGTTCGAGTCTTGAAGATCCGAGCGGCCTCGGCCCGCCGGGCCGTGGCCGACTGCCGCTCCCTGATCCACCGTTCGGTACCGCGGACGAGCTCTGCCAGGCCATCCGCATAGAGTCCGTCCTTCGCCCGGGGTACGAACGCCTTCGTGATCAGTTCCTTTTCGACCGTGGACTGGTCGAGTCCGGCGGTGGCCTCGACGGCCCAGGGCACGTCCATCGCGAGGCTACGGTCGCCCGTGTCGAGTACGATCGTGACGTCGCCCGCGGGGTTGAAGCCGCCACCTTCCCCCGCCTCCTCACGCCATCGCTCCACCAGCCGGCGCAAGAGTGTTGCGGCGCCAGTTCCCTCCTTGACGATGACGACGCGGTAGTCGCGACCGCTTTCCTGCTTCGCGGCTGTGATCGCTTCCCGCACCGGCGCGAACGTGTCGCGGACTCCCGACCCGAGGAAGACATCAGGCGGCTGATCGACGGCCGGAGCAGGCGGCAATTCGGTCGCCGACTCGGCCCAGCCGTGCGACGCGGATCCCAGAGCGAGTGCTGCGAGCACGATGCAGGGCAGAAGGCGAAATGCAATCGGGTGAGACACGCGCCGCATGGGTGGACTCCGAACGGATGAGGTGGAAAAACAGTGTAGCGGTGCCGGCCCACGGGCTCACGCGGCCCGCAGTGAGTCCATCTCGCATGACTGGAATGACACGTGAAGCAAGCCCTTGCGACGAGGGACTGGGGTCGGCGAACGCTCGCGGAGCAATCGGGCCGTATCCTCGCCCGCGACGCGACTTTTGCCGCCCCCGAGCCCGTGGCTGTTGAATTCTTCGATGCGCGGCAGTCGGACGGTCACGAATCGGTCGTGAACAACGGTAGTCCGAGCCGGCAGGCGACGGCCTGTCCGACTGCCAGCGGTGAACCGGATCCTGCGGCCAGGATCGTGGCCGCACCGAGATTTTTTGCCTCGGCAAGCACGGCCGCGATCTCCTGTTGAGAGGGGTGACCGACCACTCGCACGCGGTGGACCGTACCGGCCGCCGCGAAGTCAGCCGCCCAGCGGGGCGCAGCCGCCGCGATCGAGAGGTTGTCGGCGAGCAGGAGCACCGGCCCGGAAATTCCCGTCGGGAAGTCGGCTTGCTCCACGCTCAATATCCGCCGATCTCCTCGGCCGAGATTCTCGGAGGCTGAATGACTGGCGGCAGAGGTGTCATCGGCTGAGAGACCGTCGGCAGCCCGGAGGTCGGCCTGCTCATCGGAGCTGGCATGCCCGGCTGTGGAATCATGCCCCCGTTGGGCAGCAGGATCGAGCCGGTGCGGCGGGCCGTTGAACCAGCCCCGCCTGCCCCGAGTCCCGCCGCCCCTGTTCCGGGCAGATCCACGGTCGAAGGCGCATAGCGGTAGCGGGCCGCGTTGAGGTCGGACCAGGGGCCCGAGCCGTAGCCGGCCGCAGCCGCCGGGGCCCCGGCCCGGACGCCGCCAGTCACCGCAGAGCCACGGGAGCCGGGGGAGAGCCACGAGGCTCCGCTCGACCGCTGCTGCGCCGATCCGGATCCAGGCACGGCTGATCCCGGTCGGGAGGGATCAAGGCTCGGCACCGTCGGTGTCGGTATGGGTGAACGACCGGCCGATGGAATCGGCGCTCGGATCGTTGGCGGTGCAAGCGATGGAGAACCCGCACCGGGAAGAGCAGCGCCAGACCCACGCGGCCGCGGCACATGCGGTTCTTCAGGGGGCAGGCGAAACTCGGGTTCATCACCCGGCTTGTAGTCGTCGGCAGGCTCCTCATCGGCCATGCGGGGCAGGCCTGTGACCGGGGCGTTGCCCGGGCCGAGTTGCAACTCCGCTCGCTCCCGCTTCATTCGGGCCTTGGCCACTTCAGCCTCGGCCCTGCTGATCGTGCCGTCACCATCGAGGTCCCAGGAGCGGGTCAACTCCTCACGGGTGAGACCGGTGCGGGGTGTCGTGCTCGACCCCGGAACCTGCCCCGGGGACACGTCGGCCACGATGAACCCGAGTGCGACCAACAGGCCGATCCTCGGGCGGAAGGTTCGGGATCGGCAACTCGGTCGTCGTAGCATGGCATCTCTCGCGAGCAGACGCGGCTTCTGCGGAACCGCGACTCGATTGTAGGTGCCGAGGCCACCATGGGCCACGCCAGGGTGTCAAGGGCGAGGCAGGGCCGTTCCTGCCAAGGCAGCGGCGATCCGGGCCGAGGCGGCGACCGCGTCGCCCGAGGCCAACTCGCGGGCGGCCACGTGGCAGTGCACACGATGCTCGCCGACGAGCGTTGCGGGCGGATCCTGTTCGCGGCAGACGGCCTCGGCCAGCGGGCAGCGGGGGTGGAAACGGCAGCCGCGGGGCGGGCTTGCGGGACTCGGGACGTCGCCAGGCAGCACGATCCGGCCGCGGCGGCTGGCCGGCTCGACGCTCGGGATCGCCGAGAACAGGGCGTGGGTGTAGGGGTGTAGCGGGGCGGCGTAGAGCTCGCGGGCAGCCGCATGCTCCACGATTCGCCCGAGGTACATCACCGCCACCTCGTCGGAGATGTATTCCACGACGGAGAGATCGTGGGAGATGAACAGGTAGGTGAGTCCCAGTTCCCGGCGGAGTTCCGCGAGCAGATTGACCACCTGCGCCTGGATCGACACATCGAGCGCCGAGATCGGCTCGTCGAGCACGAGGAAGTCGGGCTCGAGTACGAGGGCGCGGGCGATCGCGATCCGCTGCCGCTGCCCGCCGGAGAACTCGTGGGGATAGCGGGCCAGCGCCGCAGCCGGCATGCCGGTTCGTTCCAGTGCCGCCGTCATCCGTCGGAGCCGTTCCGGGCCGTCGCCGAGTCCGTGCACGACGAGTCCTTCCTCGAGGATCGCTCGCACGGTGAGCCGCGGGTTGAGCGAGCCGTACGGATCCTGAAACACGATCTGCATCCGCCGCCTGAGGCTACGGAGCTCGGCGGCCGAAGCGGTGCGGATGTCGTGCCCGGCGAAGTGCACGCTGCCACCGGTGGGTTCGACGAGCCGCAGCAGGCTCCGGCCCGCCGTCGTCTTGCCGCAGCCGCTCTCTCCCACCAGGCCGAGCGTGCGGCCACGGCCGATCCGGAACGACACACCGTCCACGGCTCGCACCTGACCCACGACCTGTCGGAAGAGTCCGCGGCGAATCGGAAACCAGGTTTCCAGGTCTCTCACGGCCACGAACTCGGCGCCCGGCTCACTCATCGCCCGCGACCCTCCGCGGGCCGGCCTGCCTCGAGTTCTCCGGCAAAATGGCAGGCGACGAGATGCTTCGGCGCGAGTTCCCGCAACGGTGGCTGTTCGGCCCGGCACCAGGGTTCCCGGGCGTGGACGCACCGCGGGTGAAACCGGCAGCCTGCAGGGAAATCCCGCGGCTGCGGCACCATCCCAGGAATGGCCGCGAGCGGTCCGTCGCCACCCGGCCGATGCTCGGGCCGCGCCGCCAGAAGGCCGATCGTGTAGGGGTGGAGCGGGTTCGCGAAGAGTTCCGCTGCCGGCGCCTGCTCCACGATCCGGCCGGCGTACATCACAGCCACCTGGTCGCAGGTTTCCGCAACCACCCCGAGGTCGTGGGTGATCAGCAGGATCGCCATCCCGAGCCGGCGACGGAGGTCGGCGAGCAGGTCCAGGATCTGCGCCTGGATCGTGACGTCGAGCGCCGTGGTCGGTTCGTCGGCGATCAGGAGTTCCGGTTCACAGGCCAGCGCGATGGCGATCATGATCCGCTGCCGCATCCCGCCGGAGAGCTGATGGGGATACTCATCGAGTCGCCGCTCAGGATCGGCGATCCGCACGAGTCGGAGCAATTCGAGCGCCCGGCCGCGGGCCTCCTGGCGGCTGACCCGGCGGTGGAGCCGAACCGCCTCCGCCACCTGATCACCGATCGTGAACACCGGATTGAGGCTCGTCATCGGCTCCTGGAAGATCATTCCGACCCGGCCGCCTCGGATCCGCCGGAGCCGCCGTTCGGGCATCGTTACGAGGTTGACCGGATCGCCGTCGATCTCGAGAAGAATTCGACCCCGCTCGATCCGGCCGGGCGCGGCGACCAGCCCCAGCACGCTCATGGCGGTCACGCTCTTACCGCAGCCACTCTCACCGACGAGGCCGAGCGTGGTACCCCGCTCGATCGAGAGCGACACACCATCCACGGCCGGCACCCGGCCGCCGGGCGTGTGAAAGGCCGTGACGAGATCCTGGATTTCGAGGAGGGCCATCTACTTCTGCGCCTCCCGCAGCCTGGGATCGGTCGCCTTCTGCAGCCCCTCACCCACGAGGTTGAAGGCCAGCACGGTCAGGAAGATGGCGGTGCCGGGGAAGAACACCAGCCACCACATGCGGAGATTGGAGCGGGCGTCGTTGAGCAGCGAGCCCCAGCTTGCCGAGGGCGGGGGCTGGCCGAAACCCAGAAACGACAGGCCGCTCTCGGTGAGGATCGCGGCGGCGATGCCGAACGTGATCGGCACCATCACGGGCGCCAGGGCGTTGGGGAGGAGGTGGCGGAGAATGATCCGGCTCGGACCCGCTCCGACCGCCCGGGCCGCAGTCACGAACTCCGCCGATTTCAGCCGGAGAAACTCGGCCCGCATCAGCCGGGAGATGCCGGGCCAGCCCGTCAGTCCGAGCACCGTCATCATCTTCCAGATCGTGGGCTTCTCCACGATTGCCAAGAGCGCCAGGATGAGCACGAGCGTCGGGATGCACATCACGACCTCGGTGACCCGGCTGATGATCACGTCGACCCAGCCGCCGAAGTAGCCAGCTAACGCCCCGACCGTGATCCCGATCGTGGCCGCGATGCCCATCGAGACGAAACCGACCATGAGGGCCACCAGCGTCCCATGCACCATTTTGGCGAACACGTCGACGCCGGTCTGGTTGGTGCCCATCAGGTTCAGCCGACTCGGTCGGCCCTGGTCGCGGGCCGGATTGGCGGGTCGACCCGGCCACTCGTCGGCGCGGACCGCCCGGTAGGGATCCTGAAACACCAGCGGCCAGATGGCCCAGCTCTCGGGATCCTTCTCCGTCAGGTTCTTCGGGTATTCGCCGCGGAACTTATCCTGGGAGAAAATCACCGGTTCGAGGCCGCGGGAGTAGTAGGCCAGGCAGGGAAAATAGATCCGGCCCTTGTAGCGGCAGACGACCGGCTTGGTTCCCGCGATCGCCGGGGCGAACAGGGCCACGGCTCCCAGGCAGCCGACGAACGCCAGCGCGGCAATCGCCAACGGCATTCGCCGGTAACGGACCCAGGCCTCGGCCCAGAATCCGCGGGCTGTCGGCAGCCTGCGGTCGGTCTCCGGCTGCGGCTCGTTCATTCCAGACTCACCCGGGGATCGACCCACGCATAGAGGAAGTCGGCCAGCAACTGGCCGGCGAGGGTCAACAGGCTGAACAGGAGCGTGAGGCCCATGATCGTCGGGTAGTCCCGCTCACGGAGGCTCTCGAAAAACAGACGTCCCATGCCCGGCCAGGTGAAGATCTGTTCGATGATCACCGAGCCGCCGAGCAGCGCGGGCAGCGAGAGTCCGAGCAGCGTCGCCAGCGGAATCAGCGTGTTGCGAAAGGCGTGGTGGACGAGCACGCGGACCGGGCCTGCCCCTTTCGCACGGGCGGTCCGGATGTAGTCCTGCCGGAGTACTTCTTGGAGGTTCGTGTTGATGAACCGGGTGTACCAGGCCAGGCTCACGTAGGTCATGCAGATCAGCGGCAGAATCGCGTGCCGGGCCACGTCGGCCAGCCAGCTGAGCGTGCTGGCGTGGGGCAGGCCGCTGGTCATGCCGAACAGCGGCAGCTCCCAGGCCGTGCCCTCCGCCCGTACCGAGAAGATCACCTGCAGCGCGAGCGCCGCCACGAAGGTGGGCACCGAATAGAGCATGTAGAGCCCCAGGCTCACGGCCCGCTCGTCGGGCCGGCCGCTGCGGGCCGCCGCATAAAGCCCCAGCGGAATCGAGATCGCCCAGGTGAGGAACATGCTGGCGGCCGAGAGGCCCAGGGTGGGGCCGATTCGCTCGCCGATCAATTGGGTCACCGGCGCCTTGCGGGAGATGCTTCGGCCGAGGTCCCCGCGAGCCACGTTCGAGAGCCAGATGAAGTAGGCCTGATACCAGGGCTTGTCGAGGCCATAGGCCGCCTTCATCCGCTCGAGGTCGGCGGGATTGAGCCGGCGGCTGGGATCGGTCTGGGCCACGGCCACCGTGAGCGGCGTGCCGGGGATCGAACGGATCAGCCCATACACAAGAAACGAGATCAAGAGCAGCGTCACCAGCCCCAGCGCCAGCCGACGCAGGAGATGGTGGATCATGGCACGGGCTTCCAGAGGCTGCCGAAGCCGGGCGAATAGTGGAAGGGGCCGCGGGGACTGAAGACGTAGCCCCGGAGATCCTTGGAGAAGCCGTAGAAGCTGTTCCGCCAGTAGAGCCAGGTGTAGGGCTGATCCTCCCAGAGCAGTTCGTGAATCCGGGCGTATTTCTCGGCCCGCTTGGCCCGATCGACCTCGGTGCGGCCCTCCACGAACAGCCGGTCGACCTCAGGATTGGAGTAGCTGCCAAAGTTGCGACCGGCGTCGGTTGCCCAGATGTTTTCCGAGGTGTCGGGATCGGTGCCCGTGCCCCAGCCGCCGAAGGCGGCGTCGAACCGCTTCTCCAAGAGCAGCTGTTGAAGCACTGTGAACTCGGTCGGCTTGACGTTGACCCGCACGCCGATGCGGTCGAGGCTCTGCTGGAGGAGCGTGCAGATTTCCTGGGCCATCGGCTGCTGCGAGCAGACCACCGTGAACTCGAAGGGCACACTCCGGCCGTCGATTTCCCGATCCCGGAGGCCGTCGTTGTCGCGATCGATCCAGCCGGCCTCGTCGAGCAGGGTCTCGGCCCGGTCGAGGTCCTGTCGGTAGGCCTCGAGCGGCTTCCTCGTGGCCATCCAGGCCGTGGGATGGAAGACGCCCGTGCAGGGCGAGTAGAGCCCGTGGCAGATCGTCTCCAGCATCCGCTCGTGGTCGAAGGCGTAACTCATCGCCCGGCGCACCCGACGGTCGGTGAAGAACGGGCTCCGCGTGTTCCAGGCGAAGTGGAACGAGACCCACTCCGGCGCCGTGGCCTTGGTGTTCTTGGCGTAGTAGTCGGCCCCGGTGGTCTGGGTCGTCCACTGCTCGGGAGTCAGCGCCATCTCGTCGATCTCGCCCTTTTTCAGCGCGAGCAGCGCGGTGTTTGGATCCTCGAGAATCCGGAACCGGATCTCGTGGAAGAACGGTTTGTCTCGCACCTGCTTGCCCGCCACGGTGTGCCAGCCCTCGCGAGCCCGGAGCATGATCTCTTGGCCGCGGAGGCGGGTGACGATCTCGTAGGGGCCCCCGCAGACCGGCCTGGCTTCGAGTTCGACATGCTCAGGGCTGTCCTTGAGGGTGGGATCGTGCTCCCATGTGTCCTCGTAGATGTGTCGCGGGATCACCGGGAAGTTGATGTTCCAAACGTTGGTGGCCAGGGGCTCCCGATGGAAGAAAACGATTGTCTGGTCATCGTAGGCATGGACGCCCCTGAGCTGGTCGGTGCCGCTGCGAACGGCCGGCACCGGCACCCGCTCGTCCATGATCACCTTGTAGCTGAAGGCCACGTCGTGGGCGGTGATCGGCCGGCCGTCGCTCCAGCGGAGGTCGGCGCGGATCACGACCTTGTCGAGCATGCTGTCGACGCTCGTCTGCCAGGACGACACCGTCTCCGCCGCGGCGAACGGCTCCATTCGGCGGTCGAAGGAAAACAGCCCGAAGCTTGTCAGCCCGAGCACGTCGCTCTCGGCGGCGGAACTGATGAGAATCGGATTGGTGCTGTTGAGATCCACGGCCAGGTGGCGGTTGCAGCGGGCTGACTCGTCGGCGCCTCCCTCGGCTGGCAGCCGGCCGAGCGCCGAGAGGATCGCGGCATTTGCCTCGGCCGAGTCGTTCTTCAGGGCAAGGGCCTCAGCGACGGATGCCAAGGGTGGCTCCTTCGCGAGCTCGGCCGCCAGATCGGCCAGGGCATCTCGCACGGGCCGATCGATCCACTTCGCATCCCGCTCCAGCACCTCGAGCGGGGGTGGCTCGAAGGGGGCCTTCGTCACGTCCTCGACGGCCGGTTCGGTTGGCTCGGTCGCGGCGGCATCTGTCGGCGGAGCAGCGGGAGGCGAGAGCACCGGCTCGGGCTTGAGCGGGAGTTCGGCCGGCTTCGGACTGCACCCTGCCGTGAGCGAGAGAGCCAGCCAAGGAGCAAGGCAGGCTGCGAAACCAAGACGCAGGAGTGTGGAACGCGGGGCCTGCATGCCGGTCTCCCGAGGACTTCGGCCGGAAAACCTCGGATGCTACGGCGATCGCCACCGTCGGGTCAACCGGAAGGTCAGGGGAAGCGGTGGCCCAGTTTTTCCCGCTTGGTGGCAAGATACCGCTCGTTGAACTCATGGACCGGAGGCAGAATCGGCACCTGGTCGACGACCTCGAGATCAAACCCGCCGTAGATGAAGGCGTCGGTCTTCTTGGGATTGTTGGTCAACAATCGAACCTGCCGCAGCCCGAGATCCTTGAGGAGTTGGATCCCGATGCCGTAGTCGCGGGCGTCGGCCTTGAAGCCGAGTGCCAGGTTCGCCTCGACCGTGTCGAGCCCCTGGTCTTGCAGCGCGTAGGCCTTGATCTTTTCCACGAGCCCGATCCCACGGCCCTCCTGGGGCAGGTAGACGAGTACGCCGGTTCCCTCGCGGCCGATCATCTCGAGCGCCAGGCGGAGCTGGTCGCCGCAGTCGCATCGCAGGCTTTCGAGCAGGTCGCCGGTGAAGCAGGAGGAGTGGAGCCGCACGAGCGGCGCGGCCACGGCCGTCGGATCACCCATCACGAGCACGATCGGCTGCTGGCTCTCGAACTTCACCTGGTAGGCGATAATCCGAAACCGACCCCACCTCGTCGGCAGCTCGGCCTCGGCGATCCGCTCGACGAGCTTCTCCCGGGAGCGCCGCACCCGGATCAGTTCCTCGATCGAGATGATTTCGAGTCGGTGGTCGGCGGCCAGCGCGAAGAGCGCCTCCCGGTTGGCCCGGTTGCCCGAGGTATCGAGAATTTCGCAGAGCACGCCAGCTGGGGGACGGCCGGCCATCCGGGCGAGATCGACGGCCGCTTCGGTGTGGCCCGCCCGGCGGAGCACGCCGCCTTCCTTCGCCACCAGCGGGAAGAGATGGCCGGGGCGGACGAAGTCGGTCGGCCGGCTGGCCGGATCGGCGAGTGCTGCGATCGCCGTGGCCCGTTCTGCAGCCGTAATTCCCGTCTTGGCGGAAATGTGATCGACGGGCACCGTGTAGGCTGTTCCCAGCGGCGACGAGTTGGCGGCGCACATCATCGGCAGGTCGAGCCGGGCGGCGACGTCCGGCAGGATCGGCACGCAGACCTGGCCGCGGCCGTGCGTGATCATGAAGTTCACGATCTCCGGCGTGACGGCGTCGGCAGCACAGATGAAGTCGCCCTCGTTCTCCCGGTCTTCGGCATCGACGACGACCACGACTTCGCCGCGGCCCATGGCGGCGACGGCGGCGTCGATCGTGGAAAAACGGCTCGACATGGGGGGCAGCCGGGGAGCGGCTGGAGGGCGAGGGTAGGGACGCGGACCACTTGATTATACGATGAACGGCCGAGTCGCCGACGGGAGCCGCCGGCAACGTGTCGTTTTCGCCGCAGGCCACCGATGCTCGACCGGGAGGAATACATCGAACAGGCCTACCTGTTCCGGTCTTTCGGGGAGCGGATCACGGCCGGGATCGCCGCCCAGGAGGCGCTGGCGGCCATTGGCGAGGAGGTGCTCGCCACGTCGAAACTGCCGCTGGCCATCGGCTATCTCGTGGGCGAACTCAAGCTCGTCGGCACGCTCTCGACGGCGCTGGCCCGGCTACCCCATTACTTCACCGCCTTCCAGACCTTCGTGATCGCGAAGGCCGAGGAGGAGGGGGGACGGTTCGATATCCGCACGGCGCTGGCGATCCTCGAGCGGGAGGCCGCCTACCGGGGCGAGGGGGCTTCGCCGCAGGGCCTCTTCTTCTATCGCTTCGAGTGCTTGTCGCGGAATCGGCTCGACTATGCCAATGGCCTCGTCGCTGTGGCTGACGACGACATCTTCAACCCCGACTGGAAAGACTGGATCCGGATGGTGGCCCGGCAGGTGGGTCTGATCGATTTGGCCGATCTCGTGTTCGTGCGCAGCCCCGAGTATTGGCGGCTCGAAAAGCGAGACGCGCTCCTGGCGGGCCGGGACGGAGGCGAGCCCGACCGCCCGATCCTGTTCGGCGCCAAGGAAGGGCGGATCGCCCGGGCCAACCGCGGAAAGGATCCGCTGTTCTTCTTCGCGGCGCTCCAACGGCAACTCGGCTATCCATCCATTCCACGGGTCCAGAGCGTCGCCCCCTCCGCGGAATCTCCTGCGCTACTGGCCCGGCGGCTCGAGCGGCTGGAGATGCGGATGAAACTCCTCGAGGAGGAGGGTCGAGGCGGCATCGACCTGTCGCGGTTCGATCCCAAGAACTTTCCGGCCCGTGGTGACGGGTGAGCCATGCAGCCCCGCTCGCTCCGCGCCGACCTCGACGCCATTGCCAGGGCCGGACTGGCCGCGGTCGATCCGGAGCGGCTCGTACGGCGCCGGCTGGCCCTGTCCGAAGGCCGGCTCACGGTCGATGACCGGCCGCTCGTGCCGGGCTGTGACATCGGGCCAGCTGATCGGGTGCTGGTAGTCGGCGGCGGGAAGGCAGCCGCCGCGATGGCGGCGGGCGTGGCCGGCGTGCTCGCGGCTGGCGGCGTGGCTGCCGGGCGGATCGCGGGGCTTGTGAGCGTGCCCGAGGGTTCGGGCCGTTCGATTCCCGGTATCGAGGTTCGGCAGACGCGGCCCCCAGGCATCAATCTCCCCACCGACCGGGCCGAGGCCGCGACGCGGGAGATGCTCGCCATGGTCGGCGGGCTCGGCCCGAGCGATATCGTGATCGCTGTGATCAGCGGTGGAGGATCGGCCGTCCTGGCCGCAGCCAGGCAGGGCGTTCCTTTGGCCGAGAAGATCGCCGTGACGAGGTTTCTCGCGGCTGAGGGAGCCGACATTCGCGAACTCAACGCGGTCCGTCGGGCGGCCAGCGACGTGAAAGGGGGCGGCCTGGCCCGAGCGTGCTCGGCGGGTCGGCTCGTGGCGCTCGTGCTCTCCGACGTGATCGGCGATCCGCTCGAGTCGATCGCCTCGGGGCCCTGCTTGCCGGGAGATGATGCCGCCACGGCTCTGGATGTGCTCGGGAGGTATGGAGCGATCGCCGCCGGTGTCGCACCCAGACTCGTCGGCATGCTCGAGCAGGATCGGCATCGAGATCGGCCTGTTCCGGTCGAGGTCTCGAAGACCGGGGGATGGACGACTCCGGCCGGCTGCCGCGTCGATCACATCCTGATCGGGAGCAATGCCACGGCCGTGGAGGCTGCGGCTCGGGCCGCGCGGGAACTCGGCTATCTCGTCACGGTCCGCTCCGCGGAAGCGTCAGCCGTCGAGACAGCCGACGAGGTCGGTCAGCGGCTCGCCCAGGCTGGCCTTCGCCTCGTTGACGAAGCCGCTACCGACGGCCTGCCGCGATGCCTCGTCGAAGGAGGCGAGGCGATCGTCCGGTTGCCGGACGAGCATGGCCGCGGCGGACGGAACCAGCAGACGGCCGCCGCCGCCCTCCTGGCCCTCGAGCACGACTGGCCGGGAGCGCTTGCCATCGCGAGCCTCGGCACCGACGGGGAAGACGGCCCGACCACGGCCGCCGGCGGACTGATCGACGCGAACGTGGCGGCGGCGATCGATCAGCACCGCCTCGATCTTGCCGGAGCGGTCGCCCGCTGCGACGCCTACCCCCTGCTCGCCGCGGCGGGCGGGCTGATCGAAACCGGTCCCACAGGCACGAACGTGGCCGACCTGCGGATCGTCGCGGCAAGCACCCCGGCGAGTGCGACGAGCGCCAGACCGTGAGGCTCGGGCACGGCTGCCACTCCGCCGACGCTGGCTCCGGCAGGTGCCGAGGGGAAGTAGCCCCCGCGGCCATACGCGCCGGAGGTGTTGACGCCGACCAGGTCGAAGACGTTCGTCACGCCGTCGTAGTTGAAGTCGCCCTGGCTCCAGACGCTTGCCGCACCGGTGCCGTATCGGCCTCCGCTATTGATGTTGACGAGGTCGAAGACGTCGACGCTGCCACTCAGATCGACGTCGCCCGACGCAGCGAACGACACCCGCGATCTGCCGTTGCCTTCGACGAGGTACCCAACTGCCCGGGTTCCACCCGCGGCGGCGGCGGCGACCGACGTGATCCCGGTGGCACCGTTCCAGGAGCCGCCGTTGCGGCCGGCGATGAGGTCGGCCCGAAGATCGGCGGCCGTGATGCCGCCCCCGGCGATGCTTACCTGCCCTGCCCCGAGGTCGAGCCTGCCGCCGGAGGCAGTCTGGTCGACCCACAGCCCCGCCAATCCCACGACCACTCGGGCATCGGGAGCCAAGGCCAGCACACCGCCGGTCGTGATCGCCACTGTGGGCGTGCCCGACACCGTGCCGGCGTTGATCGCCAGCGACCGGATTCCGGTCGTGTCGTTCACGGCCAGGGTCGCAGCGGAAAGCGTGCCGCCATTCACGACCAACGACGGTGTCGTGATGCTGATTCCGGCTCCGACGGCGAGCGTTGCTCCGGCTGCGACCGTGACCGGCGAGGAGCCGAGCCCGCTCGCGTGGCTCACCTGGAGCGTTCCCGCCGCGACGGTCGTGGGGCCGATGTGCGTGTTGCCAGCGGTCAGGTCCATGGTGCCGAGCCCCGACTTCGTCAATCCGCCGTTCTGCAGCGGCACGGCGAGTGCGAGATCGATCGCGGCGGTCCCATCAGCCACGCTGATCGTCCGCACCGCACCCGTGAGATCGATCCGGCCGGTGGCGGCCGAACCGCTGCTCGTGCCGATCGTGGCCGTGCGGCCCGCGGTGCCAACGACGTTCAGGTCGCCTCGCACGGCAAGGGTCGCGGGGGTGGTGCCCCGATCGAGCCGAAGCATCTCGAAGGTCAGCGTGGCGTTGTCCGCGGTGAGCGTTCGGGCCGGGTCGACGTGAATCGTATGGGCGGCCAGCCGCCCGCCGCCGGAGATCGACGCTGCCGCGGAAACCTGCACCGACATCGGCGTCGACTCCGCCACTGGAACGTAATTCACCGAGAGCGAGCCACCGGTCATGGCGAAGGCTTCACGGAGGTAGAGCTTGCGGATGTCGTGCGTGCCCGAGCTCAGCGTGATGGTCACGTCGGCGTTCGGCCGATCGAGAATCACGGTGTCGTAGCGACCCGAGGTCGGCCCGGTGCCGGCCGCCCCGGGCAGGCGGGGCACGGGCATCGTCTGAGTGCCGATGGCCGCGAGTTGATCCGGCGCGCGGGCGGGCGCGGTGACGCTCTGCCCGCTGTTCCAGTTGGCGAGCGTGCTCCAGTCACCGCTCGCGTCGGTCCACCAGACGGCGGGCACGAGCTGGTCGGCGAGATACTCCATCCCGCCTTGGAGCACGTTGAAGTCGAGGTTGCTGTTACCGTTGTTGAAACTGGCCAGCCGACCGGTGCTCGCATACTGCCAGAACACCCAGGGCTGGGAGGTGCCGTAATCGTCCCATGGGCCGTACGCCGTGGAGAGGCCGCTGTTGGGGTGGCCCGACTGCACGTTGATGGAATCGGGATCAGCCTGGTTCACGTACCGCGCGAGCCACATCTGACTGAACGCCGGACCGGCGAGGCTCGGCCGCGTTGCCGCGGGCTTGGCCAGCTGATCCCGCCGTGCCGCCGAGGCGCCGCCCAAGACGTTGTGGGCGTAGTTTCCATTGAGATAGATCATCGGGCGAATCTGCATCGCCTCGTAGATTCTGTTCGAGAAGTCGATCGAATACTGGGCGAGTTCGTTGTCGGTGCGGATGCCGTCGCCAGCTTCGAGGTCGAAGGTGGGAAGCAGGTAGCCGGGCCGCATGAAAGCCCCGGCCATCTGCAGGTAGTGGTCGGCTTCGTCCCGGGCCGAATTGGCGATGCCGGCCGAGTTCGTCGTGGTTGAAACGATGTCGGGACGGGCGAAGTGATACGAGCCCGCGAACATCCCGGCCGCCGTCGCCCGGTTCATGTTCTGAACGAAGTAGGGATCGTCGTATCGCTGGGAGAGCGTGAAGGTCGTGTTGTCGGAAGCGGGAAACCCGCCGGCCCGCTTGTCGACGCCCGTCGTGCCTCCGCGGGTCGCCCGCACGAACACGAAGTGCCGGTTGTCGACGTTGCGGAGATTGTTCCACGTCGTCTGCGAGATGTTGCCCTGCCAGGCCGAAACGTCGATCCCGAGCACCCGGTTGCCCGAACTCTGGGCAGCCGCGTGGGTCGTGAGCGCCACAAGCGCGCACGGCACCCAGAACCAGTGATGGAGGCGGAGTGGCGACACGCCCTCGATGCTACACCCCAGTTTCGTCTAGGTCGCCCGATCGGCATCGGGGTCGCGGCTACCTCGAGCAGGGTAGCCCGGGGGGCGACTGAAGGTCTGCCGGGATTTGTCGGTCACGGGCTCGGGGGCGGCCCGTGCGGCCTCGACCGACTTCACCCGCCACGAGGTCGGGTGTTCCCACACCCCGTCGCCGGACGCTCGCTGCGGGCATCCTGCCAATCCTGTTCGGCACGGTTGTTGCGTGGCATGTGGTCGGTTTTTCA
>CAYVNX010000058.1:9077-18447 GCA_964453165.1 uncultured Candidatus Kuenenia sp. | reverse complement strand
TCTCAGGCACGCAGCGGGCGCCGCCCGCGCCGCGTGCCATCCGGGTCGCCCCGCCTCGACGCCCATCCGCGCAGACAGGGCCGCCACACCGCACAGGCCGCACGCCATCGGCCGCCCGGAAGGCGGCCGGCGGGCGGAGGCCCGCCAAGGTGCAGGGGGCATGGATGCCCCTGCACCGCTCAAGTCAGTCCTCGGGAAGCGGTCGGCCCTTGGTTTCGGGAAGGAAGGCGAGGGCGACGAGGCCGAGCAGGAAGATCACGCTCATGTAGGAGCAGGCGTTGCGAAAGGCGGCGAGCTTCGCGTCAGGCGTCGTGGCCCCCGCCTTGAGGGCGGCCTGGAGAGCGCCCATTGTGAAGGGGCCGGTGGCCGCCAGGAAGCGGCCGACGTTGTAGCAGAAGCTGGTGCCGGTGCTTCGCAGGCTCGTGGGGAAGAGTTCTGGGAGGTAGATCGCGAAGCCGGCGAACAGGGCGAGCTGGCAGCCGCCCATGATCGCGCTCATCCAGATGTCGCCTCGGCCGTTGAAGAGCTGGAAGTAGGCCACTGTCGCGACGAGCGCGGCCACGTAGCCGATGGCGAAGGCCGCCTTCCGCCCCATGCCCTGGGCCATCCGGGTGAACAGCAGCATCCCGAAGAAGGCGCCGAGGTTCTGCACGATCGAATTGATGCCGATCCAATATTGCTGGCGGCCTGCGATCTCCGCTTCGGGAACGCCTTCCTTGATGAGCGAGGCCTTGATCACATCGCCGACGAGTTCGGGGCTGAAGAAGCCGATGCCCCAGAGGCCGATCACACCCGAGACGCACAGGAGCATGCCCAACAGCGCCGAGCTCCGCCAGCGGGCGTCGCCGAGCAGGGCGGAGTAGGAGCCGAATTTCACGCCCGCCGCCCGGCCGACCTCGCGGGCCTTGACCCACTTCTCCGGTTCCTTGAGCCGCAGCTGGATGAAGACGCAGAGGAACGCCGGGATCGCTCCAACCAGAAACATGT
This sequence comes from uncultured Candidatus Kuenenia sp., assembly GCA_964453165.1. GTDB lineage: Bacteria > Planctomycetota > Planctomycetia > Pirellulales > UBA1268 > QWPN01. The sequence continues at coordinate 17,460 of CAYVNX010000058.1, read as the reverse complement.
AGGTCCAGCCCTTGCCGGCCGGAATCGCGCCGCGGGATTCGAGGCTGCCGATGAACATGCTCACGAGTCCGGCCGCGACGTTCCCCACAGCCGAGAGGGCCTGGAGCATGCCGAGCGCGCCGGTTCGCGACCGATCGGGGAGCGTGTCGGCCACGAGGGCCACGGCCAAACCGAACACGCCTCCCACGCCGAGACCGGTGAGGAATCGGTACGAGGCGAAATCGATCCAGCCCGTCGAGAAGGCGGAGAGCCCGGTGCAGACGGAATAGATCAGGACCGTGAGCGTGAGCATCTTGGCGCGGCCAAAGCGGTCGCCGAGCGAGCCGAAGATCAGGCCCCCCATCGCCCAGCCGGCCACGAAGATGCTCGTGGCATAGCCGCCGTAGAGCTTGGGATCCCAGCCGGCCGGAAGCAGGGCTTCCATCGCCTTGCCCCGGGCGAGGATGAAGAGCTGTTGGTCGAGGCAGTCGAAGAGCCAGGCCAACGAGGCGACGAGAAACACAAACCAGTGGTAACTGGTGAGATCTCGATACCAGGGAACGTTGGCCTGGGCGGCGTCGGACGGCATGGTGCTGCTCCTGTAGGTTCCAGAATTCCCCGGGCCGCAGCCCCTTCGATCGGCGTCAGGCGAGTTCGGCCTCGATCCGGCGCATGTAGTCGATGCTCTCCCGCGCCAGCCGTTCTGGCCCGGCGGTGTAGTCGAACACCTCCACGCTGACCCAGCCGGCGTAGCTGATCTCGTCGAGGGCCCGGAAGATCGGCAGGAAGTCCACCGCACCGAAGCCCGGACCCTGGAGGTTTTCGTCGTTCGCGTGGAAGTGTTCGAGGTAGGGAGCCGAGGCCACGATGATCTCGGGGGTCGGTGTCGGCTCGGCAGCCATCGCCTTCACGTCGAGGTGGAGCCGCACGTGGGGCGAGCCGATCGCGTCGATCAGCCGGCAGGTTTCGGCCGCGGTGGTGAGCACGTCGGTTTCGACCGGCGAGAGGGGCTCGAGCGCCACGACCGTGTCGGTCGTTTCGAGCACGGGCACGAGTCGGGTGAAGACCTCACGGATATGTTCGAGCGCCTGCTCGGGCGAGACGCCGGGCAGCAGGCTCCGTTGCTTCGGGGAGCCGAAGACGAGCACCCGGCCTCCAAGATCGTGACACAGCCGGGCCAGGTCCCCGAGGTACTCGACCGTTCGGTGGCGGACGTCCGCTTCCGGATGGGCCACATGAAAGCCTTCGGTCTTGGCGAGCAGCCAGTGGAGGCCGACGCAATCCAGGCCCGCTCGGGCGATCGTGCGGCGGATGTCGCTCCGCTCGGCGGCCGAGACGTCGGTCGCCAGCGACGCGAGCGTGAACGGGGCGATCTCGACTCCTGTGTAGCCGCACTCGGCGGCGAGGTCACAGGCCTGATCGAGCGGCTGCTCCCCGAAGGTCTCGTTGCAGATCGCGTAGCGGAATGGTGCATTCATGAGTGGCTCGTCAGCGGATGATCGAGGGCAGGGCCGCCCGGCGATGGTTCTGCGGGGCGTGGCCGGTCGGCCGCGTCATCGGGCGTCTTCGACCCTAGCAGCCTTGCCGGTGCGGGCACTTTTGTAGCAGGCTTCGACGATCGCCACGGCCTTGCGACCCTCCAGGCCGTCGAGCGGCGGCTTCTGGCCGGCCCGGATTGCCGCGAGAAACTCCTCGAAGTTCCGCGTGTGGCAGGCGTAGTTGATGGCCATCGGGTCGGCGGCGCCGCCTGAGGTGCCGCTGGCTCCTCCAAACTCGGCTCGGGTGGCCTCGTCGGCCGCCGACTCCGCGCGAAACCGCCAGCTGACCAGCTGTTCCTCGAGAATCTCGGCCGTGCCGTCTCGGCCACCGACGAGCAGCCGCCGGAGACTGCCCGGAAACAGGCTCGTGGCGGCGAGCAGTTGGCCCAGGGCGCCATTCCGGAACCGGAGCACGGCGACGCAGCTGTCCTCGACCTCGAGTCGAGCGGGGTCGTGCGCCCGCACGGCGGTGAAAGCCACCACGCTTTCCACCGGGTTCTCACCCGGAGGGAGGTCGGGCATCGTCGCCCCGGCGATCCACTGCAGGGCATCGACCCCGTGGATCGACTGGTTCATGAGCGCCCCGCCGCCGTCGAGCGCCTTGGTGCCCTGCCAGCGGCCGGGGCCGTAGTAGGCGTCGTCGCGCCACCAGGGCACGTAGCTGGCCGCGACGGCCAGTTGGCCAAACCGGCCGGCGGCTGCGGCGGCGTGCACCGTCTGGATCACCGGATTGAACCGCTGGGGAAAGATCGCCCCGAGCGGCACGCCCGCCTTGGCCGCGGCGGCGATCATCCGGTCGATCCGCTTGAGAGTGATCTCGAGCGGCTTCTCGCAGATGACGGGCACGCCCTTGCGGACGGCCGCGATCGCGGCGTCGAGGTGGGCTCCGGAGGGCGTGGCTACCGTCACGAAATCCGGCTTCTCCTTGCGGAGCATCGCCGCGGCGTCGCCGTGCCATGTGCAGCCGAACTCGGCAGCGAAGGCCCGCCCCTTCTCCTCGGTACGGCAGCAGGCGGAGACGAGCGTGACGCCCGGGATGTCGGCCAGGGCCCGGGCATGGAGCCGGGCGATCGCTCCGATGCCGATGATCGCCGCCCGCATCTCGTGCTCCTGGTGATGGTCTGGTGGAGTCAGTCGGCCGGCCGACTGCCGGCTTGGAGTGCACAGTCTGCCGGGCGGCCAGACCAGCCACAAGCCGCGTGCGGTATGATGATGGTCGCTCACGATCGCTGCCGCGGGTCGTGGGGCAGTTCCCCCGTCGGCGCAAGCGCCCATGGCACCGCTCGCTCTGCCCGCGTCCGATCGTTTCCTCGAGGGCATTGCGGCCAGCGGCCGCCGGCTCGTGCTGGTCGCAGCCGGAGGCGGCTCGGCCGCAATCTCGCACCTGGCCACCGCGCCTGGCGGCAGCGAGATTCTGCTCGAGGCGACGGTGGCCTCGGCCAGGCCAGCCGTAAACGGCCTGCTCGGCGGGCCGCAGGAAGCGTATTGCTCGTCCCGCACGGCCCGGCGACTGGCGGTGGCCGCGTGGGAGCGGGCCAGTCGGCTCCGGCAGGCGGAGGGCGTCGAGCCTGCCGCGGCGAGCCGCCAGGCGGTGGGTGTGGCGGTGACGGCGGGACTGGCGACCCGTCGGCCCAAGCGGGGCGAGCATCGGGCGATCGTGGCGGTGCAGACCAGGCAGGCCACTCGCGTCGCGGAACTCGTTCTCGAGAAGGCCGCGCGATCGCGGGCAGAGGAGGAGCTGATCTCCGCCTGGCTCGTCCTCGCCGAGACGGCGGCGGCCTGCGGTGTGCCTGCGTGTGCGACGGCACCGCCGCTGCGGGAGGCCGATCGAATTCACCACGATGCCTATGAGCCGCCGCAGGAGTGGCAGGAACTCTTCGCCGGCGAACGGGTCGCAGTGGCGGCATGGGGCGGGGCTGCCGCAGTGCCGGCCGAGGGCGGCCTGGTGTTTCCCGGTTCCTTCGATCCGCTCCACGAGGGGCATCTCCTGATGGCCCGGATCGCCGAGGAGATCGCCGAGCGGCCACTCGCCTTCGAGATCTCGATTCGCAACGTCGACAAGCCGCCGCTCGACTACGTCGAGTTGCGGAATCGGGCCGCCCAGTTCGCCGACCGGCCGCTCTGGTTCACGCGGGCGGCGACGTTTCTGGAGAAGCTCGACGTCTTTCCGGCGACCACCTACGTGCTGGGGGCCGACACCTACGCCCGACTCCCCGATCCCCGCTACTACAGCGGCTCGGCGGCGGCGGCCACCCGGGCGGTCAAGGCGATCGCGTCGCGGTCGCGCGGGCTGATCGTGTTCGGCCGGCTGGTGGACGGTGTGTTCCACGATGCCGCGTCGATCGAGGTGCCCCAGGTGCTCCGCGACGTCACCTACTTCGTGGCGCAGCGGGAGTTTCGGCTCGACATCTCGAGCACCGACCTGCGACGGCAGGCCCGGGTGGGAGCCGAGGGATGAACCGAACGATCGCGAGTCTCGCGCTGGTGCTGATGGCGGCGCTCGCCTCCGGAAGTGCGCGGGCCGACGCCCTCGCCGATGCGCTCGTGCCCTACGAGGGCCGGCAGATCGACGTGGTCGAGTTGGCCACGGGCAAGCGGTTCGTGCGGCCGCTCCTCCAGAAGCTGATCCTTCGCGAGGGTAAGCCGCAGTCACTGCGGCTCATCGAGGAGGGCCAGGCTCGACCCGTGACCATTCAGCTGCGGAGCATCACCGAGATCGTGGCCGGACGGGAGACGGTCTACGAGGCCGAGATCAGAGGACGCAGTTCCGCCCAGGTGCGGGAACGGGCGGCCCGGGAGCGGCAGGAGCGGGAACGGGCGGCGTCGATCACCCGAATGAAAGAACACGGCGTCGAGCCCTGGCCCGAGCTCTCGGCCGAGGAGCATGCGGCCGAGGTGACGAGCCTCGAGGCCTACGTGGAGCAGGTGCGGGGCGTGTTCCCGGATCTCCGGCTGGCCGAAACTCACGAGTTCATCGTCGCCAGCGACATTCCGCCGGCCGAACTCCAGCCGTTTCTCGCCAGCCTCGACACGATGCACGATCTGCTCTGCGACCTCTATGGCATCCCCCGGGGCGAACCGGTCTGGAAGGGGAAGTGCCTGGTGATCGCCTTCCGCGACCTGGCCGCCTTCAAGGCCTTCGAGCAACGGTTCATGAACACCGAGGTGCCGGACCGGACCCACGGCCTGTGCCATCAGTCGAGCGACGGCCGGGTGGTGATGGCCTGCCACCGCGGCGGCACCGCCGATGCCTTCGCCCACATGCTCGTCCACGAGACGAGCCACGGCTTCAACCATCGCTGGCTCTCCCCGCGGCGGCTGCCCAATTGGCTCAACGAGGGCCTCGCCGAGTGGGTTGGCACGCAGGTGGTGCCCCGCTCGCGGCAGGTACCGCTCAAGGAGGCCGAGGCCCGGGCCTTCATGCAGTCGACCGGCACGCTCGGCCCGAATTTCTTCACCGCCGAACACATCCAGCCTGTGCAGTACGGAATCGCCTCTCAACTCGTGCGGTTTCTCGTGGCCCGCGACCGGAGGAAGTTCGCCGACTTCGTGCGGGGCATCAAGGAGGGGCTCTCCGCCGAGGAGAGCTTCGAGGCCGCCTTCAAGGCGTCGCTCGCCGATCTCGTGGCCGCCTTCGGCCGGGAGCTCAACCTCCCCGGCCTCGCCCCCGTGACGCCCTAGCGGCGGACGCGGCGGGCCAGGCCGGCGGCAAGGCGGTCGAGGGTCTGACTGCGATCGTCGAGGCCGATCTCGACGCGGATGATGTTCATCGCCTGCTCGTCGGCGAGCGCGGCGCGAAGGGCCTCGTCGAATTCCCCCTCGGTCCGCACGTTCCAGCCGGTGCCTCCGCCGAGCACCTCGGGCAGCCGCTGATACTGCCAGGGGTTGATGTCGTTGAAGGAGCCCTCGAGCAGGAGCCGCTCGGTGCCGTAGCCCTTGTTGTCGAGCACGATCACGGTCACAGCCAGGCCGCGTCGGACGATCGTGGAGAGCTCCATGCCCGTCATCTGAAAGGCGCCGTCGCCCACCAGGGCGATCACTCGCAGGTCGGGCCGGGCCGTTTTCGCTCCGAGCGCCGCGGGCACCGCGAAGCCCATCGAGGTGTAGTAGGCCGGGGCGATGTATTCGGTCTGGCCGCGGATCACGAGGTCGCTCGAGGCGAACAGGGCGTCGCCCACGTCGGCCACCACGATCGTTCGGTCGTCGAGCGACTCGTCGAGTCGGCGGACGAGTCGCGTGATCGTGATCGCTGCTTCGGGCGCGAGCGCGAAGGGCTCGAGGGCCGCGGCAGGACCGGGAGGCAGCACCCGCGGGGCGGCCCGGGGCGTGGCTGAGGCCAGGCCGCGGATGAAGTCTTCGAGCAGCACGTTCTCGTAGTGATGATGGCTGATCCGCAGGTCGTCGCTGGCGGCGTAGATGCTTTGGGCCGACTGGAATCGGGCCGTGAACACGCCGAGATCGATGTCGGTCAGGATCACTCCCAGGAGGATCACGCAGTCGCTCTCGTCGACGAACTCTGTCACGTCGCGGCGGCCCATCGCCCCCTCGTAGAGGCCGACGTAGAGCGGATGCACCTCGCTGACCACGCTCTTGGCGAGCATCGTGGCGGCGATCGGGATGCCGGCCCGCTCGGCGAGGGCCACGGCATCGGCCTGAAGCCCGAACCGGTGGAGTTCCACACCGGCGATGATCACCGGCCGCTTGGCCGCGGCGATCCGGGCCGCCGCCTCCTTCACGGCCTCCGCCAGGGCATCGGGGTCGCTCACCCGCAGCGGCTGGACGTAGGGCCGGATCTGGTCGGGCACCACCGTGACCATGTCGCGGGGCAGTTCCAGATAGACCGGCCGCTTCAGCCGGTGGGCGGTGTCGAGCAATTCGTCGATGTCGCGGAAGGCGGTGGCTGGGTCGACGATCTCCCGGCTCGCTGCGCAGAGCTTGTCGAAGACCTCGAGTTGGGTCCGCCATTCCCGCACCCTGTGGTGCAGTAATGGATCGCCGCCCCGCTCGGCCAGGCCGGGAGCGCCGGAGATCATCACGACGGGGCTCTTCTCGGCGTAGGCTCCGGCGATCGAGTTGGCCACACTCAGGCCACCCACGCCGTAGGTGACGCAGACCGCCCCCATGCCGTGCACCCGGGCATAGGCGTCGGCGGCGAAGCCGGCACAGTCTTCGCGGGTGCAGTTGACGACGTCGAGCGGCGACTGCTCGAGCATCGAATAGAACCCGAGCACGTAGTCGCCTGGCAGCCCAAAGACGTGGCGGATGCCGTAGTCGGAGAGCCGGCGAATCAGATAGTGGCCGATCGAGAGGCTTGTGACGCTCTCGGGCCGCTGCGGGGCCGGCCGCACCACCGGCGGCGGGACCAGGCCGTTATCGAGACTCGCGCCCAGGTGGATCGACATGGGTCACCTCCGTCGGGGAGAGCCGCCGCTGCCGGGCGGCCAGCATCGCCAGCCAGAACCCGAGAAACCCGAGCACGCAGCCCATCACGACCACCGCCCGCAGCGGGTTGCCGTTGAACTGCCAGGCGCCGATGGCGTGGAAGATTCCCCACGCGAGGATCGCCAGCGCGACCCAGCGAATGATCCGGGCGGTGTCGGCCGGGGGAGGTGATTCACTCATGGACGAATTGTAGCCGTCCGGCGGAAGTCGGGCCCGGAAGGCGTCGGCGGGTTCTGTTCGTGACGGTGATTCCGGTCGTGCCGTCGCGGTGGCAGCGATCGGGCAAGAACGTCGGCCTGGGGCGACACTGCCGTCGCCGTTTTGCGACCTAAGAACATAGTGGGCGGTTTCGTGTCGCCCGTGTTCGGCCCGTCGCCCCCGAGACCTCTGCATGCCCCCGATCGCATCCACCGCATCCTCCTCGGCCACTGCGGTGATCGGCAGCCATCCCGCGATGCAGCAGGTCGCCGACATCGCCCGACGGGTGGCCCGGATGCCGGCCACGGTCCTGATCACCGGGGAGAGCGGCACCGGAAAGTCGCTGCTGGCTCGGGAGATCCACGCGGCGAGCGGCCGCTCTGGCCGGTTCGTCGAGGTGGCCTGCGGCAGCCTCGCCGAGCCGCTGCTTGAAAGCGAACTCTTCGGCCATGCCGCCGGCGCCTTTACCGGCGCGACGTCCGACCGCGAGGGCAAGTTTCTGCTGGCCGACCGGGGCACGATTTTTCTCGACGAGATCGGCACTGCCTCGCCGGCCCTGCAGGTCAAGCTGCTGCGGGTGCTTCAGGAAATGGAGTTCGAGCCGGTTGGCAGCAGCGACACCCACCGGGTCGACGCCCGGGTGATCCTCGCGACCAACGACGACCTGGCGGCGCTCGTGGCCGCCGGCCGGTTTCGCGCCGATCTCTTCTGGCGGGTCAACGTGATCACGATCGAGATGCCGCCGCTCCGCCAGCGGGCCTCCGACATCCCCGCGCTTGCCCGCCACTTCCTCGCCCGCACCGCCGCCCAGGCCGGCCGCGAGGTCGCCGGCTTCTCGACCGCCGCCCTCGAGACGATCCTGCGGCACCCCTGGCCGGGCAACGTCCGCGAACTCCAGCATGCCGTCGAACGGGCTGTGTTTCTTGGCCGTGGCAGTCTGATCGAGCCCGCCGACCTCCCCGCTTCGGTACGGGCGGCTGGCCCAGCTGGGGACGATGCCGGCCGCGGAGAGAGTCCGCTCAAGCAGGCGCTCGCTGCGCCGGAACGGCAATTGATCATCGACGCGCTCGAGAGGGCCGGCTGGCGCCGGGACATGGCGGCCCAGTCGCTCGGCATCAACCGCACCACGCTCTACAAGAAGCTCAAGCGGCTCGGCATGGATATCGCCGATCTGCACGCCACCCGCTAGCGGGTTACCGAAGGAAGGACCTTCACCTGGCACTTGG
>CAYVNX010000058.1:0-8977 GCA_964453165.1 uncultured Candidatus Kuenenia sp. | reverse complement strand
GCACTTGGTGCCGGTAGAGCCCAACGATCCGGAGCCCCCGGACTCGCGTCCGGGGTTTTGATTGGGCTTTCTGGGCGATTCGCTTCCAAGGAATGGGTGGAACGCCATCACGGCACGACGAGCCGGGCCTCGACGGGCAGGTGGTCGGAGCCCACGGCCGGGCCGATGCGGCGGTCGAGCACGCGGATCTCTGGTGACACGAGCACGTGGTCGATCGGGATCCGCGGCACGAATCGGTGGGCGTTCCAGCTCGGCTGGATGCCCCGGCCAAGGGCCGAGTCGCGGAGGCCGCTCGTGGCGAGCAGCCGGCCGAAACCGTGGCCCCAGGGGGTCGTGTTGAGGTCGCCTGCGAGGATCGTCGGCCCGTCAGAGTCGGCCACGAGCTGGGCGAAGGCATCGAGCTGGGCATCCCGCCAGGCCGACCAAGCCGCCGAGATCGGGGCCGGCGGATGGGCGGCGATCAACCGGCAGGCTGCGGCTTCCCGGTGGAGCACCGCCACGATGGCTGGGGGTCCATCGGCGGGTGTGATCACCCGCGGATCGTCGAGCGGCCACTGCGAGAGCAGGGCGACGCCGAATTTGTCGGCGCGGGCCTCGACCACGCGGTGCGGATAGAGGCTGTCGAGTGCGCCGAGCGCTTCGGCCCAGGCCGGCGTCACCTCGAGGAGCACCACGACATCGGCTCCGCGATGCCGCAGGTAGTCGATGGCGGGGGCCGTGTCGGTGGTGTCGGCAAGCAGGTTGAGCGACACCAGTTCGAGCGTCGGCCCGCCATCGCCGCCTCGTTCGGCAGGCAGCCAGTAGGGGAGCAGCAGCCCGAGGTTGAGCACGACGGCCACGGCGGCGGCTCCGATCGCCAGCCGGCTTCGTTGCCAGCCGGCCACTGCGAGGCAGGCCGCCCCGCCGAGCAGCCAATACCAGCGAAAGTGATTCGTCAGGTCGAGGAGCCAGTGCCAGCCGCCGGCGAAGCCGGCGAGCGAGGCGACCGCGGCGGCGATCGCCGCCAGGTCGATCGCACGTGGCAGCAGGCGGCCGGCCGCTTCAGGCGTCGGGCTTTCTGCCATCGGTGGTTATTCGGGCTGCGGTTGTTCGGGGTTCGCTGCCCGGGGCCGCGGCTTGGGAGCAACCGTTGACCGATGATCGCTCGCCTTGCCCTCCACCTCGCCGAGTCGGACCGCATCGGCGATCCGGTCCGCCGCGGGGCCGAAGATGATCTCCCGGTTTTCGAACAGGGCCTCGGGGTCTTGGTCGAGCATCTCGATCCGCCGTCGGCGGAACGAGAAGAAGGCGATCACCGCGAGCACCACCGCCACGATCACCACCACGAGCGTGAGGCCCCGCTCGGCCGATTGGATCAGGACGCTGATCCGCTCGCCGAACAGGTAGGCCAGCCCGAAGAAGCCGCCGATCACCACGGAGGCGCAGATGAAGTCGGCGAACAGAAACCAGCGGTACTTCACCCGGAGAATGCCGGCGGTGAGGTAGAAGGGACTCCGCAGCCCTACCAGGAATCGGGCCACGAAGAAGGCCTTGATGCCGTGCCGGCTGATCAATTCTTCGATCGTTTTTTCCCGCTCGGGCGTGAGGAAGCCCGACCACCAGGGATGCTCGCGGAGTACCCGCGCGCCGAACGTCCGCCCGATCCAATACATCAGGCTGTCGCCCAGGAGCGCCCCGACCAGGCAGGCCGGGAGCGCCTTGTACCAGTCGAGGGCCCCGGCCCGGCTGGCCACACCCGCGGCCACGATCGGCACCTCCTCCGGAATCGGCAGCCCGATGCCGGTCAGCGTCAGGAACACGACGATGCCGAGGTACGAGGCCTGAAACCAGTCGGGCATGACGTCGTGGGAGGGGGCGGTCGGTCGAAGTCAGCTCGCGGAGCCGCGAGACCCGCTTAGTGTAATCCCCGCGGCCCACCTGGCGAATGAACACCGCTTCCAACGCCCAGTTGGCGGTCACGGCTCGGTTCGAGCCTCGAAATGGGTCAGCTGGAGTCCTGGCTCGGGCTCGAAGGCGACGGCAGTCTCGTCGACGTTCGCGATCACGACCCTGATTCCACTGCCGGCGTTGGCGAGCACCAGCACCGCTCCCGCGGAGCCGCCGGTCGGTGCGACCAGTGGCAGGCCCGCCTCGCCGAGCACGTAGGCGGCAGTCGCGAGAGCGTCGGCCTCGGCCGCCGTCGGAGCGAGCACCGTCGCCGAGAGCACGCCCTCGGCCGGCCGGCCGGTTCGCGGATCGAGCACGTGCCCGAGTCGCCGGCCGCGGTCCACGAAGAACTGTGTGCCCGATCCGCTCGTGCCGAGGGCCCGGTCGCGAAGTGTGAAGGTCGCCAGGCGGCGGCCCGTCCGAAGCGGATGCCGTAAACCCACCTTCCAGCCGCTGCGGCCGGGGAGGGCGGGCCCCTGAATGCCGAACGCCCGTACGCTGCTCTGGCCGCCGTGCACGAGCCCGCTGGGCACGCCGGCTGCGAGCAGCTGGTCGACCGCCCGGTCGATCGCCCAACCCTTGCCGATGCCGCCGGGATTGAGTTCGGCACCGGGGGAAGCGAGCCGCGCGCGGCAATCGGCGGGGTCGAGCTCGAGATGACGGGTGCCCGAGGCGGCGAGCGCCGCGGCCAGTTCCTCGGCCGCGGGCGTGCGGCCCTGGCGCTGGAAGAAGCCCCATGCGCGGACGAGCGGCCCGGCCGCGACGTCGAAGGCACCGGCGGTGCGAGCCTGGAGGTCGCGGGCCAGCGCGAGCAGGGCGAAGGTGTCGGCGGAGACCGTCACCCAGCGGCCGGCCGCGGCGTTGATCGCCGCCAGTTCGCTCGTGTCGCGGTAGGTGCTGATCCGCGCCTCGATCTCGTCCACCAGATCGAGGGCCTCGCAGCCGAGTTCGGTCGCCTCGGCCACCTCGCCAGCATTGAAGGCCACCTCGAACCGGCAGCCCATCGCCTCACGGCCGATGAGAATCGTATGCAGGTCGGGCCCGGACGTCATGGCCTCAGCGGGGCGCAAGGCCGCGGTCGAAGGCGTCTTGGTCGCGGCGGAAGACTGCCAGCGTCGTCTCGAACCGTTCGATCGGAATCCGGTAGACGGGCCTCTCGGCCGTGTGGGCATGGCAGTGGGCCACGAGCAGCCGGTAGAGAAACTTGAACAGCTGGCGGGGCACCCGCAGGCTCCTGAGCCCGTCGATCAGCCGCCGCTCGTCCACCGAGTCGTCGAACAGCGCGCCGAGGGTGGCCGGCGGGTCGCCGACGCTCGCCGACTTCACCCGGGTGGAGGCGATGTCGTAGAGCGTCTCACCCGACCATTCGAGCGACGGCACGAGGTTCTGCTTGTCGAGCCGAGCCCGCTGGTTGAACTGCTCGTCTTCCCGCTCGATGAACCGATAGAGCTCTTCGGGAAGGAGCAGCTTGAAGCCGAGCCCCGGCGACTTGAGAAACTTGTTGTCGAGCAGCGGCCAGATCACCAGCCGCATCCGTTCCGCCGAGCCGTTGATGAGGTGGGGCTCGTCGAGCCGGTCGACGATCACCACCATGCCGCTCCATCCCAGGGCGGCGAGCAGCCCCTGGAACTTGGCGAAGAGTTCATAGCGGTCGTCGCTGCGGGCATGGGCGGGCAGCGGCTGACCGGCGAGATCGACCTCTGGCATCGCCGCCAACGCCCGGGCGAGCTGACCGGCGGTGCGGTTGCCCGTTCGCATGCTGCCCACGATCCGCCAGGCTCGCCAGTGGCTCTTAAGCCGCCGCAGGCCGGCCGGCAGCCAGGCCGCTCCGAGGATCGCCCAGGGCCACCAGGACGCGGCCCAGTCGAGCCGCCCGAGGCTGGCGCCGACGACGAGCGCTACCGCCAGCGCCGCCGTGGCCGCGAAGCCGAGCAGCCGCGGCCAGCCGCCGAACCGGCCGTGGTAGCCCGTGCGGTGTTTGAGTCGCCGCCACCGAACGGGAAACGCCTCGGCGGTGGACTGGTCGTAGCAGGCGGCCAGGAGCGCGAGGTCGCGGGCCTGAGGTCGGGTGATCCGCTGCGGCTGCCTGCCCTCAATCAGGCTGGTCACTAATTGCGTGACCGCCAGCGAGAGGATCGCATCCATGTGGTCCCAGAGCTTCCAGTGGGCCAGCGCCCGCTCGACGGAGCGGCTGCCGCCCACCCGGCTCACGAACCGATCGAGGAACGGATTGAAGTCGTCGTAGAGCACGACGAACGTGCGGGCGTCGGGATGGCCCTCGTTGTGACGCTCGAACTGCCGCACCATCTGCAGCTTGAGGGCCGTCTTGCCGCTGCCCTTCTCCCCGAACACGATCGCGGTGCTCGGGTCGGCCGGGCTTCCCAGGATCTTGTCCCAGGCGGGATGGAAGGTCGTCTCCAGGCAATCCCGCTTGAAGACCGCGTCGGTCTGCGCGTCTTCCTCGGCGAACGGATTCCCGGCGATCCCGTGGTGCTCGAGAAACTCCTGGACCTTCATCGATCGGGCTTCCCCGCGGGCACCATTCCTTCGAGCATCGTCTGGAAGCCCGCCGCGTGCTTCTCGACCGTGGCGGCCGGCCCGTAGAACTTGAGGAAGTAGTTGCCGGCGTCGGGGGTGACGACGATCCCGGCGAGCATCCGGTAGTCAGGCCGCTTGACGGTCGGGCCGCCGGCGAACGGCCCGCCCGGCTGGTCGAGGAAGGTGCCGCTGATGTCCACGATCGTCACCTTGGTTCCCGCGATCTCCAGCTTCTTCGTGGAGAGCTTCTCTTTCGTGTCGCCGCCATCCGGCTGGGTGAACTGACCAGCCCAGCGGTCGATGTTGGCCTCCACCGAGCCGCCGGCCCCCATCACCGTCATCCGCCCGGCCGGAGCATCGCCTTCCGAGGGGATCGCGAACTCAGTCTCGACCATCATGCTCTTGGGGCGAACCCGTTCGAAACCCGCGGGGGCTTCAAGAGACAATGCCCCGCCGGCGATCGTGAAGGTGGGATCTGCGACGGTGGCGGGCTGAGCTTGAGCGGCCCCGGACGTCAGGAAACCGGCGATCGCAATGCAGGCGGCGAGCGGAGCAGATCTTGGCAGGAACAGGCGAGTGATCTCGAGCATGGTGAGCACCTCGAAAAGGCAGGCGGGGCGTTGCAGCCGAAAATCTAACACAGCCCAGAGTAGACCGGCTGAGCCGGGCGACGAACCCGATTTCGGGCTCGCTGCGGGCTCCCAAGGAGGCTCCTTGCTCCGCGCTCCGGCCCGATTTACGCTCCCCCTTCTGGCTGGAGCCTTTGGTTTTCGCGGATCAGCGGAGCCGGAGTCGCTCCTGTCGCCCTTGGATTCGTGTGTCGAGGAGTCGTCCATGCCCCGGTCAGAAAACCTCAACGGCCAGCCCGAACCGGAGCAGGACGAGGGGCCGCTCGAGATCGCCATCGTCGGCGATCTCACCGAAAACGAGTCCGATCTCACCGAGCGGCTCCTTGGCATCCAGCCGGGTGGCGAGTGCACGATCTACTTCGACTCCCCCGGGGGCAGCCCCTACGCCGCGATGTCGCTCGTGGCACTGATGCGGCTGCGGGACATTCGCGCTACGGGCGTGGTCACGGGCGAGTGCTCCTCGGCCGCCCTCTGGCCCCTGGCCGCCTGCCGGCGGCGGCTCGTCACGCCCTACAGCGTGCTGCTCTTCCATCCGATGAAGTGGCAGAGCGAGGAGCACATCGGCATCCGCGAAGCGGCCGAGTGGTCGCGACATTTCGCCGACCTGGAGCGGGAAATGGACGTGCTGCTGGGTGAACTCTTCGGTTCGGCCCACGAACTGCTCGCCGAGTGGATTCGCACCCACCGTTACGTCACCGGCCGCGAACTCGCGGCTGCCGGCCTGGCCGAGCTGATCTCGCTCCAGCCGCTCGCCCCGGTCACAGCCTGAGGGCCGACGCGGAGCGGGTGGCAGCACTCACCCGGGTGAGGGCCCCGGCGTTCGAGCGCTAACGGTAGCCGCCGTGGCAGTCGGTGCAGGCCTTCGACATCTCTCCCACGGCGGTTCGGGCCGCGTCGTAATTCTTGGAATCACAGGCGGCGCGGATGGCGACGGCCGCATCCCGCATCGCGGTGGCAAAGCCGCGGTAGGTGTCGTCGTCGTGGAATTCGAAGTCGGGCTGCTGGATGATCTCCCCGATCGCGGCGACGAGTTCGGCCTCGTGCCGGGCCGTGTCTCGCTGTTTGCCGAAATCGCCCGCCGAGGCCACGCCGGCAGCGAGCCGCTTCTCCGCGGCTTCCAGCCGGGCCATGATTGCCGGCCGGGCGGCCACGTTGCTCCAGCGAAAGCCATCCTCGTCCTCAGGCTTCCGCCGCGGCGGGTTGCCGTCGAGCATCCCGGAGAGATCCTCGAGAGAGAGTTTCGACTCGGCGAACGACTGGTCTGTGCCCACCTTGCAATTGAAGCCCGCCCGGCCGAAGAGCCGACGGGCCGTGTCGGCCTCCCGCTGCCACCGAACATCCTCGTCGTGCGCCGCGATCAGACCGAAGGCTAGAGCGACCGTCGAGAAGGCCCGCCGGGCCTCGTCGTAGCCGCCTCCTTTGAAGGCCGACGGGCTCGTGACGGCGGCTGCCAGCACCTCCCGCTGGTCCTTGATCTCGTCGGTCAGCGTGTCGCCCGACACGAGCGCCGACCACTGGAATCCGCCCCCTTGTCCGCCGCCACCTGCGGCTTGGGAATGGCTGCCACCGTCCGGGGCCGCGGGGGCCGCGTCGAAGTCGGGCCGGGGGCCGACGAGTTCGCGGAACGCATCGGGAGCGAAGATTCCGGCTGTCGCTGCATCCCAGTCCCCTGCCGGGGGCCGGCTCCGCGGGAAGGGGCGGGGTGGCTGCGACTGAGAGAGGGCCGGTCCCGCGGCGGCGGCGACGGAGGCCGCCACGACGATCCAGCCTGGTCGCCAGTCTGCCCGCGATCGGTGCCGCCTCACGCCTGCCTCGCTTTCGCTGTCACATGCTGCTCGTCACCCAAGTTTAGCGGCTGAGGCGGTGGGGAAGTTCTCTTGACGCACCGCCGCCGGATCGTCACCTTCCGCGGCCTTCCGGTCCGAGGATGATCGGTCGATCCGCCTGGAGTAGCCGTCCGCATGCCCGCCTTTCCCGCGCCTGGTTGGGTTTTTCGCACGTTCGTGGTCGCGACGTTCGCGGCCGGCTTCCAGGGCTGCTCGCTGGCGGCACCCGGTGGCGACGTCACGGCGCCGGCCAAGCAGACGGTCGTCTCGTTCCTCGAAGCGATTAAGCGGGGCGACGACGCGACGGCCCGTACCATGCTCAGCGTGGCGGCTCGAACCAAGACTCAGGAGATGGGCATTTCGATCGCGCCCCCGGTCGCCGACACGGCCACCTACGCCGTCAAGGAGGGCGAGGTGGTGAGCGATGCCGGCGATATCGTCCACGTCGGCACGACCTGGACGGACGTCGATGGCGAGGGTTTCCAGAGCACGGAGAACGTGGTCTGGGTGGTCCGACTCGATCCCGAGGGCTGGCGGGTGGTGGGCATGGCGATGCGGGTGTTCGAGGACATGCCCCCGTTGCTGCTCGACTTCGAAGACCCGGAAGACATGCTCGCGAAGCAGGAGATGGTGGCCAAGGAACTCGAGCGCCGGGCCACCGCAGCCCCCCAGACCGCCCGCCAACCGGCCGGGCCCCAGCAGCCCGCCCGTCGCTAAACGGCGGTGTTGTTTCCTGGGTTCACCAGGGTTACGACTTGCCCCCTACAGCAACTCGCGGATCGGCTCGCCGCCGTCGACGAGTTTGATGGGCCGGCCGGATGAGGCCATGTTTTCGAAGGCCGGATTGATGCCGAGGCTCGCGCAGAAGGTGGCGAAGAGATCGGGGACCGTCACGGGCCGCTCGCTCACCTCGGTGCCCGCCCTGTCGGTCTTGCCTACGATCGCACCGCCGGTCACACCACCGCCGGCGAGCACCGCGTTGAAGCTGCGGGGGAAGTGATCCCGGCCGCCCCGGGGATTGACCTTGGGCGTGCGGCCGAATTCACCCATCCAGATGACGAGGGTGTCGTCGAGCAGGCCGCGGCGGTCGAGATCGCGGACAAGCGCGGCGGCGGGCCGATCGACCTGGCCGGCCAGGTCCGCAACCTTGGTGAAATTGTCCTGGTGCGTGTCCCAGCCGTTGGAGACCACCTCCACGAACGGCACTCCGTGCTCCACGAGCCGCCGCGCGAGAAGACAGCCGGCCGCGAAGCCCCCCGGACCGTATTCCTCGCGCACGCTCTCCGGCTCTGCCTCCACGTCGAAGGCCGTCATCTCGCTCGAGAGGATCATCCGCGTGGCCCGCTCGTAGAGCGCGGCGTGGTCGGCCGCTTCGCGGGGCAGGGCCTCCGCGAAGCCGGCGCCGAGCCGGTTCATCAGGTCGAGCCGGCGGCGGTGTCGCTCGGCGGGCACCACCGGCTCGGTGTTGGCCGGGCTCTGCGTGGCGTCGCGAAGTTCGAACGGATTCCACTGCAGACCCAGCAGTCCCGCGCCTGAATCACCCCGGCCGCGGCCGCCGATCCGCACCACCGGCGGCAGGTCGCCGGCCTCGCCTCCGGCCTGGGCGGCGAGTTGGCTGGCCACGATCGAGCCGAGCGTGGGATGGCGGGCGCTGGGGTTGGGAAGGTAGCCGGTATGCAGCAGATAACTCGCCCGCGGATGGCTGCCCTCCTTGCTCGTCATCGAGCGGATCACCGCGAGCCGATCGGCCACCTCCGCCAGCCGAGGCCACGCTTCCGCAAAACGCATCCCGGGCACGGCCGTGGCGATCGCCTTCGTGCCGCCGCCATTGGCGTGGCCCTCGAGCGGGCTGAAGGTCTCGAACTGCGAGGGCCCGCCCTGCATCCAGAGCAGGATGCAGGCCTTGCCCCGCTTGCGGAGGCTCGTCGCATGGGCCGTGGCGAGTTCGGCGAAGGGCAGCGCCCCGGCCATGAACCCCGCCGCCGGCAGCAGACGCAGAAACTCACGACGGCTTCTCATGATCGCTCACTCTGTCAGACGCAGCAGACCACGGTCGCC
>CAYVNX010000057.1:0-18624 GCA_964453165.1 uncultured Candidatus Kuenenia sp. | reverse complement strand
AGCGCGGCTCGCGGAAGCGGCGCTCACTGTCCGGCCGCATGGCGGGGCGGAGGCGGTGTCAGTTCTGGGTCGGGATTGCCCGTGCCCCGTCGCCGGACGTTCGCTCCGGGCATCCGTGCCCTCCGCTCACTCGGATGCAGACAGCGCTGCGCAATCCTTGCTGCGCTTGTCTGCATACGCCGGCTCTCGGGGCACGGGCAACCCCGACCCGGAGGACCGTTTTCGAAGTGCTCGCAGGGCCCGTGTACCCGTTGGCCTGTGGCCGCGGGCTTGCAGCCTGCGGAATGCGGCCGCACTACCGCCGGGGGATGAAGCCCAGGTCGAGGCCGAACACGAACATCATCATCGTGAGGATCATCGCCAGGCCGAGGTAGGAGAGGGCCGCCACCACGTTCTCGCTCGGCGGCTTGCCGCGGACGAGTTCGTACAGCAGAAACACCATGTGGCCGCCGTCGAGCACCGGGATCGGCAGGAAGTTCACGACGGCGAGATTCGCAGAGAGCATCGTCAGGAACAGGAGCAGGCGGCCGAAGCCCTCCTCGGCTGACTTCCCAGCCTGCTTGGCGATCTCGATCGGACCGCCGAGGAGTCGGGGGCTGATCGAATTGCTCGTGAGCTTGCCGAGGAAACTGTAGACGAGCGACAGGTCCTCACCGGCCTTGCGGAAGCCGCGGCGGAAGGCACCGGCGATCGACCCGGCCTTCATCATCCGATAGACGGGCTCGAACACGAGGCCTCGATCCACGACGAACCGGTCGGCCGCGTCGGCCGGGAGGAGGGTGACGGTCCGCTTCTCGCCGGTGGCCGAGGCGACCTCGAGCCACAGCCGGGTGTCGGCCGGCAGCCGCTGGAGCATCGCCGCCACAGCCGGCCAATTGGCCTCGTCGGCGAGCGGGATGCCTTCGTCCGAGGGGGCTTCTTCGCCCTCCTCGAGAAAGTTTGCCTCGAGAATCCGGTCGCCGGCGGCGAGGCCTGCTTCGGCGGCGGGCGAGCCGGGAGCCACCGCGGCCACGACCGCGTCGACCTCGATCGCCAGTCCCAGCGAGGCGATCGACTGCGGACAGGCGAGGCCGGTCGTCTCGTCGTCCCGCCAGGTCACGACCCGCGGCACGACTGTGACGTCGCGGTCGGCACCGGCACGGCTGACCGTGAGCCTGACCTCGGTGCCTGTCAGCTGCTCGAGTCGCTCGTCGAGCGTCAGTGGATCGCCGAGCGGCTCTCCGGCGACCGCCACGATCCGGTCACCCGGCTCCAGGCCGGCTGCGGCGGCGGGCGAGTCGGCTTGGATCGCCTTGATCGGTCCGGCGGTCATCTCGAGCCCGGTGACTCTTCTGGGCTGCGGCGGCAGCACGATTTCCAGCGTCTCCACCGGGCCGGCCGGCTGCTTCCCGGCAGCGGTTTGCCGATCGACACCCAATCGGACCGGCTCGCCATGCCGGCCGGCGAGCACCGCGATCAGTTCGGCATAGGTGGCGACGGCGGTTCCATCGACTGAGCGGATGGTGTCACCGGCGGCCAGGGGCGGTTCAGCCAAGCCTGCCGCTCCGGGCAGGCCCGCCGAGATGTCGGTCGGCAGCGTGAGCGAAAAGGGGCTGGTCACTCCGATCGTGGGCGCGCCCAGGTCGGTGTCAGGCTTGAGCCTGAGCGTGCGGGTGCTCTCGTCGGCCGGGCGATAGATCGTGAAGTCGATTCCCTTCTCCACGTCGCCCACCGTCACCCCGTGTCGCAGGTCGCTGAAGATCGGATCCTTGCGGTCGCCGATGGCGGTGATCTCGTCACCAGTCCGCATGCCCGCCCGCCAGGCGGCGCCGCCCGTGCGGACGCTCGAGATCGCGCAGGTGAGTTCCTTGACGCCCAGCCCGTAGGCGAGGGACGCCATCAGCACGGCGAAGATCACGTTCATGATCACGCCCGCCGAGATGATCGCCATCCGCTTGGGCACGCTCTGGGCGGGATAGCTCCGAGGGTCCCAGGCCGGATGGGGATCGGAGGTCGGTTCTGGCGGCAGGTCGCCCGAGCCCATCACGCCGGCGGCGTGGGCCCCTGCGGCCCTGGCCCGCTGTGCCTCCGCGGCGGCTGCCGCCGGGTTGTCGTCCTGGCCGAGCATCTTCACGTAGCCACCCAGCGGTATGGCACCGATGCCATATTCGGTCTCGCCCCACTTGAAGCTGGCGAGCTTGAGGCCGCCCACGTCGAAGCCGAGGAAGAACTTCTCGCATTTCACCCCGCAGGCCTTGGCGACGAGAAAATGGCCGAGTTCGTGCACGAAGATCACGAATCCGAGTCCGCCGGCCACCTGCAGGATCACGCTCCAGCTCGACGGCTGCAGAAACCATTCCATCCATGTGGCTGCCGCCACGGGCCCCGTCAGGAACCCGAGCACCCAGCCGTCGTTCAGACACAAACCCACTTGGCGACCTCCTGCCTGGCCCACGCATCGAGACGACGGACGTCTTCGAGCGTGGGGTAGTCCTGAAACGGGTGCTCGGCGAGCACCCGTTCGCATACGTCCGTAATGTCGGTGAATCGCAGCGATCCTTCGAGGAATCCCCGAACCGCCTCCTCGTTGGCGGCATTGAGCACCGCACCAGCCGTGCCTCCGCGGGCGGCGGCCTCGTGTCCGAGCCGCACGGCCGGAAACCGTTCGGGATCGGGCGGTTCGAAGTCGAGCCGCAGTGACTCACTGAAGTCGAGCCGCCGAGCCGGGCCCGCGACCCGGTCGGGGTAGTGCAGGGCGTAGTTGATCGGGAGCCGCATGTCGGGCGGGCTGAGCTGGGCGATCACGGCGCCGTCCACGAATTCCACGAGGGAGTGGACGATCGACTGCGGATGGACGACCACGGCGAGTTTGCTCGCGGGCAGGCCGAACAGCCAGCGAGCCTCGATCAGCTCCAGGGCCTTGTTCATCATCGTGGCCGAATCGATCGTGATCTTGGGGCCCATCGACCAGGTGGGATGCTGGAGCGCCTCGGCCGGCGTGACCTGCGTCAACGAATCTCGGGACCGCGTGCGAAACGGGCCGCCGCTGGCGGTGAGCACGAGACGGTGAACCTCGGCCGACCGGCCGCAGGCCAGGGCCTGGTAGATCGCCGAATGCTCGCTGTCGACCGGGATGATGCGGGCGCCCGTCTCGCTCGCCCGACGAATCACCAGCGGCCCCGCCATCACGAGCGTCTCTTTGTTGGCCAGGGCGATCGTCTTGCCGGCCTCGATCGCAGACCAGGTGCTCCGGAGACCGGCCGCGCCCACGATCGCGGAGACCACGCGATCCACCTCGTCAGCCGTGACCAACTCGTCGAGCCGCTCCGGGCCGACTGCCAGGCTCGTGCCGGCCGGCAGGGCAGCGGCACCGATCCCCGCCGCCGCCTCGGGGTCGGTGACCACGAGCCACCGGGGCCGCAGCCGATGGGCCTGTTCCAGGAGCGACTGCACGCTCGAATGGGCAGCCAGAAGAAAGGCTTCGAGCCGGCCGGCCGCCGCTTCGATCACCTCGATCGTGCTGCGGCCGATGCTGCCGGTCGAGCCGAGAATCGCCACTCGGAGGCCCGCTGACTCCCGGCCGGCCGGCTGCGGTCGGGGCAGACCGTCCGGGTGATCGGGGCGGGTTGGAGGCATGAGGGCGGGCCGAGGACGGTGAGCAAGCGAAACGATTAGTTTAGGACTACTGGGCGGTAACTTCCAACGCCGAAGTGAGCGGGCCGGGGAACAGGGGCGACCGGTTTGTCCCCGGGTTTTTCTCGGCATACGATGGCTGCATACGCCCCGCAGGTGCCGCGCGAGGCCGGGCGCGGACCCCACGGGATGAGGCATGAGCAAGAAGCGAGACTCCTCCAAGCGGCCCACCGACCGCAAGCCCTCCCTGGGGGGCAACCTGGTCTGGTCCCTGCTGGCCGCTGGCGTGGCCTGCCTGTTCGCCCTGAGCCTGATCAGCGCCACTCCGGAACTCGAGATTTCCTACAGCGATCTCCAGCGGCTGATCCGGGCTGCGACAGCCGAGGGGCCGGAACGCAACGTCGCAATCTCACTGGGCGATGACGACACCCGATCGGCCTGGTTTACCGACCTCCATGACGTGGTCATCGGGGCCTTCGAGGTGACCGGCAGGGTGCGGCAGGTGCCCGCGAGCCGGGCCGAGGGTGAGGAGGAGCCAATCGGCGGCTCGCCGACCGCCCAGTCCGCCAGCATCGACCGCCGGTTTCGCACGGCGAAGCTGCCCAGCGAGACCTCCGAGTCGGAACTCAAGGCGATGCTGCACGACCATTCCGTGGCGTTTCGTTACGAGGATCCGCCGAGTCCCTGGCGGAACTGGCTGCCGATGCTCGTGCTGACGGGCCTGTTCGGTCTGCTCTTCTTCCTGATGCTGCGGAGGCTCGGCGGCGCAGGTAGCCCGATGGCCTTCGGTCGGAGCCGGGGAAAGATGTATGCCCAGGAAGACCTCGGCATCACGTTCGAAGACGTGGCGGGCATCGACGAGGCCGTCGAGGAGCTCCGCGAAGTGGTGGAGTTTCTCCGAAGTCCCGAGAAGTACCAGGTGCTCGGTGGGCATATCCCCAAGGGTGTTCTGCTCGTCGGGCCACCGGGCACCGGCAAGACGCTCCTGGCCAAGGCGATCGCCGGCGAGGCCGGTGTGCCGTTTTTCGGGCTTTCCGGCAGCGATTTCGTTGAAATGTTCGTCGGCGTCGGGGCGGCGCGGGTTCGCGACATGTTCCAGCAGGCCGCGGCGAAAGCCCCCTGCATCATCTTCATCGACGAACTCGACGCGCTGGGCAAGACCCGCGGCACGAGCGTCGTCGGAGGGCATGACGAACGCGAACAGACCCTCAACGCCCTGCTCGTCGAGATGGACGGCTTCGGCAGCAACTCGGGGGTGATCGTGCTGGCGGCCACCAATCGTCCTGAAACCCTCGATCCGGCGTTGCTCCGGCCCGGACGATTCGACCGCCACGTGCTCGTCGATCGGCCCGATGTCCGGGGCCGCGAGGCGATCCTGCGGGTGCATGTAGCCAACGTAAAGCTCGACCCGGCGGTGGAACTCTCCCAGATTGCGCGGATCACGTCGGGCTTCGTCGGGGCCGATCTGGCGAACCTCGTCAACGAGGCGGCCCTGCTTGCGGCTCGCAACGACAGGCCGTCGGTCGGCATGAACGAATTCAACGAGGGTGTCGAACGGGTGACCGCGGGCCTCGAGAAGAAGAAACGGGTGATCCACGAAGATGAGAAGAAGCGGGTGGCCTACCACGAGGCGGCTCACGCCCTGGTTGCCTTCTCGCTGCCGAATACCGATCCCGTTCACAAAGTCTCGATCATTCCCCGCGGCCTGGCGGCCCTCGGCTACACGATGCAGCGACCGGAGGACGACCGCTACCTGCTCACCCAGTCCGAACTCGAGAGCCGAATCCAGGTGCTTCTGGCCGGTACGATCGCCGAAGAGATGGTCTATGCCGACGTTTCGACCGGAGCCCAGAACGACCTGGAACGATCGAGCGAGATCGCCCGGGCGATGGTGATGGACTACGGCATGAGCCGGCTGGGCCGGGTGACCTATCGGGAGAGCCCGCGGTCGCCGTTTCTGGCAGCCGCCGGGGCCGATCTGCCGGCAGCCCGCAGTCACAGCGAGCAGACCGCGCGGGAGATCGACCAGGAAGTGCGGCGGATCATCGACGCGGCGATGGAGGCGGTGCGACTGATTTTGGAGAGCCGACGGGTCGCCCTCGAGGCGGTCACCGCCAGGCTGATGGAGAGCGAGGTGATCGACGGCGAGGAGCTCAAGGCGATCGTCGAGGCCTCGACCGGCGCTCCGCAACTCGTACCGGGCACGGTCCCGGAGCGGCGACCGGCCCGTCCGGCGGCCGTCGATCCTCCCGCTGCGACCGGCTCGGCCGAGGCTTGATTCGGGAAGGCTGCCCATGTTGGTCGGAGCGACCGGCATGATCGGCAGCCTCGACTCTCGGCTGGAGTCTGCTTGAGCCGTTGCCGATTTTCCATCAGGCGAGAGTCTCGACGTCAGGCCGAAGCCTGGTCGTGCAGCTGGTCGGAGGTTCGGGCGATGTGGAAGAGTTTTCTGTTGGCGGGAGGCATTTTCGCCTGCGTGCTCGGGGCGGAGATGCTCCTGATCGACTCGGCTGAGATCGTGCCGCTGAGCGGGGATGGCGCGGCGACGACGTTTCAGGCCCCGGATTGGGCACCGTGGACGCTGCTCTCGGTCGGGGCTGCCACGATCCTCCACTTCTGCCAGCTGCCAAGGCTGGGTAGCTCGGCTCCGCCGCCACATTTTCGCTGAGGCGGCCGCCCGTTAGCCGGTGGTATGGCGGACGGTTGACGTAGGGTCATGGCAGTTCCTCTCCCCGCCACCACCGCAACTCGCCCGGCCCGCGATACGGTGCTGTATGACGGCACGTGCCGCTTCTGCCGGGGGCAGATGGCGATCCTGCGGCGGCTCGATCCCACCGGCCGGCTCGAACTCGTCTCGCTGCATGACCCCGCTGTGGCCCGCGATTTCCCGGAACTGCCCCGCGAGGTGCTGCTCGAGGAGATGGTGGTGATCGATCGCAGCGGTCGCCCGCGGGCTGGGGCGACCGCCTGGCGGCATCTCACCAGGCGGCTGCCACTGCTCTGGCCGCTGGCCGTGCCGCTGCACGTTCCGGGCAGTCTGCCGCTCTGGGACTGGCTCTATCGGCTGATCGCCCGCAATCGCTACCGGTTTGCCGGCACCTGCGACGAGGGCACCTGTCGGCTCAAATGATCTGAGTCGGGGTCAGGAGCTGGGCCCCCCGGCCGACTCTCAGCTCAGACCTCGGCGTCGCTGCCGGTGCTTCCCTCGAGCTCCTTGAGGAGCCGCGTCATCGTGTTGGCGTGCACGCCGAGCAGCTTGGCGGCATTGGCCTTGTGACCGCGAGTCACCTCGAGCGCCTCTCGGATCGCCCGCTCGCGAAGCTTGGCCAGATCGAGGCAGGGGAGCCGACCGGAGTCGCTCTGCCGGGTGGCCGCTGACGTCTTGACCGGTACCTTCGGAGTCGTCTGCAGCACATACGCCTGCTCCAGCACGTGCTCCAGTTGACGGATGTTGCCCGGCCACTCGTAGCCGCAGAACTCAGCCAGCATTTCCGGCGTGAATTCCCAGGGATCAAGGTGGTAGCGGTCGGCGAACCGTTGCGAGAAAAATTCGATGAACGACGGGATATCCTCCGGCCGCTCGCGCAGCGGGGGCACCCGCAACTCGATCATGTTCAGCCGGTAGTAGAGGTCTTCCCGGAAATTGCCCTTCTCGACCTCGTCTTCCAGATCTCGATTGGTGGCGGCCACGATCTGCACGTCGATCGGCACCGGGTCGGAGGCGCCGACGGGCGTCACCTCCCGCTGCTGCAAAACACGCAGCAATTTCGGCTGCAATTCGGGCGGCATCTCACCGATTTCGTCGAGGAAGACCACGCCACCTTCTGCTGCGCGGAAAATGCCGAGCGAACGGCCTGCGGCGCCGGTGAAGGCGCCCTTCTCGTGACCAAAGAGTTGGCTTTCCGCGAGGGTAGGCGTGAGCGCGGCGCAGTTGACCGGAATGAAGGCCTTGTTTCGCCGGGGTCCGCTGCGGTGCAAGAGGCGGGCCCAGAGTTCCTTGCCGGTGCCCGTCTCGCCCACCACGAGCACGGTGCATTCAACCTCGGCAGCTCGTTCGATCGACTTGGCGATCCGCCGCATGGCCGCGTTGGAGCCGAGCACCCAATTCGAGCCGAAGGGGGATTTTGGCTCGGCGACGGCGGTCGTCGGAGCGTCTTCGACAATAGTCGGATCGAGCGACCCGCCCCGCGGGTCGCGGCCCGCCGAGTCGGCGGCTCGAAAGCTCAGTGGTCGCATCGACATGGAGCAGGTCCTTCTCGTGCTCGAAGCGGTTCCAGACGCGTGCCAGAACCACTTCGAACCTGCTTGCCCGAGACGCTCGTAAGTATCTCCCGGGCGGGGGCTGGATGCAACAGCCTGACCAGCGAATTGAGCGGTTTTTTTGGGGCCCGCCGAGCCTGCTTTTGCCGGAAAAAACCCGATCTCCGGCACGGCTGGGTCGGGTTATTCCGGGTCTTCAGCCGGCGGGACACTTGCAAAAAACAAAAGATGCTGCCAAGGGAGGCGGTCGAAGGAGCGTTCCAGGCGGAACCCGGCCGGCTCCAGTTCCTTGCACACCTGAGCCTTGGTCATCTTGTGGAGCGGCTTGATCGGCACGGCCGGATCCTCGCCGCGAAACTCGGCCAGTACGAGTCGTCCGTCGGTCGCGAGGCTCGCCCGAAGCCGGGCGAGCATCTCGGCCGGGTGCGAGAATTCGTGATACACGTCGACGCAGAGGATCAAGTCGAGCTCACCGGCCGGGAGCCGCGGATCGACGGGTGAGCCGAGAATCGGACGGATGTTGGTGAGTCCCGTCTCCGTGGCGCGGTGGGCCAGCATCCGCAGCATCTCCGGCTGGATGTCGACGGCATAGACAGTGCCTTTCGGGCCTACGAGCCGCGCGAGTTCAAGCGTGTAGAAACCGTTGCCGCAGCCGATGTCGCAGACGGTCTGGCCGGGCTTGATCGCGAGCGCTTCGATCAGAAGCCGGCAGTCTTCCTCCCGCTGCCGGCTCTCGCGGACGAGCCACGGAGCACCCGTGTAGTGCATCGTCTGGGCGATCTCGCGGCCCATGTAGTGGGTCGGAGCCGGCGGGATGGCATCCAGCTGCGCGTTCGCCGTGGCAGCGATTCCGAGCACGGCGATGCAGACCAGACCCCGCATGCCCGACAGTATACGGCGAGCTCAGGACGCGGTGCGGTCAGGCAGCCGCGGCCGCCCGGTCGAGTGCCGCCGCGCCGTCCGCATCGCAGACGCTGGCGATCGTGATCCCGTGCTGGTCTGCGAAGCTCGCCAGCTGCCTGCGGTCAACGAGGATCGTGCGGCCCGCTTCGATGGCCAGCACTCGGGCGCCGGCGGACCGGAGGGATTCGAGCGTACCGATCCCGATCGTCGGCATGTCGAACCGGAGGTCTTGCTGGGGCTTGGCCACCTTGACCACCGTCATGCCGCCGGCCGGGCAGAGCTGGCCGGCCCGCCTGATGCACGCGTCGGTGCCTTCGATCGCTTCGAGGGCAAGGGGGGCGCGATTCTTCACGACCACGGTCTGACCGATGTCCAGGCGGCCGAGTTCCTTGGCCAGCCGCCAGCCGAACGCCACGTCGGCGGTCTGACGGGCGGAGAGCGGCCGACCGGCCAGCAGACCTTCTTCGGCGAGGAGTTCCGGTGCGAAGTCGGTCGCCGGGCAGATGGTCACGCCCCGGGTGTCGAACGCGGCGGCGATCGCCCCGAGCAGCGAGTCGTCGCGGTTGTCCCGGCGCCGACTGACGATGTGGGGCCAGAAGGTGCGGATTCCGGTCCAGTCAGGAAGATGCTCCCGCCACCCATGCCGGGAGAAGAGCTTCGCCTTGTGAATCTTGCCGGCCATGGTGGCCCGGCGGACGCCGTTCCGCCGAAAGAAATCGATCGCCCCGCCGATCTCCGCCACGCCGACGTCGCCAGCCACGTCGGCCAGAGGCGCGAGTTCTGCGTCGGCGTGGCCGCGGATGGCCAGGATCGCCGGTCGGCCGCCGCGGCGGCGGATCGCCTCGGCCACGACGACGGGATATCGGCCCCAGCCGGCGAGGATGCCAATCCGTTCGCCGTCGAGGTCGGGGAGGCTCGCAGTAGGACAGGACGCGGTCATGGGCATCGCGATCAGGCGGCGTCGACGGTCGGGGATGAGGCCCGCTCGAGAGCCTCGACCCGTCCGGTCAGGTACTTGAGATCCTTCCGCATCTCGGGGAGCTTCGAGATGGTGGCCAGTTGCAGCTTGCGGTCGCGAAGATCGATGGCCGGCTCGCCGAGCACGGTCTTGCCCGGCTCGACGTCGTTGGAGACCCCGGACCTCGCACCGAGCACGGCCCGGTCGCCGATGTGCACGTGATCCCGCACACCCACCTGCCCCGCCATCACCACCCAGTCGCCGGTGGAGGTGCTGCCGGCCACACCGACCTGCGAACAGATCATGTTGTGTCGCCCGAGCCGGCAGTTGTGGGCGATCATTACGAGATTGTCGAGTTTCGTCCCGTTGCCGATCGTGGTTCCACCGTAGGTTCCGCGGTCGATCGTGGTGCCCGCTCCCACCTCGACATCGTCACCGAGTTCGACCCAGCCGAGCTGGGCCGAGAGCGCATAGCGGCCATCGCTCACCTTGTAGCCGAAGCCGTAGGCACCGAGCACGGCGCCGGCGTGGATGATGCACCGCTCGCCCACGACCGTGTTTTCGTAGAGCACGGCATTGGGGAAGATCGTGGTTCCGGCACCAATCCGACAGCCGGCCATCAGGCAGACGCCGGCATGGATCGTCACGCCGGCGGCGAGTTCGCAGTCGGGGCCGATCGAGGCCAGCGGATGCACCGCGACCTCGGAGGCCAGCCGCGCGGAGGGATCGATCACAGCCTGGGGGCTGATGCCGCACCGCGGGGTCATGCGGGGAGGACGGAATCGCCGGATCACCGTTGCGAATGCGGCGTGCACGTCGGCAACCTCGATCGACGGCAGCGGCAGAGTGCCTGAGTCGGTCGGCACGATCGCTGCGGCTGCCGGCGACGATTCCAGTGCCGAGAGCTTGTCGGGGGAATCGACGAGCGTGATGCCACCGGCCGCGACGGTTTCGAGGGTGGCTGCCGTGCCGATCGCCAGGGCAGGGTCACCGCTGACCAGCCGCCCGCCGACGGCGGCTGCGAGTTCTCCGAGCGTGATCGACATGGCCCTGGCCTCCCTCGGGGCCATCGGTGAAACCCGATGGGACGGGGAGGTTAGGAAACGCCCGGCGGCGGTCGCAAGGCCGAATCGACCTGGCGTTTTCGGCCGACGGACGGGCCATCACCGCCGCGGACCGGGCAGTTCGATCCCTCGTTCCTTGGCTCGTTCGGCCACGAACTCGTCGAACCGAGCCGCCAACTCCCGGCGGGCCTGTTCGGCTTTCGCCTCAGGAGAATCCGGGGCGGGGGCGTCGGGCCGCTGCCGGTCCTGGCCGCCGGGCCCGCGCCGCCGACCGGGAAAGAAGCCTCCGCCGTCTGGCCCCGCCCGTGGGTTCATCGCCTGCAGCAGTTCCCCGAAGGCCAGCATCCGATCGAGATACTCGTCGAGTAGCCGCTTGCGCTCCGGGCCGGCAGCGGCGAGCGTTGCCTCGATCGACTGCTCGCGAATCGCCTGCCACTGCTCGAAGGCCGCTCGGTAGGCCGAGCGGAGTTCGTCACGGCTCATCCGGTCGGCCGTGGCGATTACCCGCTGGATATCTGCAGAGTTCGGTTTGCCACTGACGGAAAGAAACTGCTGCTGCATCGCCTTCAGATCGGCGAGTTTGTTCTCACGCGGCCAGAGGGCCCAGACCAGGAAAGCGATGCCAACGAGTCCGATCACCGCGGCCATCAACAGCCAGCGGCGGTCTCCAGAAGTCGATTCGGGGCGGGTCGGGGATCGTCGGGGGGCGGCCATGACCCCAGTGTAACGGGCCAGGGGCCGCCGGGTTACGACGCCTCAGAGCCAGTCGCCCACCGTCTGCTCCAGCCGCGCATCAGCCGC
The DNA here is from genome assembly GCA_964453165.1 of uncultured Candidatus Kuenenia sp. Classification (GTDB taxonomy): domain Bacteria; phylum Planctomycetota; class Planctomycetia; order Pirellulales; family UBA1268; genus QWPN01. The sequence continues at coordinate 7,026 of CAYVNX010000057.1, read as the reverse complement.
CAGTTCGCGGAGTTTGTCCATCGCTCGTCCCTGGATCTGGCGGATCCGCTCCTTGCACACCCCCATCTGGGTGCCAAGTTCGCGGAAGGTACGGGGCGGCTTGCCGTCGAAGCCGAATCGGGCCACGACAATCCGCCGTTCACGAGGCTCGAGTTCCGAGAGGAATCCGTCGAAGAGATTCTTGAGCAAGGCGATCTGTTCGGAGGAGCAATACTCGGCCTGGGACGGTTCCTCGGCCCGGTCACGGAACGACTCCTCGCCATTGGTGAACCGCTTGCGGAACTGCCGGCCGCGGTGCGAGAGCCGGAAAAAGTGCCGCTGAATCGCATAGGTGGCATAGGTGCTGAACCGATTGCCGAGCGCGAAGTTGAACTTCTCGACCGCTCGCATCAGAGCGAGATTGCCTTCGCTGACGAGTTCATCGAATGACCAACTGGGATCGACGAACTTCTTCGCGATCGAGACGACGAGCCGGAGATTCGAGGTGATCAGGATGGCCTTGACCGTCTCGGCTTCCGCGAGCAGCCCCTCCACCTGTTCGATCTGGCGGGCGGAGGCCCGGCGAGGATCGAACCGGCCACGGGTAGTGGCGGCCTTGAACTTCAGCCAGTTCATCCGCCGGAAATAAAACTGCTCTTCGTCCCTTGTCAGCAGCCGATTCTGGTACAGGCTGGCAATGTAAGGGGTGCCGCGGTCGGAGGACGGCGGGGCCTCGGCTCGCGTGAGCGGTTCGCTCGCTGCCGCCGGGGGTTCGGTCGCGAGTCGCTCGGCATCTGCCTTGAGAAACTCTCGGCACGGGATGTAGTCGATCTCTCGGGCGAACAATGCCTGCCGCCGGCTACGAAGCTCAAGCAGCCGGGCGGAGCGGTCGAGGGATGAATCCAGAGCGGGCGAGGCCTGCTTGCTTTTGGTGCTGCGGATCCGGGCGGGGCGGGCTGGGGCGGCGGCGATCATGCGGCAACCTCGGGAGAGGGGCGGGCGGGTTCGACTCCAGGAGAACCGCACGATCTCCCCAGCCCTAACAGGCCGAACTCCCGGGATCGCCGAATCAGGCGGCGGGCCGCCGGCGGGGCCTCCTCAGCCGCCACCAGCCGGCCAAGAGTCCAGCGGCTGAGGCGGCGAGCATCGCCGAGCTGGCCGGTTCGGGAACGACCTGGAACGAGTACAGGGCCGAACCGCTCACCGAGGTGGCGCCGTTGAGTGCCGCCGCCTGGATCCCCACCTGATAGAGCCCCGGCTCCGTAAAGAAGATCGTCCGGTGGACGTGGCTTTCGGCTGGTATGGAGAACGAGTCGCCGACAAAGGTCGTGTCACCGGCTTGGAGAACCCACTCCTGGGTATTGCCGTTGTAGATCGCCATCGTGGCGCCCGCCGGGGCGGAGAACGACGTGGGGGTGAATGTGACGTTGCCGAAGCTTTCGCCGTCGAATCCCTCTTCCGTGGCCCAGCCCAGAAACGGCGTGCCGTAGTGGTCGGCGTCGGCCCCGGTCGGAGATAGCACCCAGAGGTTTGCGCCCACCGGAACACCCAGGGCGTTGTACTGGGAGCCGGTGAAGTTGTAGCCAGCGGCCAGGCCGGTCCAGAACCCGGTCGGATTGTCGATTCGCTGGAGATTGGCGGTGGCTGGCACCTCGATCACGATGTCGCCTGGCTCGAAGGCCTGGCCGGCGGGGTTCGTGATTGGCACCCCATTCACCACGCCCCCCTGCTCAATGTGCACTTCCATCTCAAACGCCGTCGGATCGGCCGGGTCGTAGGCGACCCCGATGTCACCGTGGTCGGCGGACCAGGTGTCGACGGCCAGCACCGCTGTGGGCACGAGGCTGATCGCGAGGGCGAGCCGGACGATCGAGGAAGCCGAGGGCATCAGGGAGGCAAACGCGTTCATGGCGATGGAGGCTCCGAGGGAGGACAGGCTGCAGGAACGAGCCGCCCCTGCGGCAGTCCTGCAACTCGTTTGCATGATGGTACCGAGGTCCGGAAGGCTTTGCAACTCAGTTGCAGGATTTTTCCGGGCGGGCGAATCGCGGCCGCAGCCGCTGCGGACCGACGCCGAATGCCGCCGCCAGGGCGGCGACCGCCAGGATCGCCGTGCCTGGTTCCGGCACTGCCGTGCCACTGCCGACGAGACTGGTGGAGGTCGGGAAATAATTCCCCTGCCCGTAGGCCCCCGCGGTATTCACAGCCACGAGGTCGAAGACGTTCGTGGCCCCGTCGTAATTGAAATCCCCCTGGTTCCAGACGCTCGCCGTCCCGGTTCCGTAGGTGCCCGATGCATTGACGCTGACCAGGTCGAAGACATTGACCGCCCCGCTGAGATCGACGTCGCCCGCGGCCGCAAACGAGACGCGGCTTGAGCCGTCCGCGGCTACGGTGTAGCCCACGGCCCGCGTGCCCCCCGCCGCTGCCGCCCTACTCGACGTGATCCCCGTCGCGCCGTTCCAGCCACCGCCATTTCGGCCTGCGATGATGCTGGCCCGGAGATCCACCGCCGAGATGCCGCCCGCGGCAATCGTGAATTCCCCCGCGCCTAGATTCACCAGCCCGCCGCTCGGCCCCGGAGGAATCGCGAGCCCGTCGATTCCCGCGACCACGCGGGCGTCGGGCGGCAGCACGAGCGATCCGCCCGCGGCGACCGTCACGGTCGTGTTCGCCAGGGCGTTTGCGTTCGTGACCAGGAGCGTGCCCGCCGCGATCGTCGTCGGCCCTGTGTAGCTGTTGGCCGCGTCGAAGACGAGCGTGCCGCCGCCGGCCTTCCTCACCGAGGGTGCGGATGCGATCGCGGGATACCCTGCCTCCGCCTGGGTTTGGATGCCCGACGGGACGTCGATCACGATGCCGGCCGCACCAAAGGCCGCGTCGACCATCGCCTCGAGGCCGGCCACATACCCCGAGAACGACCCCCGGGCGAAGGTCACGAGAAACGAATCCGACGTGGTGAAGGCCGGCGTGGCCCTGCCCGGCCCGAGCGTGAGCACGAGACCGTAGAGCCCTGCGGCGGCATCGCTCGGCAGGGCGTAGTCGAGATGCTCGTGGAACGATCCGTTGCTCGGCACCGACGTGATGATGAAGCCCGGCGCCCCGGCGGTGTCGCTGCCGGAGATGGTCGCAAACCGCACGTCCTGGTAGTCGACGGTCATCGTCGCGGTGGTCGGCGCGAGCATCGCGCCATCCCAGAACAGCAGTTCCTTCACGAAGTCAAAGCGGATCAGCGATCCTGCTGGGAACGTGCCGGTGGAACTGTCAAACCCCGGCGAGCTCGTCACAAACGGCGGCGCCGTCGGCATGATCCCTTCGTCGAAGACCCGGCCGGCATATTCGCCCACCCACTCGCCGCCGGTTGTGACGATCGGGCCCCCGGCCACGGGCACGCTGAGGGTGATGTCACCGGAGTGGAGTTGGGCCACGGCCTGGGTGGCCAGACCGAGCCAGGCGAGACACGCCGCGGTCCCGAGGAGGACTCTCATGATGCGTCCGTTGCGAGGCTGCCAGTGGAAGGGCCGATCGGATCGCCCCGACGGTCGGGACTGTCACTGGGCCGGGGCGGCGAAGTCGAAACCCTGTTCCACCCACTGGCCGATCTCTGATTCGGTGACGATCCGCACATGGCCGTCGGCATAGGCGAAGTGGCTGCCCTGGCCGTGCCGGACAAGCTCGATTTCGGCTGAGATATCCCGGAGCACCCGGTCTTTACGGGACGGATACCAGCGAAACCATTCGGGGGAGTGGGTGTGGTCGAAGTGGCTGCTGCGAAGCTCGGCCAACTGGAGCGCCTGGCTCGAGAGCCCGGCTGGGTTCGAGAACTTTTCGAACAGCATCACGGTCTTCGAGCGGGCGGGGACCTTGTTGAGATTGTTGATGCCCTTTGACCCAGACAGATTGTCGGCGAAGGAGAGGTATCCGTTGGCGATGTAGCTGGTCTGAGGCGTGAACCGCTTGGCCGGATCCGGATGGAGCGGATCGGCGTAGTCCTCGCCGCTGCCGGGCAGACCCCGCATCCGCAGGTCACCGAGGAGATCGTCGGGGCACCGGCGGATCGAATCGACGCTTTCCACGAAGGGAGCGAGTTGTTCGATCCAGTGCAGATGTTCCGCTTCCGAGGCCGTGTGGGTGCGGGAGGGGAACCGGCCGCGATGGGCATCGGCGTAGGTGATGATGCCGAGCGAGACCTGGCGGATGTTGTTGGCGCACTGGCTGCGGCGGCCGGCCGCGCGGGCCGCCTGCACGGCCGGCAGCAGCAGCCCGGTCAGGGTGGCGATGATCGCGACCACCACCAAGAGCTCGACGAGGGTGAAACCGCGAGCGGAACGACGGGCATCAGCGGGCAGCATACGAGGCACCACCGGTCTATAGATGCAACTGAGTTGTAAAAGTAGGGCTTCCTCGCTCCGGCGTCAAGTCGTGGGTTCGTCGAGGGACTCCCGGCGGACATGATTCCAGCCGGAAACGAGCGTGTTTGGAATGGGAGTTGCTGTTCTTTCGGCCTTGGCGGAGGCCCTGGGGCCCGGTTTGCTTCTCGGGCTTGCGGCGTTGCCGCCGATAGCCCATGGCGGCCCACGGCCGGGCGTCACAGCGGCACATGCGACACCCCGGGCAATCCCGCGGGTCAGTACCAGGCTTCATAGGCGTTCCCGACACGCGCCCTCACCGCGTCGTAATTGAGGATCCAGGAGGCAAGATCGTGTGAGTGCACCTTCTCGAAGTAGGCTCCAGCCGCACATGCCCTCTCGACCTCGGCCTTGGTCCAACCGAGTTCGAGGATCGTCTGGAGGTCTTTGCGTCGGATCTCACCCCTCGCGAGCTTGAATTGGCGGTGACCCGGCTTGCCGGTTCCAGCCCCGTGGTAGAGCGAGAGCGCCCAACGCAGCAGATCCTGGCGCACGGCGAGGAACACGGTGACGTCGTGCCTCTTCAGCACCTCGATCATGAGCTTGGGGAAGCGAGCGTGATCGCCGCCTGAACCCGCGAGTTGCTGACTCGCGTTTGGCTCGTGTCGCGTGCCGGGGCCACGGAACGGCGGCTGAAACCGCATTTTGAACCCGACCGCTCTCTCCCTGTGAAAGGGATGCAAGGCCCGCGTCGCCGTCCGCTGGTAGATCGCGTTGAGTGCGTCCATCGCGATGGGGCCCTTTCCATAGACATGATCCAGGCACGCCTCCAGATTCGCGAGGGACATCGCTCCGCAGTTATGGAAGTCGAAGGGTTCCCACCCCCTGTTCCCTACCTGATGGATGACGTCGACGTTTTCGAACCGATCCAGCAGCCGCATGAGCGGGCTCGTGCCCTCCTTGCCCTTGAACAAGACGATGAAGTTCCGCATGGACTGCCCCCCCGAGCTCCCTGGTGTTGTGGCTGGAACGGAGCGTACTGGAGAGGCGGCTGCTTGATGAAGGACAGCCCGGGAAGCAGCGCGGCGGCCAGAACTCGGCGGCGGCGAGCGGCCCCGGGACGGTTGAGCAAGGCCTCCGCTGCGCGTCGCGGGGCGTTCAGTTGCTGTCGGAGCCCTCGACGACGGTGTCATCGAGGGTTGGTTCGCCTTCGGTGAACTCGATCATGTTGTCCTCCGAATCCTGCTCGGCCGGTTCACCCGCTGCGATCCGCCAGGCCGGGAAGGGGTCTTCAAATTCCGTCCAGGCCTCCGGACCCAGGGCGATTTCCGCATCGGAGAGGCAGCAGCGATCGAGTTGTTGAAGGAGGTTGTCGGCGAGGTTGGCTCCGATGATCACGAGTTCCTGCCGCCGATCACCCCAGGGCTCTTCCCAGATCGCCTCGACGTCGGTGAGGTCGAGGCCCTCAGGCCACTCGGATTCGGCGGCGCTCGCCAGCCACAGGCCGCCCGGTTCGAGGCTCGACACGACCCCGGCGGTTGACCACACGGCCGCCCAGTCGGGCCGGGTGGCCAGCCAGAGAAAGCCCTTGGAACGGATCACACCCTTGTACGCGGGCCCGGTGATCAGGTCCCAGAACCGCTGCGGATGGAGCGGCCGCCGGGAGCGGAAGACGATGCTCGAGATGCCGTATTCCTCGGTCTCCGGAACGTGCGTGCCTCTCGGCTCGGCCAGCCAGCCGGGATGGGCCGCAGCGTGGTTGACGTCGAACAGCCCCGTGTCGAGTACCGTCGCCAGCGGCACGCCGCCATACGCCGCCTCGATGATCCGAGCCTGGGGATTGAGGGTCGCGAGGATGGCCCGCAGGTAGGCCAGGTCGCTCGCGGTCACGAGATCGGTCTTTGAGATCACGATCACGTTGGCAAACTCGACCTGGTCAACCAGCAACTGCACGACGTCGCGGGCATCCTCGTCGTCGAGGCCGATGCCCCGGTCGCGGAGCTCGTCGCGGGAGCAGTAGTCGTTGAAGAAGTTCCTGGCATCGACGACTGTGACGAGCGTGTCGAGCCGGGCCAGGCTCGAAAGACTCTCGCCCTGTTCGTCGGTGAAGGTGAAGGTCTCGGCCACCGGCAGCGGCTCGGAGATGCCGGTGCTCTCCACGAGCAGATAGTCGAAGCGGCCCTCCCGGGCGAGGTTTGCCACCTCCTGGAGGAGATCCTCCCTGAGCGTGCAGCAGATGCAGCCGTTGGAGAACTCGACCAGTTTCTCTTCGGTGCGGGAGAGCCGCGGTGCGGCCGCACCCCGCGGGCCGCCGGCGATCACCTGGGCGTCGATGTTGACCTCGCTCATATCGTTGACGATCACCGCCACCCGGCGGCCCTCGCGGTTAGCGAGGACATGGTTTAAGAGCGTGGTCTTGCCGGCCCCGAGAAAGCCCGACAGAACCGTCACGGGCAGGCGGCTGTCGGCGGGGCGGGCGGGCTGCAGGGGGGACGGTTCGGCCATGGCGGTTCTCACGAAGGGCGACGACAATTCGTGCAACCATATAGCACATGCAAAAGAGTTGCAAGTAGATCTGGGCCTGCGTCCACCAGGTGCGTCCGGGAGTCGGCGGATTTGACTTGGACGGACGCGGTCCCGGGCGATGTATGCGCTCGAAGAGCTGCGGTGCGATCTGTCGACCTTCCGCGAGATGGTG
>CAYVNX010000056.1:18640-18993 GCA_964453165.1 uncultured Candidatus Kuenenia sp. | reverse complement strand
GGGCTGGGCCACTCGCTCGGCCTGGGCGTCCATGACATCGCCCCGACCGACGGCCCGCTCGAGCCGGGCTGGGTGATCACCGTCGAGCCGGGAATCTACATCCCGGCCGAGGGCCTGGCCGTCCGCCTGGAAAACGACGTGCTCGTGACCGAAAACGGCCCGGTTGATCTCTGTGCGAACGTGCCGATCGAGCCGGACGCGATCGAAGCCCTGCTCGCACGATCGGGCTGATTCAGGGTAGATTCCCGGCCGGTTGATCGGTCTCTTTCGCCCGTTCGGTCGGTCGGAGGGGTTGCCTGTGCCAATCGAGCGGCGTAGGAAACCGAGTGGAGCCAGTACGGTGAAGCGAGGTT
>CAYVNX010000056.1:0-18630 GCA_964453165.1 uncultured Candidatus Kuenenia sp. | reverse complement strand
GTAGTAAACCTTGTGGAGCCTGGCGGGTCTCGCTTGTTTTCCTCGGTGTGTGCGCCGGGCTGTAGGCCGGGCGCCCACGTCCGGCGAGATGGCGCAGACAACCCCGGCCTGCGTGTTGAGCGAGTCGAGATCCCATCTTTCCTTTCTTGGAGCCTTCGCCCATGCAGTCCTTCGCTTCCCGGTTCCGATTCGTGCTCGTTGCTTCCCTCGTCTGTCTCACCCTGGAGTCTGCCATGGCCGCCGATGCCCCCCATCCCCAGCTTCCTCCCGGTGCCGGGGCGATCGATGCCGACGCGGCCGTCGAGTTCACCGCCACCCCGTCGGGGCTTCGCTACCGCGTGCTCCGCAAGGGCGCCGGCGGCATGGCCCGGGCCAGCGACACCGTGAAGGTGAACTACCACGGCTGGCTGGACGGCGGGAAGGTGTTCGACAGTTCCTACCAGCGGCGGGAGCCGATCTCGTTTCCGCTCAACCAGGTGATTCCGGGCTGGACCGAGGGCATGCAGCTGGTGGGCGAAGGGGGCATGATCGAGCTCGAGATTCCGGGCTCGCTGGGCTACGGCAGCCGCGGCATCCCTGGCACGATCCCGCCCAACGCCACGCTCCACTTCCTCGTCGAACTCATCGACGTCCAGTAGCCCGGCAGGCGGCCTGACAGGCCGCAAAAGTTCAAGCCGCCCCGAGAAAAGCCCGTGGACGCCGCGGGTTTTCGGGGTCACACTATGGAATCCATGGAAAGGTCCAGCGACCTTTTTCCGTGGTCGGCCGCGGTCTGCGGCGTAAGAGTGGGCCGCTCTGCAGATCTGTATCGTCTTGGGAGGATCCATGAGTAGGAAGGTTCGCACCGCCATCGTCGGCCTCGGCTTCGGGGCCGAGTTCATCCCGATCCATCAACGGCATCCACATGCCGAGTTGGTCGCCATCTGCCAGCGGTCGAAGGACAAGCTCGACCAGGTCGGCGGCGGCTACGGGGTCGAGCGGCGGTACACGAACTACGCCGATGTGCTCGCCGACAAGGAGATCGACGCGGTCCACATCAATTCCCCGATTCCCGACCATGCCGCGATGTCGCTGGCCGCCCTCGAGGCCGGGAAGCACGTCATGTGCACCGTGCCGATGGCCACGAGCGTGGAAGACTGCCGGAAGATCGTGGAACTCTGCGACAGGACCGGACTCAAGTACATGATGGCCGAGACGGTCGTCTACGCCCGCGAGTTCCTGTTCATCAAGCAGATGGCCGACGCCGGCGAACTCGGCCGGATCCAGTTTGTCCAGGCCAGCCATCAGCAGGACATGGACGGCTGGCCGAATTACTGGCCGGGCCTGCCGCCGATGCACTACGCCACCCACTGCGTCGGCCCCTGCCTCGCCCTCCAGCGGAAGGACGCCGACGAGGTCAGCTGCTTCGGCTCGGGCCGCATCCGCGAGGAACTCATCGGGAAATACGGCTCGCCGTTCGCGATCGAGACCGCCCATGTCAGGCTCCGGGACAGCGACGTGGTGGCCCGCGTGATCCGCTCCTTGTTCGATACGGCCCGACAATACCGGGAGAGCTTCGACGTCTACGGCTCGACGAAGAGTTTCGAGTGGCAGCTCTGCGAGAACGAGGAGCCGGTAATCCACACCGCCAAGGTTCCGGAGCCCGAGATCCCGAAGCGGGTGCCGGTGCCCGACTTCGCCCACCTCCTGCCGGAGCCGATCCGCCGGTTCACCACCGGCGGCGTGTACGACGCCGACGATCACCAGCACCTTTCCTTTACGCAGGGTGGTGGTCACGGCGGCAGCCATCCCCATCTGGTGCACGAGTTCGTGACGGCGCTGGTCGAGGGCCGCGACCCGTATCCCAACGCCCGCCAGAGCGCCAACTGGACCTGCACGGGCCTGATGGCCCACGAGTCGGCCATGAAGGGGGGCGCGATCTTGAAGCTCCCAGAGTGGTCGTTTTCAAGTTGAACGATCGCCGCGGAAGCCTAGAAATTCCTCTGTCACCCACCCGGCGCTTCGGCGAAACGACCGACGGAGCACAGGTCGAATGATGGCGGTTGCAAGTGACCGGGCATAAGGAGATTCACGTGATTCGGCTCATGGGCTTCCTCGCACTCGCGATCACTCTGGCGACCTCGGCGGTCTCCGCCGCCGAGGCTCCGATCAAGGTGCTGTTCCTCGGCGACCGCGGCCACCACCAGCCGGCGGCGCGGTTCGCCCAGCTCGAGCCTGTGCTCGCTGGCCGGGGCATCGAACTGGTCTACACGGAGAACCTGGCCGACCTCGACCCGACCGTGCTGGCCGACTACGACGCCTTGGCCGTATTCGCCAACATCGAGTCGATCTCGCCGGAGCACGAGGCGGCGATCGCCGAGTATGTCCGGGGCGGCAAAGGGCTCGTTCCCCTCCACTGCGCGAGCTTCTGCTTCCAGAACTCGCCGCTCTGGATCGACCTGGTCGGAGCCCAGTTCCAGAAGCACGGCGCGGGAGAGTTCTCGACCGAGATCGCGGCCCCCGACCATCCCGTGATGAAGGGCTTCGGTGGCTTTCGCAGCTGGGACGAGACCTACGTGCACACAAAGCACAACGAGCGGGGCCGAACCGTGCTCGAGGAGCGGGTCGAAGGGGAGCATCGGGAGCCCTGGACCTGGGTCCGGACCGAGGGCAAGGGGCGGGTCTTCTACACCGCCTGGGGCCACGACCAGCGAACCTGGGGAAATCCCGGCTTCCACAACCTCGTCGAGCGGGGCATCCGCTACGCCGCCGGCCGTGATCCGGCCGCCGCGGGGCCCTCTGTCGGCCATCCTGAGATGACGACGACCCCCGCAGGACTCAAGGCCTTCGAATATCAGCCCGCCAAGGTGCCCTTCTACATCCCCAAAGCGGAGTGGGGAAAGATGGGGGAGCCGATCACGGAGATGCAGAAGCCGCTCGAGCCTGAGGAGTCACAAAAGCACGCGATCACGCCCCGCGGCTTCACGATCGACCTCGTGGCGGCCGAGCCGCTCTTCCAGGCCAAGCCCCTGGCCTTCGCCTTCGATCACGACGGCGGGCTGTATGTTTCCGAGAGCGTCGATTACCCCAACGGGATCGTACTCCCGGGCGAGGGCGAGGGCCACGACCGGATCATCCGGCTGGATGACACCGACGGCGACGGCACCTACGACAAACGGACGGTGTTCTGCGAACCGCTCTCGATCTGCACGAGCATGCTGGCCCACGACGGCGGCCTGATCGTCACCCAGGCTCCGCACACGCTCTATCTCAAGGACACCGACGGCGACGGCCGGGCCGACGTGAGACGGCAGTTGTTCACGGGCTGGGGCACCTACGACACCCATGCCGGCCCCAGCAACCTCACCTGGGGGCTCGACGGGCAGGTCTACGGCATCGTCGGCTACTCGGGCTTCAAGGGTCGGGTCGGCGACGAGGACCTCGAGTTCAAGCAGGGATTCTTTCGGTTCAAGCCCGACGGCTCCAGGCTCGAGTTTCTCCGGAGCACCAACAACAACTCCTGGGGCTTCGGCTTCAGCGAGGAGGGTGTGCTCTTCGGCTCGACGGCCAACGGCAATCCCAGCGAGCACATGCCGCTGCCGAACCGGGTGTACGAGCGGGTGCGAGGCTGGAACGCCTCCACGCTCGGCGGCATCTCAGGCAGCCCCGAGATGGAGGTCGCCCCGCGGAAGGGAACGCCCGACGGCAAGGCGCCCGTGCGGCAGGTCGATCATCATGGCCGCTTCACAGCCGCTGCGGGCCACCGGCTCTACACAGCCCGGGCCTATCCGCCGGAATACTGGAACCGCACGGCGTTCGTCTGCGAGCCGACCGGCCATGTCGTGGCCACCTTCGAGATCTCGCCGAGCGGCGCGGCCTTCCGCAGCAGGATGGCCTGGAGCCTCGTCGCCAGCGACGACGAATGGACTGCGCCGATCCAGGCCGACGTCGGCCCCGACGGGCAGGTCTGGGTGATCGACTGGTACAACTTCATCGTCCAGCACAATCCCACGCCTGCCGGCTTCGAAAACGGCAAGGGCAACGCCTACGTGACGCCGCTGCGGGACAAGGTGCACGGCCGGCTGTGGCGGGTGGTGCACGACGCGACGGCTGCCACGGCCCACCGCACCACGCTGGCCGGAGCCTCGCCCGCCGAACTCGTCGCCGCCCTGGGCGATGCCAACATGTTTTGGCGGGAACGGGCCCAGCGCAAGATCATCGATCGGGCCGCGGGCCGTCCCGATGGGGGCCGTGACGTCGTGCCGGCTCTCGTGAAACTCGTCGCCGACCCTGTGGTCGATGCGATCGGCCTCAATCCGGCCGCGATCCATGCCCTCTGGACGCTGCGGCAGCTCGGGGCCGTCGACGGGCCGGCGGCCGATCCGGCCGTAGTCGCGGTGGTCGAGCAGGCCCTCCGGCATCCGTCGGCCGGGGTGCGAATGAACGCCATCCGGGTGCTGCCACGGACGGACGGGACCCTCAAGGCCTTTGAGGATGCGGGCCTATCCGCCGACGCCGCCCCGCTCGTCCGGCTCTGGCTCCTCGAGGCGCTGGGTGAGTTTCCTCCGTCGGAACAGGCGGCCGCGATCGCGCTGGCCATGCTCGAGGATCCCCGAACCCTCGCCGATCCCGTGCTCGCCGACGCCGCGACGAGCGCTGCCGCCGTCCAGGCCGCCGGCGTGTTGCCTACGCTGATCTCGGGCGTGCTCTTGCAGGCCGAGGCCGAACCGGCACCGCCGGCCGCCCCAGCCTCCGCTCAACGGCTCGCCCTGGTCGAGCGGGTGGCCGAGCATGTGGCCCGCGGTGGCGATGGCCAGGCGGTCGCCGCGCTCGTCGCCCAGTTGCCGAAAAAAAATCCAAACACCGCCGCCGCGGCCCTCACCGGCCTGGCCCGCGGCTGGCCCAACGGCAAAGCGATCGCATTCGACGCCGAGGCGAAGGCTGCGCTCGGCACACTGGTGGCATCCCTTCCGGTGGCCGCCCAGGGGCAGTTGATCACGCTCGTGCAGCGGGCCGGCAGTGACGCCCTCGACGCCCAGATCGAGACGGTCACCGAGTCATTGGTGGCGGCGGTCGACGACACCGCGGCCTCCGACAAGGATCGACTCGAAGCCGCTCGCCGGCTGATCCTGTTGCGGCCCGCCGACGCCGCCGTGGCCGACCGGCTCCTCGAACGAATCGACGCCCGGACCGACCCCGAGTTCGCAACCGGGATCCTGTCGGCCGTGGCCCAGTCCACCGCTCCCGAGACCGCCGCGGCCGTGCTCGAAAAGGCGGTCCTGCTGCCGCCGACCGTCCGCGAGGCCGCCTACCGCGAGGCCGTGAACAATCGCACCTGGGCTCGGGTGCTCGTCGAGCGACTCGAGCAGGGAGCCATCCGGCTCACCGACCTCGCGCTCGTGGAACGAAACCGACTCGCCGAGCACCGGGATCGCGGCCTCCGCGACCGGGCCCGCAAGCTGATCGCCGCCGGCGGGGGCCTGCCCGACGCCGACCGCCAAAAGGTGATCGACGAGGTGCTGCCGGTGGTCCTGGCCGGAGGCGATGCCGTGCACGGCAAGGCGGTCTTCAAGGAACATTGCGGCAAGTGCCACATGCATACCGGGGACGGGGGCAAGGTGGGCCCCGAACTCACCGGCATGTCGGTGCACCCCGCCGAGGAACTCCTGATCCACATCCTCGACCCCAACCGGTCGGTCGAGGGCAACTATCGGGCCTACACCGTGGCCACCGACGCCGGCCACGTGGTCAATGGCCTGCTGGCCGGCGAGAGCAAAACGGCGATCGAATTGGTCGATGCCGAAGGCAAGCGGCATGTGATCCAGCGAGACGAGATCGACGAGTTCGTCCCCTCCACGAACTCCCTGATGCCAGTCGGGTTCGAGAAGCAGATTCCGCCCCGTGGGCTGGCCGATCTGCTCGCCTTCCTCACCGCCCGCGGCAAGTTCGTGCCGCTGCCGCTCGACAAGGTCGTCACCGCCTCGAGCACCAGGGGCATGTTCTACGAATCGAAGAGTGAGACCGAGCGGCTCGTGTTTCCTGACTGGGGGCCGAAGATCGTCGGCGGGATTCCATTCGTACTGGTCGATCCGCGGGGCGATACCGTGCCCAACGTGATCATGCTCTACGGGCCCCACGGGTATCTGCCGCCCAAGATGCCGCGCAAGGTGTCGGTGCCGGTCGGCTCTCCAGTCAAGGCGATCCACATCCTCGGCGGCGTGTCGGGCTGGGGATGGCCCCACTCGGCCAAGGGCAGCGAGTCGCTGCTCGTACGGATCACCTACGACGACGAGACCCAGGAGATTCACCCGCTCATCAACGGTGAGCACCTTTCCGACTACATCGCCCGCAACGACGTGCCCAGCAGCGAGTTCGCCTTCGACCTCGGCGGCCGGCAACTCCGCCACGTGGTCGTGGTGCCGCACCAGGCCAAGAGCATCAAGACGCTCGAACTCGCCAAGGGCAACGACGACACGGCCCCGATCGTGATGGCGATCACTGCCGAAATGCCGTAGCCACCTGCCGCACGTGGGCTGCGATCACGGCTTCCTCGTCGGTCGGAATCACCCAGGCCGCAACCCGGCTCGCGGGCGAACTGATCCGCGGTCCGTGGCCCGCATTGGCGGCCGGATCGAGTTCAAGGCCGAGCCACTCGAGCCCGGCGACGATCCGGCTGCGGATCGCGGGAGCATGCTCGCCGATCCCGGCCGTGAACACGACCGCGTCGAGGCCGCCCAGGGCGGCCACCAGGGAGCCAATCTCCCGCACGGCCCGATAGCAGAACAGTTCCACGGCCTCCGCCGCCCGCGGATCGTCGGAGCCCAGCAAGAGCCGCATGTCGCCGCTGGAGCCCGAGACACCGAGCAGGCCCGATTCCCGCGTCAGCATCCGTTCGACCTCCGCCGCCGAGAGGCCCTCCCGACGGATCAGGTGGAGCACCGCCCCGGGGTCGATCCCGCCGCAGCGGGTGGCCATCACCAGGCCGTCGAGCGGCGTAAAGCCCATCGTGGTCGCCAGACTGCGGCCGGCCCGGATGCCGGACAGACTGGCACCGGCCCCGAGGTGGGCCACGATCAGGCGGTCTGGCAGGCCCCCGGTCACCGTCGGCAGCCGCCTCACGATCGACTCGTAGGAGAGCCCATGAAAGCCATACCGCCGCACGCCCGCGTCGTGCCAACGACGGGGCAGGGCGAACCGCATCGACTCCGGCGGGCAGGAGTGATGAAAAGCCGTGTCGAAGCAGGCCACCTGAAGGGCGTCCGGTGCCTTCCGGCGTGCCTCGTGGATGCCGGCCACACCCTGCGGCTGGTGCAGCGGCGCGAGCGGCGCGAGGGCCTCGATCCGGGCGAGGACATCGGGGTTCACGACGACCGGCGCGGCAAACTCGAGCCCGCCGTGCACGATCCGGTGACCGACCGCCACGACCGGCCCGCCGCTGCGCTCGACCGCCCGTTCGATGGTGAGGCGAAGAGCCGCCTCCCAGAGCGGATCGGCAGCGGAGGCCGCCGGCAGGTGTTCCCGGATCGGCTCCTCCGCGGCGCCAGTGATCACGAGGTCACAGCCGTCGGTTCCGACGTCGCAGTGGACACCCACCCGGCGGCGACTCTCGTCGGCGGGATAGACACCGCACTTGATGCTGCTCGACCCGGCATTGACGACGAGGATCGGCCGTCCGCCCGTCATGCGTCGGCACCCCGGCGGGAATGGGCGAAGAGCACGGCCACCGCACAGGACAGCACCCGCGACTCGAGCGGATCGGCCCGGCTCGAGAGGATCACCGGCACCCGCGCCCCGAGCACCACGCCGCCGGCAAGGGCCCCGGCGAAATACTCGAGCTGCTTCGCCAGGATGTTCCCGGCTTCCAAATCGGGCGCCACGAGGATGTCGGCCCGGCCGGCCACCTCCGAAGCGATGCCCTTGGTGCGGGCGGCGGCGAGCGACACGGCGTTGTCGAAGGCCAGCGGTCCGTCGAGGATGCCGCCCGCGATCTGACCGCGTTCGGCCATCTTGCAGAGGGCCGCGGCGTCAAGGGTCGACCGCAGCTTCGAGGTGACAGTTTCAACCGCCGACAGGATCGCGACACGCGGCTCCCTGATCCCCAGGGCCCGGGCCAGGTCGATCGCGTTGCGAACGATGTCGGCCTTCACCTCGAGCGACGGATCGATGTTGACCGCCCCGTCGGTCACCAACAGGAGCCGCTCGAGCGCCGGCACCTGCATCACGAACACGTGACTGATCCGCCGGGCGGTCCGCAGGCCCGACTCCGCCTTGACGATCTCGGCCATCAACTCGTCGGTATGGAGGCTGCCCTTCATGATCGCCTCGGCCTCGGCCCGCCGGACGAGTTCCACGCCGCGTGCGGCCGCGGCATGGCTGTAGGGCACCGGATCGATGACGCAGCCTGACAGATCGATGCCCCCGGCCTGGGCTGCCGCCCGAATCCGCTCCTCCGGCCCGATCAGGATCGGGTCGATCAGGCCCCGATCGCGGGCGACGATCGCCGCCTCGAGCGACGGCACGTCGCAGGGATGGACGACCGCCGTCACGAGTCCCGGCAGCCCCCGAGCCCGGGCGACGATGTCGGGCGGACCTGCCGATCCAGCTGGAGGCGTCATGAGTCGGCCCGTCGAGGAATCAGACGTCGAGGTTCTTGACGTCGAGCGCGTGTTTTTCGATGAAATCACGCCGCGGTTCGACCTTTTCGCCCATCAAGACGCGGAACAGGTCGTCGGCGGCGGCGGCATCCGACATCGTCACCCGTAGGAGGGTGCGGTTCGCCGGATCGAGTGTGGTCTCCCGAAGCTCCTCGGCATTCATCTCGCCGAGCCCCTTGAACCGGGTGATCGAGAGCCCCTTCTCGCCCGCCCGACGAACCGCGGTCAGGAGACCGCGAAGATCCTCCAGGCCGATCTCGTTGTCACCCCGCCGGAGCTTGTACCGCGGCTCCTCGGTGCCGGTCCGGTCCTCCGGAAGAAGCGATTCGATCCCGAACCCCATCGTGTCGAGTTCTTTGAGACCCGCGTTGATGCTGCGAACCTCATGGAGATCGACCATCACCAACTGGTCGCGGCCGGTGTCGTGGGCCGTGCCCGGCGTGGTGTCACCGGCGGCGATGGATTCCTCGATCCGACCGACGGGCAGCGTGCCCCCAGCGGCCTGCTCCTTGCTTGTGACGAAGGCCTCGAACTCGTCGCGGCTGGCAAACCACCGCTCCTCGATTCCGTAGTACACGTGGTACATCGGCAATTTGCCGGTGGCCGGATCTCGACGCCGGGCATGGTCGCGGAGACTGACGCCCCGCTTCTCCAGGGCCAGCAGGGCGTCCTCGAGTCCGGCGAGCGTGCGGCAGAGCTTCTGCATCTCGTCGCCGGCGATCTCCCGGCCATCACCCGGTAGAAACACCCCTTCGCCCAGCCCCTGGTCGAGGAGTTGGGTCTTCATCTCGTCTTCGGTCTGGACATAGTAGGTGTGCTTCTTCGACCGCACGCGGAACAGTGGCGGCTGGGCCACGTAGACATGTCCCTCCGCCACGAGGCGGTACATCTGCCGGTAGAAGAAGGTGAGCAGGAGCGTGCGGATGTGGGAGCCGTCGACGTCGGCGTCGGTCATGATCACGACCTTGTCGTACCGACGCTTGCCCAGGTCAGCCTCCTGTCCGATGCCGGCGCCGATCGCCGAGATCACGCTCCGCACCTCCTCGTTGGCGAGCACCTTGTCCTCGCGGCTCTTGTAGGCGTTGATGATCTTGCCCCGGAGCGGGAGGATCGCCTGGTATTCGCGATGCCTCCCCCCCTCGGCGCTGCCACCGGCCGAATCGCCCTCGACGAGGTAGAGCTCGCACCGCGCCACGTCGCGGCTGGTGCAATCGCGGAGCTTGCCGGGCAGCCCGCCGCCCGACAGGGCGCCTTTCCGCTCCCGGAGGAGTTGCTTCGCCTTCTTGGCAGCCTCACGGGCCTCGGCCGCCAGCACGCCCTTCTGCACGATCGCCTTGGCGCTCTTGGGGTTTTCTTCGAGATACCGGCCAAGGTAGTCACCGACGGCCGAGTTGATGATCCCTTCCACCTCGCCATTGCCCAGCTTCGTCTTCGTCTGACCCTCGAACTGCGGATGGGGCACCCGCACGCTGATCACGGTGGTGAGCCCCTCGCGGACGTCTTCGCCGGTGGGAACAAGGTCCTTGTAGAGACCGTTCTTCTTCCCGTAGGCATTGAGGGCCCGCGTCAGGGCGGCCCGGAAGCCGGAGACGTGGGTGCCGCCCTCGGTCGTCGAAATGTTGTTGACGTAACTGTGGAGGCTCTCGGTGAACTCGGTCGTGTACTGCATCGCGATGTCCCAGGAGACACCCTCGGCGTCCCCCTTGATCGTGATCACGTCGGCGTGCACGGGGTCGCTGGCCTTGTTGAGATGCTCGACGAATTCCTCCACGCCCCGCTCGTAATAAAAGCTCTCGTTGTTGCCGCTGGCGGCATCGCTGAAGGTGATCCGCACGCCGGAATTGAGGAACGCCAATTCCCGCAGCCGGCGGGCGAGGATGTCCCAGGAGAATTTCGTCTGCGGGAAAATCTGCGGGTCGGGCTTGAAGGTGGTCTTGGTACCGGTCCGCGAACTGGTGCCCATCTTCCGCACCGGCCCGGTCGGTTCGCCCCGCTGATATTCCTGTTGCCAGACATGGCCCTCGCGGCAGACCTCGACCTCGCACCACTCGGACAGGAAGTTCACCACCGTCACGCCCACGCCGTGGAGACCGCCCGACGTCTGGTAGGCGCCCTTTTCGAACTTGCCACCGAACTTGAGCACCGTCATCACGCCCTCGAGGGTCGACACCTCGCGGTCCATCTCCTCGGAGAGCTGCGGGTGGATGTCCACGGGGATGCCGCGGCCGTCGTCCTCGACGGTCACGCTACCGTCGACGTTGACTGTCACGCTCACCTGCTTGGCATAGCCGGCCATGCACTCGTCGATCGAGTTGTCGACCACCTCGTAGACGAGGTGGTGCAGCCCGCGGGAGGTGTTGTCGCCGATGTACATGCCGAACCGCTCCCGAACATGGTCTCGGTCGGAGAGGTGCTTGAGGTCGGCCGACGTATATCCGGGCTGAAGAGATTCGTCGCTCATCGCGTTGCTCCGCGTGGTGATCGGGTGTGGTCGGGCACGGAGCCCGGCGTCAGGTTGAAGCTCCCGCCTGCGAGAGGCGACAGCGAATGTCGGTGATGCCGGCCGTGGGAAGTCGCTGTTGAAGCGCCCCCAGCAGGACGGGTTTGACGAAGTTCAATTCCTGGA
The DNA here is from genome assembly GCA_964453165.1 of uncultured Candidatus Kuenenia sp. Lineage (GTDB taxonomy): Bacteria > Planctomycetota > Planctomycetia > Pirellulales > UBA1268 > QWPN01. Next base: position 7,371 of record CAYVNX010000056.1, on the reverse strand, counting down.
CGATCGCCGAGTGGCTGGCGAACACTTCCAGCACGCCACGCCGCACAAGCCCCGGCCGGGAGTGGCCGGCAAGATGTGCCGGCACCGACTCCTGCCAGGCCGCGACCAGCTGATCCGCGGCCTGCTCGCGGTCGTAGCCCGTCCGGGCGAGCAGTCGAGACACGAGGCGACCGATCTGCTGCGGCCCGCGGATTCCCTGCGAGCGATCCTGTTCGGCTCCCATGCGATCGCCTCGCTCGGCCTCCCATCAGTCGGCCGCCAAGGGCATGATCACGTAGCCGTAGCCGTCGTCGGTCAGACAGACACAGGCGCTCTGCGGATCGGTGATCTCGATCGTCACCGTCGTGCCACCGTCGAGCACCCGGAGCACGTCGGCCATGAACCGGGGATCGAGTTTGATCCGCACAGTCTCTCCGCCGTAGTCGATCGGCAATTCCACGCGGCTATCACCGCTCTCGGCCGACCTTCCCGAGAGCACGAGACAGCCCGGTTCGAATGAGAAATCGACCCCTTTGGACTGTTCGCTCGTCACGATCGCGGCCTGACGCACCGCCGCCAACAGCGGCCCGGCAACCAACTGCACCCGGCTCGCCTCGGGACGATCGGGAAAGACGTCCCGCCAGCGGGGAAACCTGCCTTCGACCAGCCGGGCCGAAATCGTCGTCCCGGCAGTGCGAACCAGAATCTCGCTGGCATCGGCCCGCATGGCCAGCTGTACGGGAACATCGGCGGAGCCGAGGCAACGTTCGACCAACTGCATCGCCCTGGCGGGAACGATCGGCGTCACAGCGGCCGCCTCGCCACCCTGGATCTGGCACGGGCCCTCCATCTTCGCCAACCGCCGCCCGTCCGTGCCCACGGCGATCACGCGGTCGCCCGCCAGCTCTACCAGCACGCCTCCCAGCGCATATCGACTCGACTCGTTGTCCGTCGCGAACACTGTCCGACGAATCAACTCCCGCATCAGCGGTGTCGAGATTTCGAAGCAGGGACCGGAGGAAAATCCCGCTACGGAGGGAAATTCGAGCGGATCCTCGACCGGAAGCCGAAACTCGCTCCTCGGGGCTTTGACGACGGCCGCCGTGCCGTCGCTGTGAATCTCGAACACCGTCCCGGCGGCCGACTCCCGCAGAATGGCCAAGAGCCGCCCGCTCGGGAGGAGGACCGAACCGGGTGCCAGGACTTCCACACCGGCAAGATCGGCCCGGATTCCAACTTCCAGATCGGTCGCCGAAATCACCACCCCGTTGTCACCGGCTTCGAACTTGATGTTCGAGAGGACTGGCTTGGGAGAGCGAGCTGGAACGACCGCTCCAGCGGTCTGCACGGCAGCCAGGAGCGGTTCCTTCGGACAGCGGATTTTCATGCGGTGGGTCAGATCCAGACGGCCTACTGATCGAGCCCGAAAACGAGGGGGCTGGAGAACCGCAAATGTACCTGAAACACGGCTGTTCCGAAACGGCCTCCGCGAATGCTTCTCTTCTTGTTTTTTAGAGATTGACAGGAGGAAAACAGGAGACAGCAGGGCACGAGGCAGCCCTAGGAGGAGAGGATCACAACCGTGCGTCACAAGGTGATCCGAGGATCATGGTAAAAGAGCCGATTGAACAAGAAACCCAGGGTTGTTCATGTCTGCCACGTCACGGCTCATACTGGGGATAACCTGACAACTTCCTGTTGAAAAAATATTGATGTGCTGATGGAAATGAAGCGATTCCCCGTCGTCCATGGGATGAATGTTCTGTCAGCAGCGAGTTGCGATCGTGCTTGCCAAGGGTTGAACAGCGGTGGGTGGATTTGTCGTTTCGAGCCGTCGCTGCTCGCCGACGATTCATCGACGTTCCACTGACAGGGTCGGAGACCGGGCTAACCGCGGTTGCCGCCGAGGAGTGTGCCTCTCGAGATCGTGACGGATGGCCGCCGCATCGGCAGCGATCACAGGGTCAACCTCGATGCGAGCCGAAGTGGCTCGCATTCCATGGAGGGCCGTGGTGTGGTCCCTGTTTCCACAGGCCTGACCGATGCTCGCAAAACTTCGGTCGGTCAACTGCCGGGCAAGATACATCGCGAGACTCCGCGCATGGCAGACCGTCCGGCTCCGGGAAGGACCGATCAGGGTCTCCACGGCGATTCCGTAATGGCGAGCCGTGACGGCGAAGATACGTTCCAAACTTGGGTGACGGGCCGGGCTCGACGGTGGATGCGGGCCCGCTGCCGCAGATGGACGGGCGACAGCCTGGCCGGCTGCTATCGAGGCTGGCTCCCGCTGGGTCAGCGGGATGACGAGTCCGCCGGCAAGCCGCCCGGCGAGGTCAGGAGGAAGATGGCCCGTCGCGGGATGGTTGGCCAGCGAGACACAGAATCGGGTTCCGCCGGAGGTCGCGGCATCAAAGAGGTGACGAAAGCTGGAAAACTGCAGAGGGCTGCCGATCGCTTCCACGTGTTCGATCACCACCATGTCAGCCGCAGTCACTCGCTCCCGCAGCCGTCCCCAGCAATTCGCCACGACCGCCTTCTGAATCTCCGCACCGAACTGCCCTCCTTCACGAAGGAAGACCGTCAATCCCCAGGCGGTCGCCCAGGCGGCCAATTCATGGACCAACTGCGAACGTCCCCCGGATGTGACGAGACACAGGGGACTCGAGGGCGCCGATGAGGTCGGATCGAGGAGCGCCTGGAACGCCCGCCGAATCTGCCCACCGCGGTTCCCGGCTGGGCGGAAAGACCCGGGGCCAAAAGACTCGGAGTGAAGAGACCCAAAATTGGAGGGAGCTGCCATGTCGTGGTCCACGGAGTCGGAACATGCCTTCGCTCACGTCGGCCTGTCCGTGTGGCATCCGTGCCCGTTCATCGATCATTCACCCGCCGCTTCCGGCCGCAGCCTACCAGCCGCGCCAACGGGGGAGAAGCGTTCAGCGACGCAGCCGAGAAAGGACGGCCATGAGTCGGTCTACCGCCGTGGTCACATCGTGGGGAGTGGTCGCGCGGCCGAAACTGGCCCTCACCACGGCGGTCCGCACAACCGGATCGACGCCAAGGGCTACGAGAACGGCCGGTGGTTCACCCGAACCGCTGGAACAGGCGGTTCCGGTCGAGAGACAGACGCCCGCGAGATCGGCGGCGAGAACGAGCATTTGCCGATCCACGCCGAGGATTCCAAGCGCCGACACGTGAGGGGCTCTGCCAGCCGTGGCCCCGATCACCCGCGCTTCATATCCCGCGGCTCCGGCGGCTGCGAGCATGCCAGCCTCGAAGCGGGATCGCAGGGTCGCCATTCGCTTCGCCTCGGCCGCTTGATCCACGACAGCCAGTTCAAACGCCCGGGCAAACCCTGCGGCCAGGATGACCGCTTCAGTGCCACCCCGCAGCCCGAGCTCCTGCGGCCCGGGGATCAGGGGACTGATCCGGGTGGTTCCGCGGATGATCAGCCCGCCGATCCCCCGTGGCCCGCCGAACTTGTGGGGAGCGAAGGCGAGCGTCGCGAAGGGCGACTCGGCAAACGACAGGGGACGCCAGGCAGCGGCCTGGGTGGCATCGGCATGGATCAGAAGGGTCGGCTCGGCTTCGGCGAGCCGACCGATCGCCGCGTCGTCTTCGAGCAGGCCGGTCTGTCCGCAGACGGTCGTGACGGTGAGGAGGCTGGGTTGGGAAGGGCCAGCCAACAGCGGCCCGATGGCCGACGTCTCCAGGCCCCCGCTCGGGGTCAGGGGAATCTCAGCGATACGCCAACGCCGATTGGCCAACTCCTGTGCGGCCAGCCGCAGGCCAGGATGGTCGCGGGCGGAGGTCGCAACGGTTCCCGCTCGCTCGCCAGCCACACCGAGAACCGCCATCCGATTGGCCTCGGTGGCACCGCTTGTGAATACGAGCCGATCGCGAGTTGCCGCGGTCGATCGGCTCCCCGCGGCCGCAAGAATCCGTTCCCGCGATTCCTCGAGGATTCGCTTCGCCAATCGTCCTGCCGCATGCGGGCTGGACGGGTTTGCGAAGGCCTCGGCCATCGCCTCGGCCATCGTCTCGGCCACTTCCGGCCGCACGGGCGTGGCAGCGGCATGATCGAGGTAGATCGAGTCCGCAGCGAAGGGAGGCGGATGCATTGGTGGCAGGAGGCAGATTCAGACCCGCCGGGCGGTCGGGTCGGCCAGGAATGCGGAGATCCGATCGAGCCCCGCTTGGAGTTGGGCCTCGTTCGCCGCGAACGACATCCGCACATGGCCTTCGGCCCCGAAGGCACTGCCGGCCACGAGTGCCACCTGCTGCTGCTCGAGCAGAGCCTCACACCAGGCGAGGCTCGTGGCGATTCCCGCCCTGCCCGCCGCCGCCAGCGGTTCCCGGATGTCGAAAAACGCATAGAACGCGCCGCCGATCTCCGGCAGCCGAATGCCCGGCAAGGCTCGAAGCCGGTGGGAGACGAGGTCGCGGCGCACCTGAAACGCATCCCGCATCGCCGTGACGCACTCCTGCGGTCCGGTGAGCGCCGCCACGGCGGCATGCTGGCCGATACTCGAGGGGTTGCTCGTCTCCTGGCTCTGGAGATTGGCGATCGCCTTGGAGAGCGGTTCCGGGGCGATCGTCCAGCCGATTCGCCAGCCGGTCATCGAATAGGTCTTGCTGACCCCGGCCACCACCACCGTTCGGTGTTCGAGCCCGGGACGCAGCGTGGGGAACGAGGGGCTCGTGCGACCATCGAAGACCAGTTGGTCGTAGATCTCATCGGCCACGATCTCCAGGTCGGCCTCGATGGCCACGTCGGCCAAGGCCGCGAGTTCCTCCGGAGCGTAGACGACTCCGGTCGGATTGCTCGGAGAACAGATCAGGAGCAGCCGGGTGCGGGGTGTGATGGCCTGCCGCAGGGCCTCGGGACGGAGCTTGAAGTTGTCTTCGATCGCCGTCTCGATGAGAACGGGCTTGCCGCCGGAGAGTTTGATGAGTTCGGCATAGCTGACCCAGAACGGGGCCGGCACGATCACCTCGTCACCCTCGTCAAGCAGGGCCGTAAAGACGTTGTGGAGGGCATGCTTGGCCCCGTTTGAAATCACGACCTGGGCGGGCGTCACCGCCAGGCCTGTCCGCCGGGTGTAGTCCTCGGCGACAGCCTTGCGGAGCGCTGGGATGCCGGCCGCGGGGGTGTATTTCGTGAAGCCGGCGGCGATCGCTTCGGCGCCGGCCCGGCAGATGTGTTCTGGAGTGGGGAAATCGGGCTCGCCGACCGAAAGATCGATGACGTCGACCCCAGCGGCCCGCATGCTCCCGGCCCGGGCGGCCATGGCCAGCGTGGCCGAGGGTTCGAGCGCCGCCATCCGGCGGGCGAGATGGAGAGGCGACGACGCCATGGTGCAGATCCGCGAGGCAGGGAGGACGAAAACGAGGCTCGGCTCACCGCAGGCATTCTTGACGCTCGTGGCGGCCGCACAGAATGATACCACCTGCATTCCGCCTTCGCGTCTGCCCAACCCGCCCTCATCGCTCCCATCAGCGCCAGCCAGAATTGGACCCGCCCATGCCCTCACGTCGGATCGGTGCCTGGCTGATCGGTGCCAAAGGGGGCGTCGCCACGACGATGATGACCGGCCTGGCGGCGCTGCAGCGGCGGGCGATCGATCCGGTCGGGCTCGTGACCGCGACCGAGCCGTTCCACGGTCTCGACCTGGTCGACTTCCCCGAGATCGTGGTCGGCGGCCACGACATCCGCTCCGGCCCGCTCGAAGCCGAGGCCCGGCGGATGTGGACCCAGAGCCGAGCCATCCCACCCGAACTGCTCGACCACGCGGCCGACTTCTTCGCCGCCACCGAGCCCCGCATCCGTCCCGGCATCCTGGTCGGCTCCGGCGAGCGAATCCTTTCCTTGGCCGAACCTCGGGCCGTCGCCGCGGCCGAGTCGCCCCGGGACGCGATCGAGCGGATCCGCGCCGATCTCGAGGCCTTTGCGGCGGCCGAGCGGCTTGATCATGTCGTGATGGTGAATCTCGCCTCGACCGAGCCTCCTCCCGACCGGCCGATCCCGCGGGACTTCGCCGAACTCGAGCCGCTGCTGGACGTGGCCGAGTCCTGCCCGCTGCCGTCGAGCAGCCTCTACTTTCTGGCGGCTGCGGCCGCGGGCTGTTCCTACGTGAATTTCACCCCGTCGACCGGCTCCACGCCGGCCTGTCTTCAGCAGGTGGCCCTCGACCGCGGAATCGCGCATGCCGGGAGTGACGGCAAGACGGGCGAGACGCTCCTCAAGAGCGTCCTGGCCCCGCTGTTCGCCGGCCGGAACCTCGAGGTGATGAGTTGGGTTGGGCACAACATCTTCGGCAACCTCGACGGCAAGGTGCTCGACGACCCGCGGAACAAGGCGGCCAAGGTGAAGAGCAAGGACCATCTGTTGGCGGCGATCCTTGGCTACCCGCCCCAGACCCACGTCTCGATCGAATACATCGCCAGCCTGGGCGATTGGAAGACGGCCTGGGACCATGTCCACTTTCGTGGGTTCCTCGGCACTCCGATGACGCTCCAGTTCACCTGGCAGGGATGCGATTCGATCCTCGCGGCACCACTCGTGCTCGATCTGATCAGGCTGGTCGAGCGGGCCCACCGGGCCGGCGAGCGGGGCGTGCTTCCGTGGCTCGCCTGCTTCTTCAAGAGCCCGTTGGGCGCGACTGAGCAGGCGTTCGCACCGCAGTTCGTGTGGCTGCAAGAATGGGCCGCGCGGCATGGTCGTGGTCCGCGAGCAGAGGCTCGGTCGACGGGCTGAAGGAGAAGCCGCGAGCGGTCGCGTCATGGCACGCTGCGCCGCGCCCGAAGCCGCGATGCGCGACCTGATGGATCATGACGATCGACGAAGCGACCAGTGGAATCGTCAGCTGCGAAGCGACAAAAATCTGGTTTCTTCCCTTGACAATTCTCCCGTTCATCCACCACAACTCTGGTCATCGGTGGTCGCTGCGAGTGCTTTGGCTTTCGTCAGTGATCACCGAAACGTCGTCCACTCCCTTCCCAAGAGCATCCGGGGGAGTGGATGTGAGATGCGTAACGGGGTGCTCGTGGCAAGGAGCCATTTCCATGGCCAAGAAGAAGAAGAAGGCTGCCAAGAAGGTCGCCAAGAAGAAGACGACCAAGAAGAAGGGCCATGGCTGAGCCTTCCGTGCCGGGCCGCCCGCGAGGGTGAATCCGGCACGGACGCTCGTGCCCCGGGATTCCATTCGTGGCATCCCGGTGGGCCGGTGAAACGGCCCGACCCTTCGCCCTGGCCTCCCGTCTGCCGCGTCCTCTCGGGGACATGGATTTGACGCAGCTGGGGCGTTCACGCTCAGACGAGAAAGGCCGGCCCGGGCCCTTGGGCGCCCGGGCCGGCCTGATTTTTGAGGGTAGGCTTCCAGGAATGAATCCTGC
>CAYVNX010000055.1:7211-19093 GCA_964453165.1 uncultured Candidatus Kuenenia sp. | reverse complement strand
CCCCGACGCAAGTCGGGGGACGCCGCGTGGCAGCGGATCCCGTTGTCCATCCGGCGGAGACGCATGTCCCCGAGCCGGTGTGGCTGCGTCGATCCGGACGTGCTCCACCAGCCTTGAACGAGGCTCGGGGATCGAATCGGAGTTGGTGAGCGGTGAACCGGGGTGATAGAAATCGAAGAGGTGGATTTCCGCCGCCTTGGAACTTCAATCCCTTTTCGCCTCCGGAGCCCGTCTCGATGCCTGCCGAAAAGCCGATTCTCTTTCTGCTCCGCGCCGGGTTCCCTGATGCGAAGCATGGCCCGGAGGGCGCCTATTGCCCGGAGTGCGCGACGGTCGCCGGCATCCTCTATTACTATCCGAAGGTCGCGGACCAACTCGAGATTCGTCTCGTCGACGTGCCTCGGCCGCGGCCGGAGGTCGTGGCACTTGTGGGCGAAGAGAATCAGTCCTGTCCGGTGCTTGTCCTGCCCGAAGGCGACCGCCCCGAGGGCCTGCCGCTGGCGCACGACCGGGCGTTTGTGTCGGGCCCAGCGGCGATCGTGGACTTTCTCGCCAGCCGCTACGGAACCGCGCGGCCGTCGTGAGTCGGGGCTGGCCCGGACGCGTGGCGTGGCTTCGAGCGACCGGATGATTGCGATGCCCGCGACAGGCGAACTATCCTTGCCCCGAAGCAAGGAACGATGCGTGGCACCGCGAATCGGGCCGAGGCGCGAGGGTAACACGAGATGGCGGAGCGGACCGGGCGTGGTTGGGGGAGGCTGTTCGGCCGCTTCCGAAAGAAGCGGTCTGCCCGCCGCCGCCTGGCCCTCGAGGCCCTGGAGACCCGCCGGCTGCTGGCGTTCGCGCCGGTCGCCGGCGACGACGTCGTGGCCGTTAGTGCGGGGGCGGCGGTCGTTCTCGATTCCCTCCTGCTCAACGATAGCGATGCCGACGGCCATGCCTTGCGGATCACAGGCGTCACGCCGCCGGCCCATGGCACCCTGACCGCCGTCGCCGGAGGTCACTATCGCTACACGCCCGCGGCGGGCTACGCCGGGCTGGATTCCTTTTCCTACACCGTGACCGACGGCGTCGATGGCAGCGACACTGGCCTGGTCAGGCTCTCGGTCAATCAGGTGATCGACGTCGCTGCCGCCCGCAGCCAGATTCTTGCCGGCGTCACGACGATCCACAGCGGCGTCCAGCCGGGGCGGATGGTGGCCTACGGGCCCGAAGCCTTCGCGGTGGCCCGGTATCCGGGTGACGTCGGCGAGGGACCGATGATCGCGGCCGCCGGCTGGGGCCGCGGGAGGGTGATCGCGGTGCCCGATCACCAGATGCTCACCATGGCGAGCTATGGCGACACGGGGACCACCGGTCAGTTGTATCGCAACGGTCTGGCCTGGCTGACCGGCACCACCGCCACCACGATCCGGATCGTCACGCCCACCCAGGGCACGGCCGACTGGCTGCGGGCCAAGGGCTACACGCGGGTGACCGTCAGTTCGAATTACGCGACCGCCCTGACCAATGCCGACGTCCTCGTGGGCTGGCTCGGCAGCAATCCGTCTCAGGCGAGCCTCGACGCGATCGCCGGCTTCGTCCGCGGCGGCGGCGGCCTGTTTCTGGCTGAGTACGGCGCAGGCTATTCCTGGTGGTGGGGGAAGGCGGAGACCGAGGTTCCGGGCAGCCGTCTGTTGCGGGAGGCGGGCATCGGTTTCCCCTACGGCAACCGCTGGGACACGGGCCTGATCGACGCCACGACCGTGGCCACCGGCCAGGTGGGAGCCGAGACCGTGCTCGACGTGCTCGCCGATTCGCGTGGCGTCGCGCAGGCTGTGATCGACGAGGCCGCGGCCGTGATGAACGGGATGTTCGCCGTCCTGCCACCGGGCGACACGCTCGCGGCGGAACTCCGGCAGGCGTACGACACGCGGATTCAGAGTATCAACCCGACGCCGGCGACGCCGCTGACCGAGAGCTTCGACAAGGCCCTGATCACTCAGGAGATGAATCTGATCAAAGACGTCCCGCCGACTGAGGTCACGGCACACCGCACGGCTGCGGCGGTGTATGGGGCGATCGATCCGGCTGCGGCCCGTCTGGTGGGCCACACCGTGCTGCTCGACACCTCGAAGACCGGCTGGCTGGCGACCGGGATGTATGCAGCGCCGGGTGAGCTCGTCACGCTCACCTTCCCGCCGGCGATGGTGGGTCGTGGCTACACCGTGCAACTCAGCGGCCATGTGGACAACATCTCCGGCCGCGACAGCTGGGATCGTGTGCCGTTCGGTGTGGCTCGGTCGTTTGCGATCACGGGGCCGACTGTGCAGGTGGCCGGGGCGTTTGGTGGAGCGATCTACGTCAACGTGGGCGGCACCGGTGGTGGCACACCGCCAGGACTGGGCCAGGTGCCGGTGACGATCTCCGGCGCGATTCGGGCGCCCTTGTTCGTGCTGGGCAAGACCACCGACGCTGCCTGGGTGGCGGGAATTCGGATGAACCCGGCCCCGTATGCCGAATTCGTGTCGGATGGCCTCGCCTTCTCGGTGCCCTCCACCTGGATTCGGAATCTCACCAACCCGACCGCGCTAATGACCTATTGGGATGAGGCGGTCTCCTTCATGGATTACGTGGGCAGCTACGAGTCGCTGCGGACCGGACCCGAGCGGATCAACGTGGACGTCCAGATCAGCGTGGGCCTGCTGCACGCCGGCTATCCGATTCAGGGCCCCACCTGGGCCTCGGAGGCGCTCGTCGATCTCGGCCAGCTCCGGACGAGCGGCAACTGGGGCTACTTCCACGAACTCGGCCATGAGATGCAGCGGCGGCCTGACAGGGCCTGGGGCTGGGAGAACCCGTTTACCTTCTCCGGCGACGTCGAGGTGACGGTCAATATCTTTGCCAACGCCGCCCTCGAGCGGATGGTGCCCGGCACGGGCACAGGTGGCTGGGGCTATTCGGCGCATCCGGTCGAGGTCATGACTCGCGCCGCGGCGACGGTCAACGACCCGGCCGCGGTGGCTTTCGACGCCAAGGACCCCTATCCGTTCTATTTTCAGTTGGCCGACGGCTTCGGATGGGAGACCTACCGGGCGGTGATCGGTGGCTACTCGCGAGACCAGGACGTGAATCCCTCGGCCCTCCCCCAGTCGGCCCAGGCCCGAAAGGATCAGTGGCTGATCCGCTGGTCGAGGGCCGCCGGACGAAACATGGTCGGCTACATGGTCGATCATTGGGGGCTCGAGGTCAGCCAGTCGGCGATCGACACGGTCAATGCCCTCGGTCTGCCCGGCTGGATGCCGCTCGTCGCCCAGGATGACGTCGGCACCTACCAGGGAGGCCTGCCGGTCACGATCGACGTCCTTGCCAACGACCTGACCCTCGATGCCTCGGCCCGCGTTGTCGGCGTCTCGTCCGTGACCGCCGGCGCGCTGACAGACCGGGGGAATGGCCGGTTCGTCTATACGCCTCCGGCCGGCTTCGCCGGGGAGGCCAGCTTCACCTACACCGTCGCCAACGCGGCGGGCGTCACGGATGTACGAACCGTCCGGCTCGCGCCGCCGACCCCCCGATTCCGCTGGAATTTCGACGAGGCGAGCGGCACCCTCCTCGGCGATTCGGCCGGAATCGCGAACGGCACGATCGTCAATTCCGCATGGACGACCGGACAGGATGGCTCCGCCCTGCTCTTCAACGGCCAGAGTTCGAAGGTCACGCTGGGCACGGGCCCGTCGCTGGCTGGCAAGACCGACTTCACCATCTCGGCCTGGGTCAAGACGACGGCGACCACCGCGGGCGTGATCATCCAGCAGCGAAACGGCGGCTTCAACGGCCAGTATCAACTGTCGGTCAACGCCAACGGCACGCCCGCATTCATGGTCTACGGCAATTCCGGCTATCAGTTCAGTTTCTCGGGCAATCGCGCGATCAACGACGGAACGTGGCACCACGTCGCCGCCATGCGGTCGGGCACCCGAGGGTCGCTCTATGTCGACGGCCAGCTGGTCGGTTCGGCCAGCGGCACCGTGCGGGATCTCTCCGGTGGCATCGGCGTGGGGATCGGGGCCGACATCAGGGACAACAACAAATTTTTCAAGGGCGTGATCGACGAGGTGGCGATCTACGACGTGGCGTTGGGAGCGGCCGAACTCGCCCGATTGGCCCTGCCGTCGGTCGTCACGGTGGCGGCCGGCCAGACGGCGACCGATCAGTTCACCCGCAGCGGCACCGGGCCGCTGACGAAGCGGGGCGAGGGCACGCTGATCCTCGACCGTGGCAACACCCACTCCGGCGGGACGGTGGTGGAGGCGGGTGAACTCGTCGTTCGGCATCTGTCGGCCCTCGGCACCGGTCCGCTGCGGATTCGCCCCGGAGCCCGAGTGACTTTCCAGGTCGGCAACGGCCAGGTGGCGGTCGCGGGGCTCGACCTCACGACGACGAGTACGCTCGATGTCGGTCGGGGATCGATCCTGATCACGGACGGAGGGTATCTCGACACCACCGGCATCATCGCCCTGATCGCGCGGAAGTTGAGCCACCTCCCCTGGGCCGGCCCCGGCATCATGAGTTCGAGCATTCAGCCCGACAGCTTCCGCGAGATCGGCTCCCAGGTGCTCCCCGACGGCTCTCTGCGGGTGGGCTACGCGGCCGTGGGCGATGCCAACATGGACGGTCGCGTCAGCATTCAGGATCTCATCGCCCTGAACGCCGGTGGCAAGTATGGGACGTCCGCCACCGATGCCGGCTGGTGGCAGGGCGACTTCAATGCCGACGGCCGGGTCACGGTCACCGACCTGATCCTGCTCGTGGCGGCGGGCCTGTATGGCGGCAATTCCTACCTGCCGGAGTCGTGAGCCGGGGCGGATGGCCCGGGGCCAAGGCACCGGGACCGAATGCTTGCGGTGCCGCGATGCGCTTGGCTACAACCCCGTTGTCAGCTGTTATAACGGGCACGGAGGGGTGACGATGTCGCGGTCTTTGAAGGAAAGCGTATGGGACGACGCGGGCGTGCCTGCGGCACGCTTTCGGGCGGCGGTTCGCGGCCGGTTGTGGATCTTCGTTGCGCTCGCGGCCCTGCCTGCCATCCCGGCTCGGTCCAACGACGTCCTGCTCGAGCACGTGGACGTGTTCGTCAACGAGGAGGTGATCGAGGGCCTGGTCTACGACACCTACCGCATCCCCAACATCGCCCGCACGAACGACGGCACGCTCATTGCGGTGGCCGAGGCCCGCTTGACGAGCGCGGCCGATCCCGGCGGTACCCATATCGACCTGGTCTACAAGCGGAGCACCGACGGCGGTCGCACCTGGTCGGAGGGGCGGCTGCTCGATCGCCATCCGGGCACCGTGCTCTCGGCGGCTGGCGTGCCCACGAACCGTACCTCGGCCTCGAATTCGGTGACCTTCGTTGACCGCACCAACGGCCGGCTCTGGAACATGAATCTGCGGCTGCCGAGCGGTGTGCCCGCGGCCAGCGTCCGGGCCGGTGTGGACGACATGCAGACCTGGGGCCGGTTCAGCGACGACAGCGGCCTGACCTGGTCGGAGCCGTCTCGGATTCAACTGCCCCAGTACGAAGACTTCTACCCCAACCTCGGCAGCACGACACAGCTTGCCAACGGGCGGCTGGTCGTGCCGGCCACGGAGATCATTCCGCGGGTGACGTCGAAGTCGTTCGCCCTTTTCAGCGACGATCAGGGGGCCACATGGTATGCAGGTGATCTGGTCGATGCTGGCACCAACGAGGCCCAGATCATCGAACTCAACGACGGCCGGCTCTTGATGTCGGCCCGCCAAAACGGCGGCGGAGGCCGGGTCTTCTCCCACAGCCTCGACCAAGGGGCCACCTGGCAGCCGCCGTTCACGGGCTTCAATTCGACCGCCGTGATGGAGGCGATCGAGCGGTTCGAGCTGACGGGGCCCGATGGTCGGCCGCAGAGCCTGCTTGTGCATACCCGTCCGGCCGGTGGCGCTGTCACGGCCCGCACCAACCTCGAGGTGCTGGTGGCGACGAACGAAACCTCGCCCGGCGGGCCGACCTTCGGCGGCAACCGGATGGTGTTTCAGGGCTGGGCGGCCTACTCCGACCTCGTCGGCATCGATGGCGACGAAATGGGGGTTTTCTGGGAGCGGGGCGATACGGGCCACAACCAATCGATCGTCTACACGCGGTTCAACGACACGTTCCTCAAGCCGGCCGGGCAGCTCGGCCTGATCGCCCACGAGGGCTTCGACTACGCGGCCGGGGTCACGCTGGCCGACACCCGCGGCGGCCCCGCGGTGCCTGCCTACACCGGCGGCTACGCCCCGGTGAATTTCAGCAGCCGTACCGATCTCGACCTCGTGTTTACCGTGGCGATGGGCACCAGCGGCGGCGGGACGACCACGGTCGATCCGGGGCTGCCGCGAAACGACCAGGCCAACGGCGTCTACGGGCAGATCTTCTCGACCGGTTCCGAGGCGGGAGCGGTGACGCAGATCAGCGTGCAACGGGCCCCCAACGGCACCGCTGCGAGCAATCTTTTCCTGCATCTTTACGCCGACACCGACCTCTCCAACGGGATTGATGCGGCGACCTTTCTGGGCTCGTCGACGGCCGCAGCCGCGCTTTCGCCAACCAACGCGGGCGTCACCTCCTGGAGCTTCCAGCCCGGCGGAGTGGTGCTCGCCCCCGAGAGCCAATACTTTTTCGCATTCGCCAACTCGTCGACGCCGGGTGACACCACCACGGCCCGTGCCTCGCTGATCGTGTCTCAGGCCCGCGACGGCTATGCGATCGGAGGCAACGGCTTCAACAGTGCCTGGCATGCGACCGCGACAGACCTGACGGCCGGCCCCGGAGCCGCGGCGGCCGAGATCGTCGCGGGGAGCCTGGACCGCGCGGGGCTGAACCTGAATTCGGCCGGCAACCACGCCCGGCTCGCGACAGGAGGCACGCTGGCCCGGGGCCTCGGCGTGGGACTCGATCTCGACTCGGATGCGACGTATTACGCTTCGCTCCTCGTCACGCGGGCCGCCGACACCGGCCCCGACGGCGGGGCCGACGAGGCGTTCAGCGTCCGGTTTCTCGATGCTGGCGGCACCACCCATGTCGCCTTCGGGGTCGGCGACGACGAGTCGTTTTTCCTGGATGGACCAGGGGGCCTCGTCCGGACTGCGGCCGACACCCTCGATCCCGCGGAGACCTACCTACTCCTGCTCAAGATCGAGAGCCGCTCCCGCGAGGCGGCCGACGCCTTTGACCGGGTCTTCCTCAAGGCCTTCGGGGCCGATGACCCGATTCCGACCATCGAGGATGGGATCATATGGACGCTCGTGGGCAACCCGAGCGGCGACAGCGCGGGCCTGCTCGATCGGCTGGCGATACAAGGGGGCAGAAGCGCGGTCTGGTCGTTCGACGAACTGCGGGTGGCCGGTGACTTCGCAGCGGTGGCCGGAGGGCTGACCGTGGCGGCCCAGAGCGTTCCGGAGCCAGCCCTGTTCGGCACCGTGGCGGTCGGCATCGCGGCAGGCGAGTTGGGTCGGCGGCGCCGGTCGCGGAGGTCGGACCAGTGATCAAGCCTGCATTCTTGGCGGCCCGTTGCCGGCGTCCGGCTGCCACCATGCTCCTGGCGGCTGTGGCATCGGCCGCGCCAGCTGCCGAGGTGCTCAAGGCGAACAACGATCGGCCGCTGGCCGAGGGCTCGAGTTGGAAGTTCGGCGCGGCCCCGGGGCCGACTGGGGTCGCCGCCTGGAACAACACCGTCACCGGTCCGACCGCCGCCGACCTCGGCGGCGACCTCGACTGGCAGGGGCTGTGGGTGGCCGATCCCGCCGGCGACGTGACGCTCAGCGGTTCAGGCACGCTCAGGCTCGGCTCGATTGGGCTCAATACCGGCAGCCGCGTCCCGGTGACGTATCGGGCGACGGGCCAACTCGATCTCGACGGGCCCCTGCTCGGGGCGACGGCCCTCACGATCGACTCCGCTACGCCGCATGATTGGACCGGCATGCCCCGGGTGACCTTCACGGGCCGGCTCGCGCTCCGCGGGGCGGCGGCAGCGGCCGGCTCCTTCGCCGGTAACGGGATCGCCTTTGGCTCTGCGACCGTCACGCAAGCCGGTGGCTTCCAGCTTGATACGGGTGCCGCGCTCGATGACCGGGGCGAGTTGATCGTGACCGACGGCTGGGGCGACGGCACGGCCAGGCCCAAGCTCACGCTGACGTCCCTGACAGGCTTCGGCGACATCCGCAGCGACCAGGGAGCCAACGGTATCCGCACCCTGCGGGTGGATCAGGACCACGACACGCTCTTTCAGGGCCGGATCATCAGCAGCGGCTACGACCTGCGGGCGATCAACCTTGAAAAAGCTGGTAGCGGCCGGCTGACACTCAACCGGGGCAGTTCGATCAACCAGACGATCGTGACGGCCGGCACGCTCACGGTGGCCGACGGGGGCAACCTCGGAGGCGGGCGACCGCTGGCTGTCTCGGCCGGAGCGACCTTCGAGTGGGCCCGGGACGGCAGCTTCAGCGGGCCGATCAGCGGGGGGGGAAGGATCGTCCGCTCCACCACTGCGGGCAACTC
This sequence comes from uncultured Candidatus Kuenenia sp., assembly GCA_964453165.1. Classification (GTDB taxonomy): domain Bacteria; phylum Planctomycetota; class Planctomycetia; order Pirellulales; family UBA1268; genus QWPN01. Next base: position 10,545 of record CAYVNX010000055.1, on the reverse strand, counting down.
GCTCTTCAGCGGCAACAACGCCGGGTTCTCCGGCGGCTGGCTGGTGACGGCCGGCCGCGTGGGCCTCGTGAGCGATGCGAGCCTCGGGGCCGCGACCGTCGGCATGACGCTCGATGGCGGCGGCATCTATCTCTTGGCCACTGGCGGCACGCTGGCCGCCTCGCGGACGATCACGCTCGGGCCCGATGGCGGCATCCTCGACGGCTTCGCCGGCTCTTCACAGATCTTCGCCGCTCGGTTCATCGGGTCGGGAGCCTTGCGGAAAGCGGGCGAGTTTCACGTCACGCTCACGGCGGCCAACGACTACGCTGGTGGAACGACGGTCGCGCGCGGCACGCTGGTCGCGGCCGCGCCGCGGGCTTTGGGCGCGGGCCCACTCGCCGTCGAGACGGGCGGCCGGCTCGAACTCGCCGCAGGCACGGCGCTCGAAGTGGGTGGGCTGCGGGTAGACGATGGCCTGCTCGACCTGGGCACCGGCAGGATTCGCATCGGCCCCGGAGGGGTATCGGCCGCCGCGCTTCGAGCCGACCTCATCGCCGGCCGCAGCGGTGGCGGCTGGAACGGCTCGACGGGCATCACGTCGTCCGCGGCAGCCGCGTCCGGTGGTCGACTGGCAGTGGGCTATCTCGCACGGCCGGACGGTTCGGCCGAAGTGGCGGCCGCCGCACCCGGCGACGTCGATCTTGGCGGCGGGGTCGATGTGTTCGATCTGGTGGCGGTGGCCGCGGCCGGTCGGTACGGCACAGGCCTGGCCGCCGGCTGGGCCGAGGGCGACTTCAACTACGACGGAGTCACCAACGTCTTCGATCTGCTCGGGATCAGCCTGGGCCCGACCGCCGGGCTCGGCACCCAGGCCAGTGTCGCGGCGGGCTCGTTGGGCCGGGCCGATCAATCCGCCGCCCTCGCCGTCGTTCCCGAACCGGCTCGCCTCATGCCCTGGCTGGCTGCCGCCGCGATCGGATCGCTCTTCCTTCGGCGGCAATCGCTTCCCACGATTTCGGCCTAACGGCCGATCGTCGCGGGCCCATGCAGGCGCGGAGTCGGCTCCTGCAACTACGCCACCCAGAGCGAGGCCTGCCGTGATCGCCGGATCCGAGCGTCATGCGTGGCCAACGGTAGCTTGTCGGCGCGGGCCGTGGCCACGATCAGCCGATCGGCAAGGTCCTGGTGAAAGGTCGGCGGCAAGCGATTCATCTCCGCGACGACCGCGGGTGTGATACGGACCAACTCAACCGTGGCTGGGGCAGCAGCGACCCGCAGCCAGTTCTCGAGGCCGTCGTCGAGCCGCAGCCTCTCGAGCTGCACGAGCATCGCAAGCTCCCAGAGGCTGATGTCGCAAAGCCTGGGCCGCTGACCGCTTGGCAGCTCGTTCAGCACAGACGTGCGTGTCCAGGAGCGGGGAATTCGTCATCGCAGGGATTCGATATCGGATTCCTCGACGACGCTTGCGAACGACGTGTGCCGCCCGCCACGTGGTGGCCGGTGAAACCCGAGCGGCCACGAGCGGCACCAACGCCCGATCAAGGCACGAGCCGCATCCCGACGGCCGTGTTGAGCTGCAGCGACGCCCGCCGGTGCCGGATCACGCTCTCGCGATGCTGTTGGGCGACCTCGGCCATCGTCTGCACATGCTCTTGAAATTCGTCGGGGGTGATCACTCCGGCGGCGTATTGCCGCCGGTAGCGCTCCACGAGGTCGCGGGCTCGGGGTACGAGCTTCGTCTCCACCTGTTCGAGCGATTCCCGGGACCGGCGGAATTCCCTCTCCGCGAGCCGGACCTCTGCCACGACCCGCCGCTCGGCCGCTGAGAGCTCCACCTTGGTCTGGCTGATGTTGCTCTCGGCCCGGGCGATGTTGCCCTGGTTGCGGTTGAAGATCGGCAGGGCGAACGTGAGCCCAAGGCCCCAGGAAGAGGCACTCTCCGAACCGTAGGGGCTGTTGTCTTGGATCGTGATCGGGTCGTAGAAGAGGTAGACATCGTCGAAGCGATTGGCCCGCTGCAGCCGCAGTTCGGCCGCCGCCCGGGAGACTCCCGATCGAGCGGCGGCGAGGTCCGGCCGGAGCTTGAGGGCGAGGGAAATCACGTGCTCGCTCTCGGGCGGGGGGGTCACGACCCGGAGCGATCCGCGGGGCTCGAGCCGATGCAGATCCTTCGGCGGGAGATTCAAGAGCAGGCCAAGCATCTCGCGCGACTCGTCATACGCCGCTTCCGCCTCGGCGAGGCTCGTCGTGGTCTGCTCGATCAGAAACCCGAGATTGGCAGCGCCGGCGGCCCGGCGTTCGGGATCCCGCTCGTTCCGCTGGAGTTCACCGAGCAGGGCTCGCTGCCGTTCCAGGGCGGCCGTGGCGGTGCGGACGTCGAGGCGGGCCGACTGAAGATCGACGAAGGCCCGGTAGAGAGCGTCGAGCTGGCGGCGGACGACATCCTGAAACTGGGCCTCGATCGACGTTCGGGCCATCCTGGCCACCACAGTACGGGCCTGACGCTTCCCCGACATGTCCATCGGGAAGGTGAGATTGACGTCGTATTGCGTCGGCCCGCCGGGCCGGTCAAAGTCGAAGGAGCCATAGGGAATCAGCTGGCTGTCCATGTAGATCAGCGGATTGGTCCGCAGGCCGGCCGTGATGATGTCGGCATCGGCCTGGGTGAGTTCCTGCCTCAGTCCGCGGATATCGAGATTGGCGGCAAGCAACCGATCGATCGCCTCATCGAGCGAGAGGCCATCGTCGGGGCCGGGGTCATCGATGAGCGCGAGATCGACGACCAGCATCGGGATGTCACCCGACTCGGCGTTGACCGGCGTCGTCATGGGCTCGGGGAGATCGAGCGGCGGCGGGAGCGCTGACGACACTGCCGCCGCTTGGCCGGTCCGCTTCCCTGGCAGCCGGCCCGTTCGCCGGCGGCCGGCACCGAATCCCGATCCAGCTGTGCTGCCGGCCGGATCGGTGAAGCTCGCGTTCGTCTGCAGAGCCCCGGGCGGCGTTCCCAACGAGGCCGAACCGTCGCCCGGGATCGGCCCCAGGTCGGGGATCTCCAGGATTCGGCCCCGCTGGCCGTCGTCCGTCCACTGGCCCCGGGCGGCCGGACCAGACGCGAAGAATGCGGTGACCACGATGGCCAAGGTCACGACGCGACGATCCTGGGGCGAGCCGAACACGAGCGCGATCCGCAAGGCCTCGTCCGCGATGCAAGGGTTTCGACAACGATGCCACTACTATCGGCAGAATCGGCACCTCCCGTGCACGTGCCCTGCCTTGCCCGGCTTGCCCATGCTGCCGCGAAGGCCCGTTGTGCGCAGCGGCTGGGGTGCCAACGGACTCTGCCGGACCCACA
>CAYVNX010000055.1:0-7111 GCA_964453165.1 uncultured Candidatus Kuenenia sp. | reverse complement strand
CGAAGGCCCGTTGTGCGCAGCGGCTGGGGTGCCAACGGACTCTGCCGGACCCACACAGCAGGGCGGCGGCGATCAGAATGAGCCCGGCTCGGGTACGGCCGCCGGGCCGTTCCCGTCCGTTGGCGTAGTCGTTCGGCTCGGGAGACCCGCCTGCGATCACGCGGGCGGGGGCTCCCCCCGCAGCGAAGGTCACGCCCTGGGCGGAGCGGGGTGGCGCGAGGCCGTAGATCACGTAGCCCTGGTCACCACCGGCGTTGTGCGGCACCCGGAGCGTCGCCCGGCGAGGCCCTTGCCAGAAGTCGTCGTCTACGGTCACGAGTTCCGGGATATCGGTGAACGCCGTCGCGTTGCCGGTCAATTCGACGAGGGTCGTGCCCCAGGCGAAGTCGACGTCCACACGCCGCTCCGTGAAGCCGCCGTCGAGTCGGTTCGAGAGCCCGACGAGGGCTGAGTTGCCCCGTTCGAAGACGTAGGTTTCCTTGTCGAGCCAGCGTTCGCGGAAGTCGCCCCGGCCGTGGCTCGTGCGGATGTCGAGGAGGGTCGTCACGGTGTCGCCGTAGACTCCCCCAAGGCGTCACTGCGGCCATTGCGGGGAAAGTCACGGCCGTCGCCGTGCTACTCGGCGTTGAAGAACACCTTGGCCTGGCCCGGAAGCATCAACAGGTAGGCGTGGGCGACGTTGTTGAGCACGGCGGGGGTGTCGTCGTGGCTCTGCACGAACTTGATCCCGGCGGATCCGTTCATGGCCCCGTCGTCGTGATGATCGAGGCTCGCGAAGACCAGGCTCCGCCAGTCGTTCTGGAGCCCGTTGCCGGAAAGGTTGTTCTTCACCGCCCGGAGGAAGTTGAAATCGAGGGCGTCGGAGTTGCTGCCGACCCGCCCCGGATCGGCCGGGCCGATCGTTTTGCGAACAAAGCGGCGGAGCAGTTCGCCCTGCGGGCCGTCGCCCGCTTCCATGAAGCTGAAGACGTGGGATTGGCTGCCGTCGAGGTTGCGGCGGCCGCTCGCCCGATAGACTGCCTGGTCGAAGTCGATCAGCCCGCCGAATCGAGCGTCGTAGCCGCCGGCGTAGGGTGAGTGAAAGTCGCCATTGGTGCCGGGCACGCCGAAGGGGTCGGAACCTCCATCGGGGTTCTGCAGCACCATGCCAGGGTAGCCGCCGGCCAACTGGAAACCGGGTGTGTCGTCATACTGAAACCCGTTGTGGTTCCAGACGACATCGGCGATCACCGCCCGCCGGTTCGTTCGACCCGCTCGGCGAAGAGCCGAAGGCCTGTTTCGGAACCGTACAGCGTGCGGTCGTCCCAGCGGCCAAGGTCGAAACCGCCGGACTTCGCCCTTAACGGTACCTCCCGTGCCGCGCGGCGGCAACGATCCGGCGGCACTGGCTCCGTGATGAAGGAGATGAGTCGGATGTCGCCGCTACACGCTGGGCACGCAAGATGAAACTCCCCCCGCACCCGGGCCAGGACTCCATGGATTTGAGCCTGCGTATTTCCGCGTCTTTTCGTTGTCCGCTGTATGGCATGCATGGGGTATAGGCCACCCGGCCCATCGGCCATGAGTTCCATTCAAGCGTCAGTACGCCTGCGATTCAGCCAGACACCCCGTGATGTCGGTATTGGTGTTTTCGTGGGGCAGGCACGAGATCGGGCACCGGTCCGCGGAGTCAAGCGGCGAAAATTCGACGACGCCAGACGTGTCCCGGCGCCTCAAGCCGACCCCGCTGGCCGCATGTGCCGTGGCAGCACGCCGTGGCCGGGACTGATGCGGCCATCGTCACCGAAACTCACGGAGAGCCGAAATGCGCACAAAGAAGAGCGCAGAGGCTGCGGCAAGAGCCAGCAGATTAAGTCCGGAGGGCTCGGGCACGACAGAGGCCACGCCTGGGGAGCCGAAGAAAGCGGTGGTTCCATCGAAGCCGTACGATCGTAACAGCATTTCCCCGTCGGCAGGTCCACCAGTGATTTGGCCGGTGAGACTAATGAGATTGGCCGAGCTGTCGTAGAGGTTGAACAACACGTTACCTTCGGGAGTGATGGATCCGAGTTGGGTGAACGATTCGCCGGGTGTGCCTGCGGGGCCCGAGCCGGAGCCCCAGAAATAGCCATTGCGGTAGTTGGTGATTGAAAAGGTGCCGCTGCCTCCTTCGCCAAACAGGTCGTTGTCTTGCAGCGTCCATGTGGTGTTCTCCGTCCAGGCCCACTCGGTGGAGACGAGGTTCGGGTTCGGCCGCGGGTCGGGAGGAGTGAAGGTATTCGGGTCATAGGGCAGCATGTAGGCCCAATGGCTGAAGAGCACGCCGTCCGGTGCTCCAGTGATCATCTGCATTTGCATGGCAGTAGTGCCGTTCACATCACGGAACTGACCGATGCCGATCGTGATCTCCCCGGTGGTCGAGGTGAACTGCATGCGGATCTGATCGGTATCGGTAGCTACGCCGAGGATCGTGGCATTCGACGAGATCGAGAGCGTTGGCGTCAGGTAAAAAGTGGCGCGTGAGTCCCCGGAGAAGACGCCATTGGTGGCGTTACCAAGGCTCCAAAGGGTTTGGTCCCACGCGACTGTCGGGGCGGGGTCGATGAAGCTGGTTCCAGTCGTGATGTAGGCGAGAAGATTTTCCTCTGGGACATACCAGTAGGAGTTGGAGATGGTCGAATCCCACTTGGTGGATTGAGCGTGAACGAGGCCCACGGAGAGCCACACTGCAAGAACGCTTGTCAGCGTGAACAAAAAGCCCCACCGTCCGATGGTCATGTGAGCATCACGAACCTTTCGAACAGGGGGCGGCGGAAAACGATCCACTCCGGCCGGGTGTTCGCCCACGGTACAACTCACGATGCTTTGGCTAATGGTCAGGGCGTTGATCTCTGCTGAGGCGGGCGGCCGCTCCTCCATTGTTGAGCAACGCTCATGAAAGAGCTGGTGGCCAGTCCGCGTGGAAGGATAGCCCGGTCAATCGCACTTCGGCAACGGTCGCCCGGCTCACGAGCGACTCCTGATCGCAGGGGGAGGCGGGTTGGGGCGGTTTGGGCTTCCAGAGGCGGTTCGCCGGAACGCCACGACTGCTCCTGCGGTGGTGGTTTTCGTGCGGCGGCGCACCTGCTCGGAGAGCGCGGCCAGGTGGGCTTGAGTGATCGGTCGGGCATACTCCCGCCGACGCCGCTCATCCGCTCCGCCGGACTTCGTCCTTAACGGTACCCCCCGAGCCGCGCGGCGGCAACGATCCGGCGGCCGGAACCGTGTCGATCGCGTCGAGCCAGGGCACCGCGAGGTAGTCGGCCAATGCCTGGCCGGCTCGGACGACGAACGCCCGATCGGGAAGGTTCACGAGATTCTTCCGCGCCCCTTGTGCCCCGCCGGTGTCGAGGACCAGATTCAACTGGAAACATTCAACCTGGAGGCTGCGAGCCAGTGCATCGGTTCCCGCGGCGGCCGCCTGATGGTTTCCGCCAAACGTCGTCTGCACGGCGACGATCTGGTCGAGCGGCCACTCCTTCGAGTCCGAGAGCGAGGTCCGGCGGCAGACCCCGGCCGCCCGGTCGAACACCCATTGCGACTGGGCGGCGATCATCACGATCGCCACGCTGGGGAGAACCAGCAGCCCGAGTCCCAGGAACATCGCTGAATGTGGTTGCGGCCATCCAGCACTCGCTCCCACGAGCCATCCCACGCTCGCCATCACTCCACCGCTCGCCAGGAAGACCAGGCCCAACTGTCTCAGCCCACGGTTACACTCGAGCACGCAACGACCACTCGTGGTCCACACCTTCGGCGGCAGAGGTGTCTGGAGGAGTGCGCCGGAGTTGAGCGGCTCGATCTCCACCTCGATCAGGCCTCGCGGAGACGGTATCCGGGCTGCAGCAGTCATGGTGTCGAATTCGCCGGGTCAGGATGGCTCCGCCGGGGTCATCGCTTCAGCGTGAGCCCCATCACGATCAGGATGAAGATCGGCAGGCCGACGAGTAGGCCCATCATCCAGGCTGCACCTGCGGGGGTTCCGATGTTGAGGGTCCACCCCATCGCCGGAATCTGCTTGGGCACCCAGGTGCGGCTGTCGCGCTTGCTGAAATAGAACCCGCCCGACCAGTTGTCGGGATTCCGCCACTCGGCACGGTTGAGATCGGACTGCGCCATGCCGTGCCCCGAACCTGTCCTGCGGCTATCGGAGGTCAAGAAGAGAACCGTGCGGCTCACCGGCGTCGATTGCCTGGAGCATCATGCCACCGACGAGACCGACGCCCGCCGGCTTCCGGAGCCAGCGGCGGTATTTCGGGATCACGAAGGTTCGGCCCGAGTCGGCTGCGGGCATCGACGCCACCCTTCGTCTACCGGAAGAGCCGGGGCCTCCGTCTCCGCAGCAGCGTCAGGCCTGCGGCCCCGGCGATCAACAGAACACCGCTCGCCGGTTCGGGCACGGGGACGGTCGAAAACACCGACGGTCCGATCAGCACGCCCGTGTCACCGCCCAGGTCGGTGAGCACCATGTAGGCGATGTGTTGGGTGCCGGCGGTCAGGAAGATCGGGCCACCAAAGTTGTCGGTGATCTGTCTGAATTGGCCCGTCGCCTCGCTCGTCGTGCCGATCTGCGTGCCACCGACGATGACCGGCCGCCTGGGGTTCGTTGCCGAGTCGATCGTGCCGTTGACGAAGAATCCGAGCCGATTGTCGACCGCCGATGGAAAGTTCAGGAAGTAGAGGTCGTCCTGGGGTACGGTGAAATTCTGGGCGGCGATCCAGTTGTACCACGTTGCTGGATTCGCCTGGACGACGTCCGGAAGAATTGCATTGACGGTTTCGTTGGGCGCGATCCAGTGATAGGTGTTGCCGCCCGTGGTGTAACCGCCTTGACTGCCGTTGACTCCGCTGTTCCCGCCGAGCCATCCCGTAGGACCCGCAGCGTTCACCGTCCGCGGCACGAAGGCTTGATAGGGCGTCGCAGGCAAGCCGGTCGTTCCGGCTGGAAGGGCGACGATATTCCAATTGCTGTCCAACTGAAATGTGGTTGCCAGATTGGCGTTGACGCCTGAACCGGCGATTGCACCGGTGATCGTCTCAGCCCGGAGCGGGTTCCCGAGAAAACTGGCCGTAGCGGCCATGCCGAGCGCGACGAGGAGCCCTGGGCCACAGCCACGCAGAATGGAGGTGACTGGCGAGGGTGCAGTTCCGCCTACGTCACTTCGGGATGCGTTGCGATTGGTGATTCTTTGGTTGATCGCGCCGATCGCGTTCCCAATCATGGCGTGCTCTCACAATCTTGGATGGACACCGTCTCCAGCCGCGCGGCCGCGTTTGCAGGCACCCTGCTTGCGGCACACAGGCCACCGGGAGGGCTAGACCTCCCGCGTAAACCGATGCAAATGTCGTGCCGATCCGGGTCGTTTTTTGGCGATCTGATAGCCTTGAAGCCGATGCCGCCAGTGATCCGTGCTCGTGCAGCCGATCTCGTTCGAAAAACGAGGGACAGGTGGAGGAATTGGCTCTTCCGGCCAAATTTTTCGAGGTTTTTCCGACGGAAATCGCACTTGCGAAGCCATAAGGAATCGGGGCGATTCGCTCCAGGGGGTGGGGCGATTCGCTCCAGGGATGGGGCATTTTGCGCCACCCTGGGAGGGGGGTGTTCAGCCTCGCCATTGTCATCGCAGGGCTACGATCTTGAGGCACGCGGCCGCGTTGATCCGGCGGCCCGGCCGGTGTAGCGTCCTGCGGCGGAGAGCCGGAGTTCGAGACCGTCACCCGTGAGAGATTCATCCGCCGGGGTCATCGCTTCAGCGTGAGCCCCATCACGATCAGGATGAAGATCGGCAGGCCGACGAGTAGGCCCATCATCCAGGCTGCACCTGCGGGGGTTCCGATGTTGAGGGTCCACCCCATCGCCGGAATCTGCTTGGGCACCCAGGTGCGGCTGTCGCGCTTGCTGAAATAGAACCCGCCCGACCAGTTGTCGGGATTCCGCCACTCGGCCTGGTTGATGCTGGATTGATCCATGCCGACTGCCCGCTCCGCTCGACGATGCCCCGGCCGCTACCCTTCCCAGGCTCCGCCCGGTGGCCGAGGACGATATCCTACCGAGTGATGGCTGTGTCGCAGATGTGTCGCAGGGATGAAGTCACGATGAACTCAGACAGCCGTGAGCGTTGGCCGAGTCTGCGGCGGTGGCATCATTGCCTGTCGGCGACTTTCCTGATCGGGCTGGTGGCCTGCGGCTCGAACAGCTTCGCCGCGGCCGACCTCACGGTGATCGAAGGCTGCACGCTCGTGCCCGCCGACTGGGCTGATGGCGACAGCTTCCGGGTGCGGCTGCCGGATGGCGAGGAGATCACCGTGCGGCTCTACGGCGTCGACTGCCTGGAGCATCATGTCACCGACGAGACCGACGCCCGTCGGCTCCGGAGCCAGCGGCGGTATTTCGGGATCACGAGGGTTCGACCCGAGGCAGCTGCGGCCATCGCCTTCGCCAAGGACTTGGGCCGGCAGGCCAGCGCGGAGACCCGGTCGTTTCTCACGCGGCCGTTCACGATCCACACGAGCTTCGCCGACGCCCGGGGTGATGCCCGCTTCAAGCGGGTCTATGCGTTCGTGTTCGACGGCGATGGTCGCGACCTGGCCCCACACCTCGTCTCGCGAGGATTGGCCCGGGCCTTCGGGGTGAGCCGCAGCACGCTCGCCGGCGAATCGGCGGACGACTACCGCGAGATGCTCGGCGACCTCGAGTTGCGGGCGGCCGCGGCGGCCGCAGGCATCTGGGCCCACACCGACTGGGACAGCCTCCCGGTGGAGCGGCAGCTCGAGCGGGACGAGGAGCGGGAACTCCAGGCAGCCGTGGGAGCCGCCGCCCTGCCTGACGGCGTCACGATCGACCTCAACGCGGCCCCGCTGGCCGAACTCATGCGGCTGCCCGGCATCGGCGAGACCCTCGCCAATCGGATCATCGAGAAGCGGCCCTACGCCCGCCTCACCGACCTCCTCGAGGTCGAGGGCATCGGGCCGGCCACCTACCGGCGGCTCAAGCCGATGCTCCGGATCGGGGCACTTGATGCAGGCCGGCTGCCCTGAAAGGGCTTTCGAGCACGCATGAGAAGTACGGGTCGCACCGGCTCGGGGGCGGCAA
>CAYVNX010000054.1:0-19105 GCA_964453165.1 uncultured Candidatus Kuenenia sp. | reverse complement strand
TAGAGATGGAGGGTGACGCCGGGCACGCTCAGGGCCGCGGCCCAGTCGGGCTCGCGGCGGTTGTCCGCGTCGTCGAACCAGCAGTCGCCGAGAAGGTTGGCCATCGCGGCGGGCGTCACGACCCGCGTCGATCCCAGCGGCAGGCCGCAGATCGCCCGCACCTGCTGCTCGAACTGGCTCGTCTCGCAGGCTTCGATCGTGAGATGGCCCGAGTTGTGGGTTCGCGGGGCGATCTCGTTGACGAGCACCGCCCCGGTAGCGGTCACGAAGAACTCGACGCAGGCCACGCCGACGCCCCCGAGCGACTCGAGGATGCCGACGGCGATCCGGATGGCCTCGGCTTCGATCGCGGGCGGCAGCTCGGCCGGCAGGCTCGAGACGTCGAGGATGTGGCGGGCGTGGTCGTTTCGCAGCGGGGGAAACGCGGCCGTCGTGCCGTCCTGGCCGCGGGCGGCCACCACCGAACACTCGCAGACGAAATCGACCCAGGCCTCGAGCACGAACTCGCGCGGGCCACCGACCGCGTCGCCGCCGAGTTCCCGCCAGACGCAGGCCGGATCGTCGGCCGCGGTCAGGCGGCGCTGCCCCTTCCCGTCATAGCCGAAGGCAGCCGTCTTGAGCACCGCGGGGAGCCCGAGTTCCCCGCACGCCGTGACCAGGTCGGACAGCGATCGCACGACCCGGTGCGGAACGCAGGCGAAGCCGTGGCGGGCGAGAAACTCCTTCTCGCGGGCCCGGTCCTGGGAGATGAACAGCACCCCAGGGTCGGGCCGCACCGGCACCGCGGCCGCAAGGGCTTCGCCGGCGGCAGCCGGCACGTTCTCGAACTCGAACGTCACGGCGTCGAGGCCGCGAGCCGCCGCGGCGAGAAACGCCGGATCGTCGAAGGAGCCCACATGGAGCCGGTCGCAGAACCGGGCGGCCGGGCAGTCGGCCGTGTCGGAGATCGCCTCCACCCGGTAGCCCATTCGCCGGGCTGCCGTGGCGAACATGCTGCCGAGCTGGCCACCGCCGAGGATGCCGAGCGTGCCGCCGGGGAGAATCGGGCTAGTGGCAGCGGGCCGCTTCGAATCGCGGGGCATGCTCACCGCTCCGACGAGCGTTCGGACCAGACGGTCGATTCCCCCGCGAGGCCTTCGCGAAGCACCCTCGCAGTCTGCTCCGCCCGGTAGGCGAGCAGCCGCTCCCGGAGCGCGGCATCCTCCAGGGCCAGGATCGACACGGCCAACAGCGCCGCGTTGGCCGCGCCGGCCGGACCGATCGCCAGCGTGCCGACGGGAATGCCGGCGGGCATCTGCACGATCGAAAGCAGCGAATCGACCCCGCGAAGCATCGCCGATTCGACCGGCACGCCGAGCACCGGCAGATGCGTCTGGGCCGCCAGCATGCCGGGCAGGTGGGCCGCCCCTCCAGCTCCGGCGATGATCAGCTTGAGCCCGCGGTCGGCCGCCGAGCGGGCATAGTCGGCGAGTTTCTCGGGCGTGCGGTGGGCCGAGACGACCTCGCAGGCGTGCGGCACTTCGAACTGCTCGAGCACCGCGGCGGCCCGCTCCATCGTGGCCCAGTCGGTGCGGCTTCCCATCACGACGCCGACGACGGGTGGGGCAGGGGAGGGGGGCACGCTCTGGCTCCGCGGACCGATCCGAATCGACCTGAACAACCGGTTTTGCCGGGCGGGTCAGGCGTATCTTGCTCGCGACCCGCTGGCGATGCAACCTGGGGCGATGGCCCGCCCGTTGCCCGACATCCTGCGGATCGATTGGACTCCCGGAGCCGAGCCGTCGGCCGCGGTGCTGGCCTCGGTCGACCGGGCGGCGACCATCCTGCGAGAAGGCGGGCTGGTGGCGATTCCGACCGAGACGGTCTACGGGCTGGCGGCGAATGCGCTCGATCCCGAGGCCGTCGCAGGAATTTTTCGCGCAAAGAAACGCCCGGCCGGCAATCCGCTGATCGTGCACGTCGCCGACGAGGCCGCGGCCCGCCGGCTCGCCGCCGCCTGGCCGACGTCGGCTGCGACCCTGGCGGCCGCGGTCTGGCCCGGGCCCGTGACGCTCATTGTCCCAAGGGCGGCCCACGTGCCCGAGATCGTCACCGCCGGCGGACCGACGGTCGCGGTTCGGTGTCCGGCGCATCCGGTCGCGAGGCTCTTGATCGAACGGGCCGGCATTCCGTTGGCGGCTCCGAGCGCGAACCGATCGGAGGCTGTCTCGCCCACCACCGCCCAGCACGTGCTCACGAGCCTCGGCAATCGCATCGACCTGATCCTCGATGCCGGCAGTTGCGATCGCGGCATCGAATCGACGGTGATCGACTGCACGGTCACCCCACCGCGGATCCTGCGGCCCGGTCCGCTTGCCCGCGGTGCGATCGAGTCGGCCCTGGGCGGGCCGGTGGATTGGCCTGCCCAGGGCATCGGTGACCGGCCGGCATTCGAGCGGTCGCCCGGCCAGGGGCGGCGGCACTATGCGCCGACGACTCCGCTGGAACTGCCGAACGATCCGGCCGGTCGCGTGGCCGAACTGCTGGCCGCAGGGAAGCGGGTGGGCTGGCTCGTGCTGACGGCGCTCGAGGCCGCCCGGGCCCTGGCCGCCTCGCGGGAACTGGTGGCCGTGCCCATGCCGCCCGAACCCGAGGCGTACGCCCGCCAACTCTATGCCACGCTGCATGCCCTCGACCAGCGGCAACTCGACCGGATCATCGTCGATTGGCCGCCCGACGATGCCGGCTGGGCAGCCGTTCGCGATCGGCTCGGGCGGAGCGGGTCGCCTGGTTGAGAATCTCGGTCACGCCGGGCGGCTTCGCCGTCACGCTGCGTGCTCGATGCGGCGGAGCAGCGGGAGGGCGAACGCCCGCAGGAGGCTCGAGGCGGCGAAGACGGCCGCGTAGGCCTGGGGCGTCTCCCCGAGGGATCGCAGCAGCAGGCCCCCGCAGGCGGCGCCGCCCACCGTGGCCACGGCGATGCCCAGACTGTAGGCCGTCACGATCCCGCTGCGGTCTCGGTCGCCGGCGATCTGGAAGAGCAACAGCGACACGGACAACTCGTAGGCCGCCCAGCAGGTGCCGGCCACGAACTGCACCATCACGAGCCAGCCGATGGCGCGGCTCGGGAGCCAGAGGAGCGCCAGCGGCACGATCGCCACGCTCGCCTGGGCGAGGAGCCGCCAGGGGCCGAGCCGCGATCCATATCGGCCGATCGTCGGCAGGAGCAACGCCTTCACGAGAAAGCCCGCGCCGAACACGACCAGGTATTGCCAGTAGCTGAAGTCGAGTGCCTCGAGCATGTAGGGCGTGAAGTAAGGGGCTGCGAACTGCGAGCCGAAGGCAAAGCAGCAGAGAAAAAGCACCAGCGGCCCGGCCGCACCTTCCCGAAGGTCGTGCACCGCGGCCAGCAGTCGCCGGCGGACCGTGGGCGGCTCCGCGGAGGGTTCGCGGGGACGGGCTCGCTCCTGGCAGACGCAGAGGCAGGCCGTTGAGACGAGCCTTGCGACGCCGGCCGCGGCGAACAACACGGCGAAGCCGGTCAGCGTGGCGTCCCGAGTGTCCTCGGCCTGGAGCAAGAGGCCGGCCAGCACGAACGAGGCGAAGACGGCAAGCTGTGCGAGCCGGTTCCGCTGGGCGAAGTAACCGGTTCGGATGCGAATCGGTACAAAGCCGGCGGTCCAGGCAGTCCAGGCGGGAACGCCGGCCATGCCTGCCGCCCAGTAGACGCTCGCGGCCACGAGGAGGTGCCAGGCCTCGGCTCGGCCGCGGACGGCCCAGATCACGAACGGGATGAAGCTGAAGCCTTGCACGATCGTGGTCAGGATCACCCAGCGCCGGTTGCCTCCGACGTGGGCGATTGCCAACGGTGCAAAGAGTTGGATGGTCGCGCCGACCAGGATCGGCAGGCTGGCCATCATGCCCGCCACCAGCGGCCCGAGTCCCAGGGCGAGTGCGAAGGCGGGCAGGTAGGTCTCGCCGCAGCCCACCATCACGCTGTACGCGACGGCGTCGGCGGTGCTGAAGGCGAGATCGCGGCGGAGGCTGCCGCGTGGGGGGAACCAGTGGGAAAACAAGGGGGCCGGGGGGCGACTCCGAGGCCGCGGTGGGATCACATGTCTATACTCCGCGGGGTAGGTCGGTACAGCCAGCGGCGAAGCCGCGGCCCGAACGAGCTTTTTTTGCGAGGAGTACGTGATGCAGGCGTTGGTCACCGGCGGCACCGGGTTCGTGGGACGGCAGGTGCTGGGCCTGCTCGATCGGCCGGTCGTCCTTTCGCGGGATGCCGGGCGGGCCCAGCGGGCGCTTGGATCCGCTGCGGGCCGCGTGATCGGCTGGGATCCGCTCGCCGGGCCGCCTCCCGCCGAGGCCTTCGAAGGGGTGGACGTGGTCTTTCATCTCGCGGGCGAGTCGGTTGCCGAAGGCCGCTGGACGGCCGCCCAGAAAGCCCGGATTCGGGACAGCCGCGTGATCGGCACGAGAAACCTCGTGGCGGGCATCGCGCGGGCGGAGTCGCGGCCGCGGGTGTTGGTCTCGGCCTCGGCGGTCGGCTACTACGGCGATCGTGGCGATGAGGAACTGACCGAGGCGTCTTCTCCCGGAAACGATTTCCTGGCCGAGGTCTGCCAGGCATGGGAGCGGGAGGCCCTGGCGGCCGAGTCGCACGGGCTACGGGTGGTGCTCGCCCGCACCGGCATCGTGCTGGGGAAGGGAGGGGCGCTCGCGAAGATGCTGACGCCCTTCAAGTTTGGCGCCGGCGGTCCCTTGGGCAGCGGCAAGCAGTGGATGCCCTGGATTCATGTCGCCGATCTTGCGCGGCTCTATGTCCATGCTGCCGTCACCTCGACGATCCGTGGCCCGATGAACGCGGTTGGCCCGAACCCGGTGCGGAACAGCGAGTTCACCAAAGCACTCGGCCGGGCGGTCCATCGGCCTGCCTTCATGCCGGCGCCCTATCTCGGCCTCCGGCTTGTCTTCGGAGAATTCGCCAAGGTGCTGTTCGCGTCGCAGCGGGTGATTCCGCAGGTGGCAGTCGAAACCGGCTTCGGCTTCGATTATCCGAGGATCGACCAGGCCCTGGCGGCCATCCTTGCCAAGGCAGCCTGACGCTGGTCAGCCGCCTGGCCTACGGGCTTCGTGCACCAGGCTGTCGAGAAAATTCCTGGCCCGGCCATAATCCCCGGCGGCATACTCGCTGATGTGGGCCTTGAGAGCGTCGGTGAATTGTCCGACGGCATCCTGAATTGCCACGAAATCGTCGTAGCGAAGGCTGCCTCCCGAGGCCGCCCGGCGGGCGAACAGCGAGTCGAGTCGCGACCGATATTCGCGGTAGATGTCGGCCGTCAGGATCAGCGGATAGTCGATGTGGCCAGTGACTGGGTCAAGCTGTGTCGCGCCGAGCCGCGCCGGCGCGGCCGCCTTGGCCATTCGCACGGCCTGCTCTTGGGTGATCGGCGGACCGGCCGCGGCAGCCCGCTCGGCTTTGTTGGCCTTCCGCATCTCGAAATAAGTCTCAGTCCACTGGGCCCGGTTCTGCATGTCGAGCGTCTTGGCGTCTTCCCAGTTCTTCGCAGCCTCGGAATTCTGGAGGTTGGCGTAGCCCTGGGATCGGACGACCGCTGCGAGGCCCATCTGAGCGCCCTGCTGGGCCGTGGAGGCCCAGTTGCCCCAGCCCATTCCGCCGCCCCAGCCGCCGCCCCACTGGGCAGCCACGGGCTGCTGCCACGCGGCGAACAGCCCGACTGCGACCAGCACCATCGTTCCCAGACGGCGGGCTGAGCGGGAGCGATCAGGCGAACGGACGATCGAGGAAGACGAGGCGGAGGCCATGGATGCTCCTTGACGGAACGACTGACACGAATGGACGGGCATGTTGACCAACTCGGCGTCGATCTGGGGGGCAGTTGGAACCGCCGCTCCCAAAATGGGCGTGGCGCAACCGACGTGCGGAGTATACTCGCGGCCCTTCCAGAGGGCGACAGCGGTCCGTGCCGGGGGAAGGCTCCGGGGCGCCGCGGATTCGTCCAGCATGCCCGTTTCCGTCGCGGCCCCAGCTGACTGCCAGCACGCA
The DNA here is from genome assembly GCA_964453165.1 of uncultured Candidatus Kuenenia sp. Classification (GTDB taxonomy): domain Bacteria; phylum Planctomycetota; class Planctomycetia; order Pirellulales; family UBA1268; genus QWPN01. The sequence goes on along the minus strand of CAYVNX010000054.1, from coordinate 13,056 downwards.
TTCTTTCTCCTTGGAGTCGTTCCACCGATGTCTTCTCCCGTCGTCCTGAGCCGGGTGTCCGCCTTGGTGCCGCTGTCTGTTTTTCTGGTCGGTTGTGCCGAGCCGCCTCCGCCGGCTGCTCCCGCGTCGAAGCCTCCGGCGGCCGTCGTCGTGGACGAGGTGGTCGAGACCGTGGCTCCGGAGTCGGCTGGCCGGGAAATCTCGCCGCAGCCCGCTGCGCTCGTGGTCGAGGAGACGGTGGAGTCGGTCGCCCCAGCGACCTCCTCCGAACGGGTCGACCGACTGCTCGCCGCCCTCACCGCGCCGACGGCCGACGCGAAGGCACGCATCGAGGCCATCGACGACCTGGCGGAACTCCGGGCCGAAGCGACTGCTTCGGTCGCCTCGCTCGTCGCCGCGCTGGCCGATGCTGATGCGGGCGTGCGGTGGCATGCGGCCCGCGCGGTGGGGCTGCTCGGCCGGGATGCCGTGTCGGCCCTGCCTGCTCTGGTCGGGCTGCTCTCCGACGCAGATCCCGTGGTCGTGACCCAGTCGGCTGCCGCCATCGGCATGATTCGCAGCGACGATGATCGCGACGAGATTCCGGAGGCCGACGCGAAGGCCTACGCGGCCACGGTCGAGCCGCTTGTTGCCACGCTCGTGCACCCCGATCCCCGCGCCCGGCGGGCGGCGGTTCGCGCGATCCGCCGCGTGAGCACCTCGCGGGAAGAACTCGCCAAGACCGTGCGGAAACAGCTGGCCGATGCCGATCCGATCGCTGTGATGCCGGCCTTGCATACGCTGGCCGACATGGGGGCCGACGCCGTGCCGTTCCTGCTCGAATCGCTCGATGACCCGGCGAGTCGGTATTGGTCGGAGGTCGTGCTCGCGGAGATCGGTCCAGCCGCCGCGCCAGCCGTGGGTCGGCTCACGCAGCTGGCCGGGGAAGGCGAGATCGCCGAGCGTATGCAGGCCATTCTGGCGCTCGCGGAGATCGGTCCGCCTGCGGCCCCAGCGGTGGCCACCGTCGTCGAGGCCCTCGAATCGCCCGACGCCTCGCTCCGCTATGTCGCGGCCTTCGCTCTCGGCAAGCTTGGTTCGCACGAGGCCGATGAAGCCTTGACCACGGCAGCTTCCTCCGACGACCCATTCCTGGCCGCCCTGGCGAGTTGGGCCAGGGCCGCGCTGCATCCAGACGACAACGAACTGGTCGGTGCCGCCGCCGCCAAGTTGCGGGCCGGGCTGACCGACGAGTCGCCGGCGGTTCGCAACGCCGCCGTGGAGGGATTGTCGGATTTAGCGCCGCGGCTGTCCGCGGCTGATCGTCAGGCTTTGGCCGCGGCCTTGGTCGAGCTGCTCGACGACCCGGTGCCGGCCGTCGGGCTCGCGGCTGGCGGCGGGCTGATTCGGCTCAAGGGCGACGCCGTGGCCTCGCTGCAGGCCGGGCTCGATCACCAGCCGATGCGGAACGACGCCCTGGAGATCCTGGCGGAGATCGGGCCGGCGGCCGCTCCGGCACTCGATGACATGATCGAGTACCTGGAGGATGCCGATCCGGTCTCGCGTTCGGATGCGGCATTTGCGATCGCGGCGATCGGTCCGGAGGCGAAGACGGCCGTTCCCGCGCTCGAGAAGCTCCTGGGCGATGAATCGGCCGATGCGTCGGTGCGATACACCGTCGCCTACGCCCTGGGCAAGATCGGGCCGGCAGCAGCGGCGGCCGAGCCGCTGCTGCGGAGCCTTGTCGAGTCCGACGACGACCTCATGGCGACCGTCTGCGCCTGGGCCGCGCTTCAGATCAAGCCGGGCGACAAGGATTTGTTCGCGGCGGCGGTCCCCAAGCTGCGACGGGCTCTCCAGCAGGAGCGGGAATTGGTCCGCCTGGAGGCCGCCATCGCCTTGGGTGAGATCGGCCCCCCGGCGGCATCGGCCCTGCCGATGCTCGAGTTGCTCGCGGAAGACGATCCCTCCGGTCAGGTCCGGGCCGCCGCCGAGGCCGCCGTCGGTCTGATTCGGAAGTAGTGCCACCTGCTTCGCCGGATCGGCATTCGATTCCCGGCCGGAGTGTCGGCGCATGCGGCAAGGTCTGACGTGGCAAGGTCTGACGGATCGACGGCCGGGCTTGGAGTTTGCGGCTACGAGCAGCCGATTGCACCTGGCGGGGACGAGGCGTGCCGGGCTGGTTTTGGCCCCGGCTGAGTCCCTGCGAGGGGTGGACGAGACATGGCGACGCTCGGCTGGGCAGGATCAGTGTGGCTGGCGCGGCTGTCGCGGCCGGCGCAGGATCGAGTGATTCATCGGCACGTGCTCTCGCGGGCTCCGCGGCGGATCCTGGAGCTCGGCCTCGGCACCCTGGTGCGCACGGAACGAATGCTCATGGCTGCAGCCCGAGCGGGCGGGGCTGACGTGCGGTATGTCGGGCTCGATCGCTTCGAGGGCCGCGGGCCTGGCGACCCGGTGGGAGTCTCCCTCAAGCAGGCCCACCGCCGACTCCATGCACTCGGACGCGTCCAACTCGTGCCGGGCAACGTCGATACCTCGCTTGCCAGGCTCTGCAACCAGCTCGGACAGTTCGACCTGGTGGTGGTTTCGAGCGACAACGACGAGCGGCACTTGGAGCGGGCCTGGTTCTTCATCCAGCGGATGCTCACGTCCGAATCGATCGTGTTTTTCCAGCCGGCCGAGGGAGCAGCCTGGACGCAGCTTGCCCGGCCGCGGATCGACGAACTGGCAGCCCAGACCGTGCTCCGTCGGGCCGGTTGACCACGCCGCGTCGCCGCTCCGGATTTCTCTGGTATTATCGGGGTTTCTCATCCTTTCCCCGTTGATACCCCGGTGTCCATGTCTGCCCCGCGCACGCTGCTCGACAAGATCTGGGACGACCACGTCGTCTGCACCCCTTCCGGTGAATTGCCGCTCCTCTACATCGACCGGCATCTCGTCCACGAGGTGACCAGCCCGCAGGCCTTCGAGGGCCTGCGGCTCGCTGGCCGAAGGGTCCGACGGCCCGAGGCGACCTTCGCCACGCCTGACCACAACGTGCCCACGTCGGATCGCCGCCTGCCGATCGCCGACCCGGTGTCGAAGCAGCAGATCGACACGCTCCGGGCCAACTGCCGCGAATTCGGCGTGCGGTTGTTCGACCTCGGCGACGCCGACCAGGGGATCGTGCACGTGATCGGTCCGGAACTGGGCATCACTCAGCCGGGCATGACGGTCGTCTGCGGTGACAGCCACACTGCCACGCACGGCGCGCTCGGCGCGCTCGCCTTCGGGATCGGCACGAGCGAGGTGGAGCATGTCCTGGCCACGCAGACGCTCCGTCAGGCCAAGCCCAAGTCGTTCGAGGTCCGGGTCAACGGCCGGCTTCTACCGGGTGTGACGGCCAAGGACCTCGTGCTCCACATCATCGGGCGGCTCTCGACCGAGGGGGGCGCGGGCTACGTCATCGAATACACCGGCGAGGGTATTCGCGGCCTCGGCATGGCCGAGCGGATGACCGTCTGCAACATGTCGATCGAGGCCGGTGCCCGGGCGGGGATGATCGCCCCTGACGTCACCACCTTCGACTACATCCGCGGCCGCGATTTCGCCCCGCGGGACTTCGACCGGGCCGTCGCGGCCTGGGAAAAGCTGCCGAGCGATCCCGGCGCGACCTACGACCGCGTCGAAATCTTTGCGGCCGATGCCGTGGTGCCGCAGGTCACCTGGGGCACCAATCCAGCCCAGGTGGTCGGCGTGGATGCGAGAGTGCCCGATCCCGATGCGTTTGCCGATCCCAACGAGCGGTCGAGTGCCGCCCGCGCGCTCGACTACATGGGGCTCGCCGGCGGAACGCCGATCGCCGAGATCGCGATCGATCGGGTGTTCATCGGCTCCTGCACCAACAGCCGGATCGAAGACCTGCGGGCCGCCGCCCGGGTGGTTCAGGGCCATCGCGTCGCCGGCACAGTACGGGCGATGGTGGTGCCCGGCAGCGGCCGGGTGAAGCGGCAGGCCGAGGAGGAGGGGCTCGATCGGGTCTTCCGCGAGGCCGGGTTCGACTGGCGGGAGGCCGGCTGCAGCATGTGCCTCGGGATGAACCCCGACACGCTCGCCCCCGGCGAGCGGTGCGCTTCGACCAGCAACCGCAACTTCGAGGGCCGGCAGGGGAAGGGGGGCCGGACCCACCTCGTGTCGCCCGCGATGGCGGCGGCCGCGGCTGTTCGCGGCCACTTCGTCGACATCCGCGATTGGGACTACCGCTAAGAGAGGACCTGCCGAGATGGAACCGTTTACCACGCACGAAGGCACCGTCGCCTCGCTCGACCGGGCGAACGTCGACACCGACCAGATCATCCCCAAGCAGTTCCTCAAGCGGATCGAGCGGACAGGCTTTGGCCAGTTCCTGTTCTTCGACTGGCGGTTTCTCCCCGACGGCTCGGCCGATCCCGGGTTCGAACTCAACCGCCCCGAGGCTGCCGGGGCCACGATCCTCCTGGCGCGGCGGAACTTCGGCTGCGGCTCGAGCCGGGAGCATGCCCCGTGGGCGCTCGCCGATTACGGCTTTCGGGCGGTGATTGCCCCGACCTTCGCCGACATCTTCTTCAACAACTGCTTCCAGAACGGCATGGTGCCGGTGAAGCTGGCCGAGGCGGATGTGGACGAACTCTTTCGCCGGGCGGCGGCCGCGGCCGCCGCGGGCAAACCGTATCGGATGCGGGTCGATCTGCGCGAGTGCACCGTGAGCGACGACGCCGGGTTTTCCCGCAGCTTCTCCGTCGATCCCTTCCGCCGGCAATGCCTGCTCGAGGGGCTCGACGACATCGGCCTTTCGCTGCGGCATGCCGATGAGATCACCGTCTGGGAGGCAGCCCATGGCCTGCCGCCGGTCGGTGCCTGACCGGGTGCGGGCTATCTGCTGGGTCGCGGCCACGCTGACTGCGATGGTCGTGCTTCCGCTCGACGCCACGACGGCTTCCGCCGAAGGTACCGCCGCCCCTGCCGAGCCGACGGGCACGGCTCGATCGCATGTCCTGGGCAGCATTCCAGGCGGCACGCGGCTGGCGGCCACGGCCAACGGCCAGGCGGTGCGATGCCTCCTCGCTGCTCAGGGAGCGGTCGCGTCGTTCGACCCCGTCCAGCCGGCTGATCGTCGGATCGTGGTGGGGCCGGGGATTCAGGGCACGTGCCTCGCGATCGGCTCCCTGCCGGGAGACGTCGTGGCGGTGGTCGTCCGCCAGGGCGACGCATGGTGGCTGCGGACCTACCGGATCGAGCCGGGGGCGACGGCCGACCCCGCCACGCCGCTGCAGGAGGTTTCGCTCGGCAGCGCCGCCGCGGACAGTGGGCCGATCGGGATCGTCGTGGGCACGGCCCGCGGCTGGCTGGCGATCACCGGCCTGCCGGCTCCGCTGCCGCCGGTGCTGCGGGCTGCGGTCGCCGGCGTTCGGATCGGCCCGCTCTCGGATCGCTCGTGTCCGCAGGTGCCCGCCGGCTGGCGAACGGTGGCGGCTACCGTCAGTCCCCGGGATGAACTGGTGATCGCTGTCGAGCCCGCCCCGCCGGTCGACCATCAGGCAGCCAGGTCGCCAGGCCAGGCGCCGCCCCCGGCCGCAGGCCAGCCTGCTGAGATCGGCTACTACGATCTCTCCGGCCGCGAGTTGGCTCGGTTCCAGGCGGGGATCGCTCGGCTGAAGGCCATCGCCTTCGATCGACGCGGAGCCACGCTCTGTGTGGCAGGGCGGGGGCTGGCCGATGGCCGCACCGGCGTCTGGCGGCTGGAGGCGGTCATGCGGGATGGGCGGCAGGCCGTGAGACCGGTTCTGGTGGCCCCACATCCCGCCGCCCGCGATCTCGTCGCCGGCACGGACCGCGGGCTTATCATGCTTGCGGCCGACGAGGCCGGCACCGTCCTCGCGATCGACCCCACCCCGTCGCTCCCCGCCGCATCATCCGGAGAAGCATCGCCATGACCCTCAGCCGCCGCGAGAAGATCGAAGGCCTGCTCCGTGACGATCCCGGCGACGTCTTTCTGCGTTACAGCCTGGCCCTGGAGATGGAGTCGGCCGGCGAATGGGAGCCCTGCCTCGACATCCTCGAGGACCTCGGCCGGGCGACGCCCGCTTACGTGCCGGCCCTCCAGATGGCCGGCCAGTTCCTCGCCGCCCGCGGTCGGATCGAGGAGGCCCAGGCCGCCCTTCGCGAAGGGATCGAGGCGGCCCGAGCGCAGGGCAACGCCCATGCCGCCGCCGAGATGTCGGACCTCCTGATGAGCCTCGGCGGCCACTGAATCAGCCGAGCACCGGGGCCGGCTCGGCGGCCTCCGAGCCTCGGGTAATCGTGAAGCCCAGTTCCTCGATCATCTTGTAGTCGGCCTCGGGGAGCTGGCCCTTTGTGGTGAGGTAGTCGCCCACGAAGATCGAGTTGGCCGCGTACAGGCCGAGCGGCTGCAGGCTGCCGAGGTGAATCTCCCGGCCGCCGGCGATCCGAATCTCGGCCGCGGGATTCACGAGTCGCATCATCGCCAGGCCTCGGAGACAGTCCCGCGGCGTCAGGCGATCGACATGCTCCAGCGGCGTGCCGTCGATCGAGTTGAGGAAATTGAGCGGAATCGACTCGACCTCGAGCTCCCGTAGTTCGAAGGCCATGTCGACGAGGTCGTCGGCCGACTCGCCCATTCCCATGATCCCACCGCTGCAGAGTTCGAGGCCGGCCGAGCGGCAGGCCTCGAGCGTGGCCACGCGGTCCGCGTAGGTGTGGGTTGAGCAGACCTCGCCGTAATACCGCTCGCTGGTGTTGAGGTTGTGGTTGACCTTGTCCACCCCGGCCTCGGCCAGCCGCCGGGCCTGCTCGGGCGTGAGCAGGCCGAGGCAGGCGCAGATGTTGAGGCCGTACTCCTGCTTGATCCGCGGCGTGATCTCACACACGAAATCGATCTCCCGCTGGGTCGGCCCCCGGGCGGAGATCACGATGCAGAAGGTCTTCGACTGCCGTTCGGCGGCGAGCCGGGCCGCGTCCATCAGCTTCGGCGCGGAGAGCAGGTTGTAGCGGGGAATCTCCGCCTCCGAGACCTTCGACTGGGAGCAGTAGCCGCAGTCTTCCGGGCAGAGCCCGCTCTTGGCGTTCATCAGGAAGAACAGCTGCACGGTGTTGCCGAAGGCCTGGTGCCGCACCCGGTAGGCGGCTGCCAACAGATCGAGCAGCTCCGTATCGGGCGACGCCAGGATCGCCCGCGCTTCGTCGCGGGTGATGGCACCACCGGCCACCACACGGTCGGCCAGGGCGTGCCAGCGGGACGGGGCAGGGGGGGCGGCAACGTGCATCGGAGGACTCTCAGGCGAGGAACGTCTAGGGGTTTCCGGCCAGATCGTACGCGATTCCAGCGGTTTCCGACACCCTCGCCGAGGGGCCGGCCGGAGGCGGCGTCAACTCTTGGGTCGGGGTTGCCCATGCCCCGTCGCCGGACGTTCGCTGCGGGCATCCTGCCCTGACTCGTCTTCAGAAGTTTGCCCCACCCTTCCGCGCTCGCCCACGGCCACCGCTGCTCACACCAGCCCCAGGGGGAACGGGCTCAGGCATTCCACCCCGGTCGAGGTGACGAGGTAGTCGTTTTCGATCCGGAGGCCGGTGCGGAGTTCGGGAGCGTAGAGGGCCGGTTCGACGGCGATCACCTCGCCCTCCTGGAGCGTGTCGTCCCAGGCGGGGTTGAGGTGTGGGGCCTCGTGCACCGAGAGGCCGATGCCGTGGCCGAGATGGCTCGACCAGGAGCCGACCGCCGCGCCGGCCAGCCACTCCTGCACGGCGGCATAGATGTCGCGGCAGCGGACACCGGGCTTTGCCAGCCGCTCCACGATCGCGAGGGCTTCGCAAACCCGCTCACAGGCCGCGCGTTGCTCGTCGGTGGGCCGATGGTCGACCGCGATCGCCCGCGAGGTGTCGGCGAAGTAGCCGCGGTAGCCGGGCCCGAGGTCGAGAATGTAAAGCTCGCCCGCCTCGCAGACTCGGTCACGGGGCGGGCCGCCGCGGACGCCGCAGGCGTAGTCGTTGCCGGTGCCGGTGAGCATCTCGCCGCAGCTCGTCACGGCGGCGGCCTGGAGTGCCGAGAACACGTCGAGTTCATTCACCCCGGGCGCGAGCATGCCCCGCGCCGTTTCATACATGCGGCCGCAGGCCGTGATCGCCTGGCGGAGGATCACGAGTTCGTCGGGATTTTTGATCCGCCGCATGGCGAGCAGGGCGGGCTCGATGTCGACGAACTCGGCGGTTCCGAGGTGACCGGTCACGTGGGGCGGACAGGCCGAGAACTCGATGCCCACGCGGCGGGGATGCTGGGGGGCGAGCCAATCGCCGAAGACCGCCGCCGCCGCCTCCCGCTGGTCGTTTCGCAGCGTCGAACGCCACTTGGCCTCGTAGGTGCGGAGGTCGTCGGCCGCGGGCTCATGGGCCGGCTTGTCGGGGCAGACGAGCAGGCACTGGCCATCAGCCCGCAGCGCCGCCAGCGGCGCGAACCGGTGGTCCCAGCGGTGGCCGGTCAGGTATTCGACATGTTCCGGGCTGACCACGACCACGAGATCGAGATCCCGCCGGGCCATCGTCTCAAGCAGTCGGATCTGACGACCGCGACAGGCCGCGGGATCGAGCAGCGGAAAGGCACCATTCATCGACGGGCAGGAGACTCCGGGGCGACGTCGCCGCGAAGTCTACCAGCCCGCACATGGCCGAGCGCGATCGCCAGCGGTTTCGCCCAACGACCCGAAGCCCCCGGACTTGCGTCCCGGGCTTTGATTGCGATGACTGCGGTGGAAGCGAGGCCCATCCAAGCCCCCGACGCAAGTCGGGGGGCTCCGCGGGGCAGCGGATCCCGGTCACCATGCCGTTCAGCGTGTGAGCGGATTCGTTCCGCGACCGGCGGTCAGTCGTCGATTCCCGCGTAGAACACCGCCCGGGAACTCACCGCCCGGGCGCCCCGCCGCCGCTGCCGGGGCGGCGCGATCATTCGGCTCTCGAGGTGATCGGCGATCACGGTCGCATCGAGGCCGCTCGTGGTCGAGTCACAGCCGGGCTCGAACTGTCCATCGAGGTCGAGCACCTCGTCAATCGGCCAGACCTGCGCCGCCCGCACGACACACTCGGTGTCGGCGACCCGCATGGCGAGGCGAATGGGCAGCGACGTTTCGGCGGAACGGGCGGGGGCTGGCATGGTGGGTCTCCTCTCCGAGGCTCGAAGCTGCAACGGACGTCGTTGCCAAGACACTGCATACGGCGTGCCGAACGGAATGGTTCCTGGCGGCCGCCTGCCAGGCGAGCATAAACCCTTCAGCTTGCCGAACGGCTCGTCACTCTGGGCAAACCATGCCGGTGCGGGTGGGCTGGAGGGACTGCAAATGGTCGGCGCCGATTGAAAAAGTTGCAGGCGCGCCGAGTCAACTCTGCCACAGCTCGCCCCCCGAGCCGCCCGCGCATCCGTGGCTGGGTCACGCTTCGGGATCGGGCTTGCCGGCCCGCGACCGACCGCCGCTCGCCTTGGCAACCCGCGCGGTGGCCGCACCACTTCGGATTTGATCACGGATCCGCGCCGCGAGTTCGTAATCCTCGGCCCGCACCGCCTCGGCCAACTGCTCGTCGAGGGTGCGGCCCACTTCGTATCGTTCCCGCACGCTCTCCCGCATCTCTTCCAGCCGCCGGACCAATTCGTCGTCGGCGTATTGCTCGGAGGCGTCGTAGCGGGCGAAGAGGTCGCGGAACCGGGCCAGGCCGGTGTTGATCTCGCTGATCGCCGTCTCCGGGCCATTTTCCTGGAGTGCCGCCAGGGCTCCCGCCTGGACCCGGTGGAAGAGCACGAACGGTCGATACTGCTCGTGAGAGAGCGTCCACTCCTCATCGGGCGAGTGGCGGTGGACGAAATCCATGAAGGCCAGGCTATGGTCGGCATCCTGGGCCGCCCGGCGATACTCCCGCAGCGAAAGCCAGCAGAGCCTCCGTTGGTAATACTGCACGAACTCCCGGTCGGCCTCGGTGCACTGCTCCTGGGTGAGCCGAAAGGCATCGCCGGTCCGAATCGCCTCGCTCACGAGGTAGTCGTAGTAGGTTTCGGCCCCGTTGGGCTTGAGGCCGTCGGGCCGCAGGTCCGTCTCCATCTGGATCACGCCCATGTCGACCCGCATCTGGAGCACGTCGCGGCCGTTACGGGTCTTGATCAGCCGGGCATTCACCTCGCCTGGCCGAAAGGTCCAGTTCTTGAGCAGCGTGTCGATGTCGCGGGGGCTCGGCATGGCAAATCCTTCGCCAAGGTGGCGGCGGGCGTGATGACCCGTGCGTCGGATTATACCAACGACCGGGCCGCCACGGCGGCTCACTCTGCCGGCGTGCGGCGGAGGCGTTTCGTGGTGCCGCGCCGCTTCTTGGCGTCGAGACGGGCCGCTTTGGCGGCCCGCGGCACCCGCGTGGCCCGGCGAGTCTTCGGTGGCAGCATGGCCCGTTCGAGGACCGCAGACAGTTTGGCCAGGCAGTCGGCCACGTTCCGCGGCTGTTCGCGATGGCGTTGGCTCGTGATCACGAGGTCGCCGTCGATCGTGAGCCGGGACCGCTCGCGAGCCAGCAGCCGGTGCCGGACATCCTCTGGCAGAAATGGGCAGCGGCTGGCCTGAAACCGAAGCACCGCCTTGCTGGAGGTGCGGTTGACGTGCTGGCCGCCAGGACCGGCCGAGCGGGCAAACTGCCACTCCAGGCCCTCGGCTGGAATGCTGATCTTCCTGCCGCCGGCCTCGACCTTCAACGTCCGCGCGCGTGCCATGCCCATGCCTCTGCCTTCGGTCTGAAATCCGGCCTGAGTATGCCCGATCGCGGCCACGAGAGGCTGGCGAGGCAAAAGAAAAACCGGCCTGATTGTCAAGGGTGAATCTCCAGGGTGTGCTGTCAGCTTTCGAAGCCGGGCTCATCTCAGGCAAGACTGCCGTTTCATGCGGCGAAGGCCGCTTCTCTGGACAGTCTGCGCGGCAGCGTTCCATACTCTGCCCCCACGTGGCAGGCGGGCAACCGCCGCTGCCTCGCCGGTTCCTCGGGAGCGCCATCCAGCATGTTCCAGATCGCCATCAGCCAGACGACGACGGCCCGCTGGGAGCTTCCGCGCGAGTTGGAGCGGCTTTCCGCCCACGGCTTCAGCGGGATCTCGCTCTGGCGGCCGAAGGTGACTGATCTCGGCGTGGCGACCACGGCCGCTTTGCTCGCACAGGCGGGGATGAAGGCCGTCAGCGTGCTCTGGGCAGGGGGCTTTACCGGCGGCGATGGCCGGTCGTTTGACGAGAGCGTGGCCGACGCCGTCGAGGCGATTGAAACAGCCGAGGCTCTGGGGGCCGGCACAGTCGTGGTCCACAGCGGCTGTCGCGGCGGCCACACCCGGTCCCACGCCGCTCGGCTTCTGGCCCAGGCACTTGGTCAACTCGCCCCGCGGGCCACCGCTGCCGGCGTGGCTCTGGCGATTCGGCCCATGCACCCCGCGGCGGCTGCCGACTGCAATTTCGTGACCCGGTTGGAGGAGGCCGTCGAGCTCGTCGAACGGTTCGACGATCCGTCGATTCGGCTGGCCTTCGACCTCTGGCAGTGGGCCGATGCGGCCGAAACGACGCCACTTCTGCCCCGCGTCGCCCGCCTGACCGCCCTGATGCAGGTGGCCGATCGCACGGGGCCGCCGACCGTGGGGGGCGACCGGCTGCCCGTCGGCTCAGGTACCCTGCCGCTGCGCCGAATCGTTCGCCGCCTGCTCGATCTCGGCTACTGCGGTGATTTTGAATTCGATCCGGTGGGTGAACGCGTGGAGTCGCTGGGTTACGAGGCGATCCTGGCAGCGACCCGGGGGGTGGCTACGGCCTGGAGCCTCTGCCCGCAGACCACGGTCGACGGGCGTGGCCTGGGACCCTGGTCGCGGTTCCTGCGGCAGCCTCACTTCGCGGCGGCAGGATCTCGGAGATCCCAGGCCTCGAGCCAGATCGTGTCGCGGGGCTGAAGCGAGAAGTCTTCCCTCAGCTTCTCGTCGAAGTCGTCCATGTGAGCCGCGCCGTAGAAGATCGCGATCCGCCTCCGGCCGGCGGCGATCTCCTTTCCGAGCACGTCGAGGGCCGCGGCGTTGCGATCGGTGATCAGGGTTGATCCTTCCTCTCCACCGAAGGTGGCCGTGAGCACGTCCATGTCGGTGAACTGCTCGGCCATCAGCCGGCGAAGCTTCACCTGGCGGCCCTGCTCCGAGCCGAACAGCAGGCCGAAGAGCTCGCCCATACTCACATCCGGGGTCGAGGCAGCGTCTCGCTCGGCGCGGGCCATTCCCTCCCGCATCAGCTTCGTGAACATGCTCCACCACGACTCACCCCGCTTTCGCATCGCGTCGTCGAACTCCTTGGGCGAGAGGTCGGCGTGGACGAAGTTGGGGGCCGAGTAGTCGATGCTCTCCAGCTGAAACTCGAGGCCGAGGAGCCGCGTGAGGCCCTGCTGGGCCGAACCGATCGCCCCCGAGGGCTTGCGGCCAGGCTTGGGCACGCGAGCGTTGGGCGGAGCCACCAGTTCATAGAGCACCGCGTCGTAGTCGGCGAACAGCTGGTCGAGCGTCTGGTAGTAGCTGCCGCCACCGAGGTGGACGGCCGCCACGAGATCGACCTGCACGGGTTCGGAGCGGCCGTTCCGCTCGACCTGGCCCACGTATTCCACGATCGAGGTCTCGAGCGCCAGCGGCTGGCCAGCACCATCGCGGGTGAGCCGGAGGAACTCGACCTGTTCGGCCACGGCCGCCCGGCCGCCGGTCTCACGGGCCGGAACCGCCCCGCCGCCGACAACAACGGCAAGCAGGGCAAATAGGGGCACGAAGGCAGGGCGGATCTGAGCGGCCATGGCAAAAACCTCATCCGGGCGACGTGGGGCCGCCTGTGGGCCCCGCTTCCGCAGAATACCCGACCCGCCGGCCACCGGCACGGACCCGGTCAACCCGCCCCCGCGCCCAATAAAAGCCTCCGACGCCAGTCGGGGGACACCGCGTGGCAGCGGCTCCCGGCCTCGACAGCCAACCGACGCTGGTGCTTCACCGGCTCGGTGGCGGCAAAAGTCGCGTCG
>CAYVNX010000053.1:0-19181 GCA_964453165.1 uncultured Candidatus Kuenenia sp. | reverse complement strand
GCGCGGCGGTGCTGCGGGCTGACGAGGCCGTCGTGCCGTTGCCACCGGTCGAGGAGTCGTTCTTCGAGCGGATCCGACTGGCAGCCTTGGGGGATCCGCAGGATCTCACCGAGCCGCTCCTGCCCGACGATGTCGCTCCGCCTGGGCAGCCGCGTCAGGAGTTCGAGCCGCCGGCTGGCCGGAAGCTGCCCCCGGGAGCCAAGCCCGGGCCGCTCCAGCAGGCCATCGTTACCGTCACCGAACTGCCGCGACTCGGCGGCGACGGCCTCGGACTCACGACGCTCGACACGAGCCTCACGATCGGGCTTCCCGCGCCGACGGTGAATTCTCCGCTGCTGCTGACGCCAGGCTTCGGCACGACCTTCGTAGACGAGGTACCTGGGCCGATGGATCCCGGGCTGCCCGCGCAGCTCTACGACGCCTGGGTGCAGGCGCGGTGGCTCTCGAAGATCGGTGACCGATGTGGTGTCGATCTGGCGGTCGCCCCGGGCTGGTACTCCGACTTCGTCAACGACACGCCGCAGGCCTTCCGGATCACCGGCCACGGCTTCGGGGCCTGGGAGGCCACGGAAAACCTCCGGGTCGTGGCGGGCGTGATCTATCTGGACCGCTACGACGTCAATCTGCTGCCGGCCGGCGGCCTGCTCTGGACACCATCGGACAGCCAGCGGCACGAGCTCATCTTTCCCCGGCCTCGGATGGCCTGGCGGATAGCCCACCATGAGCGGGCCGCCCACTGGATCTACCTAGCTGGCGAATTCGGCGGCAACCAGTGGGCGGTTCAGCGGGACAACGGAGCCGGCGATGTGGTCGTGTACCACGACTACCGGCTGCTGGTGGGCTGGGAGCGGCGGCCAGCCGACCTAGGCCTGAATTGGCGGCTCGAAACTGGTTGGGTGACCGGTCGGCTCGTGGAGTACTACCTGACCGACACCGCCGATTACCAGCCTGCCGATACGTTCCTGGTTCGCTGCGGGGTGTGGTATTGACGAGCCTGCCGCAGGCCCGCCGAGCCCTTGCGGCGGGGGCAGACGGGTGGTCTACTTCTGAGGTGCCCAGCAGAGGGTACTCGATCTGTGCCCACCCGTTTGCGTCTTCCAAATGACCGCCGTTTCTCAGACTCACCGTCGCCGAGACATATCCCGAAGACCTCGGCTTGGACTCGCCGGTGCCGCGCTTTTGACGGCGATTTGCCTGGTCACGCTGGCCCTGACCGGGTCGGGCCCTGGCTCCAATTCGGCCGATGCCGACGTCGACGTCGTCGGTGATGCCGACACGACGATCGAACGGCGGGAAAGCCAAGCTTCGGTTGCGGCTGTTCCCGGCGAGTTCTGATCAGGCCGCTCGTCGCACGGGCCAGGCCGGCTCGGGCTGATCGTTTTCGGCCGGGGGCATGCCGCCCTCGCCCGTGCCCTCGCCCGCACCGCTTGCCGGCAGGCTCACCTGCAGGCCGATCAGGCGGGAGACGAATACCGCCATGTAGAACTGGCCAAAGACGGCCTCCAGCCAGACGAGCCAGCGGGCGGTGGCGGAGGCCGGCACGATGTCGCCGTAGCCCACGGTCGTGAGCGTGACGAACGAGTAGTAGGTGAACACCCCTGCCGCAGCGAACGGGTCGGCCTCGGCGTTGACGTGGTAACGGGCGAAGTCGATCGCGAATGAGCCCGGTGCGAGCCGCTCGAGCAACGTGAAGACGCTGGCCCAGCACATGCCAAACAGGACGAATACGCACAGGGCGCCGCACACCATGTCAAACACGATCTGCTTGGCCGCCAGCACATCGACCAGGATCAAGAGGCCGACGGTGACGATCGGTAGAATGAAGCTCGTCGCCCGGGCGATCGCCCAGAGCCAGTAGTGGCCCTGAGGCAGTTCTCCTCCCAAGAGCGTGAAGCCCAGCGTGGCCAAGCCCGGGATGACCAGCGGCAGCCCGAAAAGCAGCATCCGTCTGCCGCCCAAGGCAGCCGACGCGCCGACAAACACGCACTGTTCGGCCACCATCGCCAGAAGTTCAGCTCGCGGGTGCCCCTCGGTAAGCACCGACAAGACCGGCAGGAGCAGGAGGTGCACGAGCAGGATCGAATAGCGGCCGAAATGGGGCTGCCGAAGGTATGTGGCCAGTTGGGCGAACGGATTCGTTGTGGAGAGCATGCCCGGACGGTAGCGAGCGAGCCGGGCTCGGGGGAGGGCGATTTTCCCGGGTTGGCCGGGCCGGATCGACGCAGGGCACGCCCTGAAAATGCGAACTATGCTAGACCGCATCCGAGGTCGGTGAAGCTTCCGGCTCAGGGGCGGTCAACGTCACGCCGCGGGCGACAGTACGCCACGAATGCTCCACCGGCGTTCGCCGACCGCCCTCGCGGCTTCCAGTTTGCCAACTCGCTGCGTCACCACACTGAGAGCTGCTCGAGACCGGCTCGTCTGTCCTCCCTCTTTTCCCTGGTCAACCACATCATGCGCACGCTGCCTCGCTTCTCAGGGGTCTCGGATTCCCTTGTCTCTCCGGTCATCCCGTCGGTACTCGCCTGCTTCGTGATCGCGATGGGGTTTGCGGCCGGGGCGGACGAGCCTGCCGCGAAGCCGCCCGGGCCGCAGCCTGCCGCGACACAGAGCCTGGCCGTGTTGCCCGACGCCAGCCGCCCGCCGGTCGTCACCGAGCACGCGATCCGGGTCGGGGGTCGGGAGCTGGCCTACAAGGCAGAGGCGGGCATGCTGCCCTTGATCGAAGAGGATGGCACCCACAAGGCCAGCATCTTCTTCGTGGCCTACAGCCTGCTCACCGATGCCGATGTGGCCGACCGGCCGATCATGTTCTGCTTCAACGGCGGTCCAGGGGCGGCCGCCGTCTGGCTCCATCTCGGCGGGCTCGGTCCCCGGCGGGCCGTCGTGAACGACGATGGGTCGCTGCCGCCCCCACCGTTCGAACTGACTGACAACGAGCACACGATTCTGCCGGTGGCGGATCTCGTCTTCGTCGACCCCGTCGCGACCGGCTACAGCCGTGCGGCGAAGGGGGAGAAGCCCGAGCAGTTCTTTGGCAAGGAGCCCGACATCGAGGCGATGGCGGAGTTCATCCGGCTCTACACAACCCGACGCGGCCGCTGGCGGAGCCCCAAGTATCTCTGCGGCGAGAGCTACGGCGTGTTTCGGGCGGCAGGCTTGGCGGCCGAACTGCAGGACGGTCACGGAATGTTCTTGAACGGCCTCGTGCTGGTCTCGGGCCTCGTGGATTTCGGCACGATCCGGGCCGGCGGGTCGAACGACCTGCCCTACGCCCTGTTCCTACCGAGTTACACCGCCGTCGCCCACTACCACGGCAGGTTGTCGGCCGAACTGCAGGCCGACCGCGACAAGGCCCTGGCCGAGGCGGAGTCGTTCGCCGCCGGTGAGTACGTGACCGCCCTCTATGCCGGGGCGAGTTTGCCGTCGGAGCAACGGTCTGCCGTCGCTGCGAAGCTCGCCCGGTACACCGGGCTCTCGGAGTCGTTCGTACTCGCGCACGACCTGCGGATCGACGCCTCCCACTTTCGGGAGGAGTTGCTTTCCGATCAGCGGCTGATCCTCGGACGGTTCGATGGCCGGATCACCGGCCGAGATGGGGACCAGGCGACCGGCGTGCCTCGGTTCGATCCTTCCTATGACGCGGCGCTGGGCCCTCTCGCCGCCGCAATGAACGCGTATGTGCGCGAGGAACTCGCGTTCGAGAGCGACCTGCCGTACCGGGTGCTCACGGCCGTCGGGCCCTGGCCGCAGGATCAGAATCGCTATGCCTCTACCGATTGGCAACTAGCCGAAGCGATGAACCGCAATCCCCATCTCCGTGTGCTCGTGCAGACCGGCCGCTGCGACCTGGCGGTCCCGTTTCTGTCGCTCAGGCACTCGATCGACCATCTCGGGGTCGATCCGGAGCGGTTGGCCGACGTGCACTATCGCGAGTACGAGTCAGGCCACATGATGTATCTCAGTCGATCCGATCTGGAACGGCAGGCACAGGATCTCCGGGCGTTTCTCACTGGGGATCCTGACACTGTCCGCAGTGACCCTTGAGCAGGATCTCGGTGACCGATCCGATCCGTTGCCGTTGCCCGGAACGCCCCTTCCCCTTGGCGTCTCGGGGGCGGATGGCCACCTGCACGTCGTCGAGGCAGGAGACTTCGCCGCAGGTCGTACAGACAAAGTGAGGGTGCTCGTCGTCATGATGACCGCCACCGCTTGCCGTGGCTTCGAACCGCCAGACCCGGTCGCCGAGTTCGACGCGAGCCACGAGTTTTGCCTCGGTGAGCTCCGTCAGGTTTCGGTAGATCGTGGCCCGATCGAAGCCGAGTTCGTCGAGGGCCTCGCTGACTTCGGCATGTGTCCGCGGGCCGGCAGCTCCCTCGAGGTGTCTGAGCACCGCGACTCGGGCTGAGGTACACCGTAGGCCGGCACCGCGGATTCGCCGGCGCAACTCCTCATCTCGTTGTGAACGTCCGCGGACCATGAGGTTTTCCGAAGCACCACCTCAAGGCATCGTACACCACGCCACCCGGAGCCGGCGGCGGCTCGGAATGCTCCGCCTCGGCCCATCCCCTCCCGCGAGTGGATCCCGTGCCTGGTCCTCCGCGGCCCCGCCCGGTGGGCTGCAGGCTCGTTTTTCCGCCCATGAAGGGCCAGCCGGAAAAGCCGCTTGACTGGTTCTGGCCTCACGCTACATTCACGCCCCGGCCCACGGGCAGTGGTCAGCGGACCGACCACCACTACATCTTGCGATAGCACGGCAGATGGACCTGCTTTTCATCGATCGCGTTTTTCGGGTCTTTCGAGAGGCCTGATTGGTTTCCGCCGCTTTTCGGGCGGCAGTTCGTTGGCTTGCACGGCAACTATACGGAAGTATACTTTTTCAGCGGCTCGCGGCGGCAGGGCTGCCCTTGGATTTCGTCATCACTCAGGAGGCTTGCATCCCATGGCAGATTTCGACTCGGCGACGCTCGCGGGCGGCTCTTCGACCGATACTCCCGCCACCACTCGGTCAGCCGGCCGCACGGCGCTCGAAATCCAGCCGACCTTCTGCCCGGTCGAGGCGGCCAGTCCGTTCGACACCACCGAATGGGAACTGCGGACGGCCGCGATCAAGGGTGAAGACGGCAAGGTTCTCTTTGAGCAGCCAGCCTGCGAGATTCCGGCTGCCTGGAGCCAGTTGGCCACCAACGTGGTCGTGAGCAAGTACTTCTACGGCGAAATCCACACGCCCGAGCGGGAGCATTCGGTCAAGCAGCTCGTCCACCGCGTCGCCCGGACGATCGCCGATTGGGGCATCGCCGACGGCTACTTCAAGACCCGGCAAGACGGCGAAAACTTCTAC
Source organism: uncultured Candidatus Kuenenia sp. (assembly GCA_964453165.1). Taxonomy (GTDB): domain Bacteria; phylum Planctomycetota; class Planctomycetia; order Pirellulales; family UBA1268; genus QWPN01. The sequence goes on along the minus strand of CAYVNX010000053.1, from coordinate 13,840 downwards.
CGTGACCTTTCCTGGCTCTGCGTGCACCAGCATGGCGCCTTCAATTCGCCGGTCTGGTTCAACGTCGGGCTCTATCACCAATACGGCGTCAAGGGGGCTCCCTGTAATTGGCGGTGGGATGAGGCCAAGCGGGATGTGGCGATGCCCGACAATCCCTATGAATTTCCGCAGGGAAGCGCCTGTTTCATTCAGAGCGTGCGGGACAACATGGAAGACATCATGGACCTCGCCCGCAGCGAGGCGATGCTCTTCAAGTTCGGGTCGGGAACCGGTACCGACCTCTCCACGCTGAGGAGCCAGCGGGAAAAGCTCGCCGGCGGCGGAAAGCCCTCCGGGCCGCTCTCCTTCATGCGGGTCTACGACCAGGTCGCGGCGGTCGTGAAGAGTGGGGGCAAGACACGTCGGGCCGCAAAGATGCAATCGCTCAAGGTGCATCACCCAGACATCATGGAGTTCATTGAATGCAAGGCCAAGGAGGAGAAGAAGGCCCGCGTACTGATTGAGAAGGGGGGCTACGACTCCAACTTCAACGGCGAGGCCTACAGCTCCATTCTGTTCCAGAACGCCAACCTGTCGGTGCGGCTGAGCGACGAGTTCATGGAGGCGGCCGATCGGGACGACACCTGGACCACACGCTGGGTCACCGACCCATCCAAGGCCGGACCGAGCTTCAAGGCCCGCGAGGTGCTCGGGCGGATGGCGGAATGCGCCTGGCAGTGTGGCGATCCCGGCGTGCAATACGACACCACGATCAATCGCTGGCATACCTGCCCCAACTCAGGGCGGATCAATGCATCGAATCCGTGCAGCGAATACATGTTTCTCGACGACACCGCCTGCAACCTGGCGAGCATCAATCTGATGAAGTTCCGTCGTCCCGATGGCAGCTTCGACGTCGAGCGGTTCTCCACGGCCTGTCGGATCTTCTTCGTGGCCCAGGAAATCCTGGTGGACCACGCGAGCTATCCGACCCCGCGGATCGCCCGCAACAGCCATCTCTACCGGCCGCTCGGCCTGGGCTACTCGAACCTGGGAAGCCTGCTGATGGCCGACGGTCTGGCCTACGACAGTGATGCCGGCCGGGGACTGTGCGGCGCGATCACGGCGATCCTGCACGGAACGGCCAACCGGACCAGCGCGGAACTGGCGGCCGCCGTCGGGCCGTTCGAGGGGTATGCGGCCAATCGGGAGCCGATGCTCCGGGTGATGCAGATGCATCGCGATGCCGTCGACCAGATCGACCCGGCCTGCCCGAGGTACCTGCACGATGCGGCCCGGGATATCTGGGATGAGGTCCTCGCTCATGGGCGACGGGATGGCTTCCGGAATGCCCAGGCGACGGTTCTTGCGCCCACGGGGACGATTTCGTTCCTGATGGATTGCGACACGACGGGGATTGAGCCCGACATCGCGCTCGTGAAATACAAGCAGCTCGCCGGTGGCGGCATGCTCAAGATCGTGAACCAGACGGTGCCGTTGGCGCTGCGGACGCTGGGTTACGACGAGCCGGCCGTCGAGGGAATCCTGGCCTTCGTCGACAAGAACGACACCATCGAAGGCGCGCCCGGTCTCAAGCGGGACCACCTCGCGGTCTTCGATTGTGCCTTCAAGCCGCGGCTCGGCGAGCGAAGCATCGCCTGGGAGGCGCATGTGAAGATGATGGCCGCGGCCCAGCCCTTCCTGTCGGGGGCGATCTCCAAGACGGTCAACATGCCGCGGGAGACGACGCCTGCGGACATCGCGGGCGCCTACCACGAGGGCTGGAGGCTGGGGCTCAAGGCGTTGGCGATTTACCGCGATGGTTCGAAGGAAAGCCAGCCGCTCAACACCTCGACGGAGGCTGACAAAGCCGCTTCCAAGGTGACCGCAGCCCCGAGGCGGGAGCGGCTGCCCGATACCCGCCGGAGCGTGACCCACAAGTTCAGCGTCGGGGGACACGAGGGCTACATCACCGTCGGGCTCTACGACGACGGCCGTCCCGGTGAATTGTTCATCACGATGGCCAAGGAGGGCAGCACGATCGGCGGGTTGATGGATGCCTTCGGGACCGCCGTGTCGATGAGCCTTCAGTACGGCGTGCCTCTCGAGGTGTACGTGAAGAAGTTTTCCCACACGCGATTCGAGCCCTGGGGATACACCAAGAATCCGGATATTCCGGTCGCCAAGAGCCTCGTGGACTACCTTTTCCGGTGGATGGGCACCGAGTTCATTCCGGGGTATCGCGAGGCCAATCGACCGGCGGGACACGATGGCGGCGGCGGGGAGGCCGCTGCGGGAGACGATGGGGAAAGTGAGCGAAAGCCCGCCGCCACGATGGCGAGCGGGCTGGCCGATGGCCAAGGAAAGGCCAATGGCAAGGGAGAGGTGAACGGCAGTCGCGGTCGGCATCCCGCCGGGAAGGGGAAGGCGACATCGGCAGCGAGTGTCACGTGGTCGAGCGGGTCTGCCAAGGGAGTCGAAGCCTCGGCGGCGTTGCTCGAGCGGGCTGGGCTGAAGATGGCGGCCCTCCCCGACGCCTCCCCGGACGATCGGCAGAACCAGTTCGCGAAATTCCAGATCGACGCTCCCGCGTGTGACAATTGCGGGGCGATTACGGTGCGGAACGGCAACTGCTATCTCTGCCACAACTGCGGCAACAGCATGGGCTGCAGTTGACCGACGGAGAGTCGGCTGCCGGTTTTCAGGCGGGAAAGAGCGGGTTTGACCGACGGTTGACGCCGGTCTCGAGGCCAAGCATTCTGGTGGCGTCGGGGCCGGCGGACGATCCGCCGCTCCGCCAGTCAAACCCGACAGGTGTGCCGTGCGCGCGAGTTTCCGGTGGTTTCTGATCGCGGTCTTTAGCGCTTCGCTCGGCGGCGATGCGGCGCGAGCCGGCTGGCATCACCGGCGGGCATGGCGGGCAGCACCAGTGATGGTCTGGCAGCCGGTGATCGTCTCGGATTGCGGGAACGGGCCCGCTGCGGTTGCGGGCTGGCCGGTCGCCCCGATGCCATTGATCGGCCCATCGGGGGTGGCCTGGGACCAGCCGTGCTGCGAGTCGGCCGGCGGGCAGGCCTTCGACCCGTACCTGGTCGAGTCGGCACCGATCGAGGCAGGAGCCGAGTGCGGCTGTCAGCCAGTGACGGAGTGTTGCGAGGCAGGCTGGGCCGAGCAGATCATCGTGCCTGCCGAGGCCACGCCGGGAGCTGAGTGGGAGACGGTCGTTGACGGCGGGTCGGTTGCGCTGGAGCCGATGGTCGAGGATCACGTCTTGGGTGAGATCGTTCCGGCAGCCGAGTCTGTCGACGGCTTGACGGTGATGGGAGACGATACGGTCCTCGCCGCACCGCCAGCCGAAATCCTTCCCACCGTGCGGGAAGAGGAGGTGCCCGAAGCGGTGCCCCTCGGCGATCTGCCGCCCGCCGGTGAAGCCGGTGCGTCCGTGTTGGTGGAGCAGGATGCTTCAGCCGAACCGCCCTCGGCCCGTGACCCCGCCGCTGAGCCCGTGGTGCACGAGCCGCTGCGGATGGATGCGCCGCGGACCGCCGAGCCTGTCGAACCGGAGGCGGAGGCCGACCCAGTTGCACCGGAACAGGCACCGCCGGCTGCGGAGCCGGAGCCGGTCAACATCTTCGAGGCCGATGAAGCCGCAGGAGCTTCTCTCGAGCCAGCCCGCCGTTGGATCCACGCCCGAGGCGATCGCAGCCTGGTGGCCCGACTCGTAGGCATGCCCGACGCCGAATCCTGCCTGCTGGAGGCGGCTGGTCGGCGGATCCGGGTGCCGCTCGAGAGCCTCAGCCAGCACGATCAGGTCTATGTCCAGCGAATCGGCGAGCAACTCGCCGCCGCTCGGGCGGCCGCCGAGTCGCGGGATACGGCCGGGCTGTAGGGAGCGAACGGGTCCAGGCCGCGGAGGACTCAGGCATCGTCCAGCAGGGCGACCGACGCGAACGACTTGCCTTCGAGCATTTCGAGCGATGCCCCGCCGCCGGTCGAGACATGACTGACCTTTTCGGCATAGCCGAGCTGCTCGACCGCGGCAGCTGAATCCCCGCCGCCGATGATCGTGACGGCACCATGAGCGGTCGCGTCGGCCACGGCATCGGCGACCGCCTTGGTGCCGGCATCGAACGGCGGCAGTTCGAAGACGCCCATCGGGCCGTTCCAGACCACCGTGCCGGCCGAGCGGATGATGGCTCCATACCTACGGGCTGTCTCCGGACCGATGTCGAGGCCCTCGAAGCCATCGGGAATCTGTCCGGCTGGCACGACCTGCCTGGCCGCAGACGCCGAAAAGTCGTCGGCGCAGTGGGTGTCGACCGGCAGCACGAGCTTGCTTCCTCCCTTGGCGAGGAGCGATGCCGCGAGTTCCAGTTTGTCGGGCTCGACCAGGCTCTTGCCCGTCTTCCCCCCCTTGGCCAGGGAAAACGTGTAGGCCATCGCGCCGCCGATCAGCACGTGGTCGCAGATCGAGAGCAGGTTTTCGATCACCGCGATCTTGTCGGAGACCTTTTTGCCTCCCAGGATGGCCACGAAGGGCCGCTTCGGGTGGGCGACCGCATCGGCGAGATACCGAACTTCTTTCTCGACCAGAAACCCGGTCACCGCGGGCTTGCCGGACTGCTTCATCGCCGCCGGCACGGCGTACATGCTCGCTTCGGTCCGGTGGCAGGTGCCAAAGGCGTCGTTGACGTAGGCGTCGGCCAGGCTCGCCAGCCCTTTCACGTAGGCCTCGTCGTCACCCTTCTTCTCGCCTTTGTTGAACCGGACGTTCTCCAGCACCAGCACGCCGCCGGTCGGCAGGGCTGCCGCTTTGGCCTGGGAGTCGGGGCCGCCGGTGTCGGTCGCGAGCTGAACGGGCTTGCCCAACAGCTCGCCCAGCCGCGCGGCGACCGGTGCCAGGGAAAAGGCCGCCTCAAAGCCGTTGCCGCCGGGCCGGCCGAGGTGCGACATCAGGATCGCCTTTCCGCCTCGGTCGATGATCGATTGGATGCTCGGCAAGGCCATGCGAATCCGCCGGTCATCGGTGATCGCCCCGGAATCATCCTGGGGCACGTTGAAGTCCACGCGGACGAGCACGGCCTGGCCGGCAGGATCGAGGGCGGCGATGGTCTTCTTGGGCATTGGAGGGACTCCTGGCGGGGGTGCAATCGAGTGTGCTGCCGGCACGGGCCGGGCCGGTATTCAACCGGATCGCCGCCAGGCCCGCAAATGCCCCGCTCCACGAGGCCGGCGTCGGGCTTCGAACCGTATGAAAGCCTATTCGAGTTCCGTGTAGCACCGGCTCGGGGGCGGCAAAAGTCGCGTCGCGGGCGAGGATACGCCCCGATTGCTCCGCGAGCGTTCGCCGACCCCCTCGCCTCCCCTGCTCAGATTGCCAAGTCGTCGCTCCAGCTATCTCAGACGCGCTCTAGTCGTGGCCGGTCCACTTCGGGTTCGGCACAGGCAGCTGGGCGCCGGTCGCGACGAGCCAGGCATCGAGGGTCGCGCGGAGGGTCGTGCGACGTTCAGGATCGGTGGCGGCGAGGTCCGTGGTCTCGCCGGGGTCTGTCGCGAGGTCGTAGAGCTCGTCGCGGTCGTTTTCATAGAAGTGGACGAGCCGCCATGTGCCCGCCAAAACCGCCGAGTAGGGCGTGGCGCCGCCGGGGTGGTAGTGCGGGTAGTGCCAGAAGAGCGCATCGCGGTCGAGGTCGCCACCTGCGAGAACGTCCGAGAGATCGCGGCCGTCGAGCGGCTGGTCGGGATCGGGGCCAACACCGGTCAGCGATAGGATCGTGGCCGGGATATCCGGTGTGATCGCCGGCACCTCGGTGGTGCTGCCCGGTCGGGTGACGCCCGGCCAGGAGATGATCAGCGGTACCCTGACCCCGGCTTCGTAGACGGAGCCCTTGCCGGCCCGCAGCGGCCGGTTGTCGGTCACCCAGGCCAGGCCGCCGTTGTCGCTGGTGAAGACGATCGCGGTCCGCTCGCGGATGCCCTGAGCAGCGAGTGTGTCGAGGATGCGGCCGAGCGCATCGTCGACGCTCTTTACCATCGCGGCGTAGGTCGGTTTCCAGGGCGACTGGTTCGGCGGCCGCTGCGATTCGTAGCGGGCCGTCGCGTCTGCCTTCCCCTGCAGCGGCGTGTGCACGCAGTAATGTGGGAGGTAGAGAAAGAAGGGGTCCTCGCGGTGCGCGGTGATGAACCGGACAGCCTCGGCCGCTTCCCGGTCGGTGAGGTATTCGCCCTTTGGGCCGTCAGGGAGCGTGGGAATCCCGTAGGGTGAGAAGTAGCTCGGCGGATGCCCTCTGTCGCAGCCGCCGACGTTCTCGTCGAAGCCCTGGTGCTCCGGGAAAAACCGCCGACCGCCCAGGTGCCACTTCCCGATGCTCGCCGTCGCGTAGCCGGCCGCCCGGAGCCGCTCCGCCAGGGTGGTCGCTTCGAGCGGCAGGTGCTTCGTCCAGTCGGGCGGCAGCAACTTGGCGTCGGGCTTGTCGTGACCAGCGATCCAGTCGGTGAGGTGGAGCCGGGCCGGATACTGCCCGGTCATGAGCGCGGCCCGCGAGGGTGAGCAGACGGTGCAGGCTGCATAGCCGCGGGTGAACCGCATCCCCTCGGCGGCCAGCCGGTCGATGGCCGGAGTCTCGTACGCGTCGCTGCCCTGGCAGGCAAGATCCCGCCAGCCGAGATCGTCCACGAGCACCACGATCACATTGGGAGGGCGGCCGGTGACGGAGGCGGCGGGCTGAGCCTGGGCCCGGCAGGCATTCCCGGTCCAGAATGCCAGGAAGGCGAGCGGGAGCCCCGTCAGTCGAATCCAACGGCTCGTCCGAGAGTTCAGCGGCACCATGGGCATCTCCGGGGCTACCTTCACGATCACGCGGTCGTCCATCCTCCATCGCCGTCCCATCCTGAGCAACCAGCGACCCAGCCCGTCGAGCGTGTGGACGACCGGATCGGCCGGTACACTTTTCTGGGCGCGTTCGTGCGAAAGGCTCGGACAACTTCAGGCTGGGAGCAGAAGAATGCGGTGGGATCTCGTCGTGGCTGGTGGGTGGCTGGCGTTGGTCACGTCGACGCCCCTTCAGGCCGACAACTGGCCAAACTGGCGGGGCCTAGGCCTCGATGGCACCGCCCGGGGTTCCGGCTACGTCGCTTCTTGGGGGCCCGAGGAGCATGTTCGCTGGCGGGTGCCCCTGCCGGGACTCGGCGCCAGCACTCCGGCCGTTTGGGCCGACCGGATCGTGCTCACCTGTGGGATCGACGGCAAGGACGCCGTGATCTGTCTTGACCGGTCGGGCCAGGAACGGTGGCGGCGGGAGTTAGGGGCCGAGCGGCCCGGCAAACACAAGAAGGCCACCGGCTGCAATCCATCGCCCGTCACCGACGGGGAGCACGTTTGGGTCTATTTCAAAAGCGGGGAGTTGGCCTGCCTGAAGCTCGCCGACGGTGGCGTGGTGTGGCAGACCAACCTCCAGGAGCAGTTCGGCGAGGACACGCTCTGGTGGGATCTCGGTACCTCGCCCGTGCTCACGTCCAAGGCCGTGGTCGTGGCGGTGATGCAGACGGGCCCGAGTTACCTGGCTGCCTTCGACCGCGGGACGGGCCAGCTCCTCTGGAAGCACGATCGCCACGTCGACGCTCCGGAAGAAGCCGCCCAGAGCTACACCACCCCGCTGGTGCTGGCGGGCGACCCGGCCCGCGGCGAACCGACCGAAATGCTCGTGGTGCTCGGGGCCGACCACGTCACCGCCCATGACGCCGCCGACGGAAGGGAACTCTGGCGGGTGGGCGGGCTCAATCCCGACGGCAACACCTTTTTTCGCTCAATCGCATCGCCCCTCGCGGCCGGCGATCTGATCATCGCCCCCTATGCCCGCGGCGGCACGATCACCGCCATCCGGCGGGGCGGCACCGGCGACGTGACCGCCACGCACGTCGCGTGGATTCGCAAAGACCTCGGTGCCGACGTGCCGACGCCCGCCGCCCAGGCCGGTCGGGTGGTGGTCTGCACCGACAAGGGACGGGTCGTCTGTCTCGAGGCCGCCACGGGCGAAACCCTCTGGGAAGAGGAGTTGCCGAAGAATCGCCACGCCTACAGCGCTTCGCCTGTCATCGTGGACGGCAAGGTGCTCGTCACCCGAGAGGACGGCCGCTCCGTGGTGCTGCAGCCGCCTCAGGCGGGCGGTCGGGCCACGCTGGCTGGCGAGGGAGACGTCGGTGAGATGACCGTAGCCACGCCCGTCTGTGTCGATGGTGAGATTTTCCTTCGGACCCACGATTCGCTCTGGTGCATCGGGGAACCGCGGCCCGCGTCGCGTCGCTGATCCTCGTTTCCTCACTCCTGTCGGAGGCCGTGTCGATGCCGATTCGCCTGTTGCCCGGATGCGCGAGCCTCGCCCTCTTGCTCACCATCCTGTCCGTTGCCAATGGGGCGGATGAGCCGACTCCACCCGCCCGGTTTCTGGCGGTGAGCGTGACGACCGGCTTTCGTCACAAGTCGATCGAGTCGGCAGAAGCCGTGCTCGAGGCGCTGGGCCGCGAGAGTGGCCTGTATCACCTCGACTTTCTCCGGATGCCTCCGGGCAACAAGGAGGATCCCGCCTGGCAGGAGCGACTCGCCGGCCAGTTTGCCAAGGCGTTCGATCCGACGGTGTTGGCGGACTTCGACGGCGTGATGTTCGTCAGCACGACCGGAGAACTGCCGGTGCCGGACCTGGCGGGCTTTCTCGCCTGGCTTCGCTCAGGCAAGGCTTTTGTCGGGTTCCACGCCGCCAGCGACACCTTCAAGAGCTCGGACGCATTCACCGAAATGGTCGGCGGCCACTTCGCGGGGCATCCCTGGACGGCCGGCAAGGAGCACGGCTTCGTCGTCCACGAACCTGATCACGCGTTGACCTCGATGTTCGCCCCACGGTTTCGCGTGCAGGACGAGATCTACCAGTACGACGGTCGGTACGTCCCCGAAAACCTTCGGGTGCTCGTGAGCCTCGACATGGGGGCCAGCCAGCCGCGGGAGCCATGGCACGTGCCCGTTTCCTGGGTGCGGGACTATGGCCAGGGCCGTGTCTTTTACACGAACTTCGGCCACAACGACGCCACCTGGAACGACCCTACCTTCCAGAAGCACGCCACCCAGGGCATCGCCTGGGCCATCGGGCGGTTCGACGCGCCCTCCGACCCGAATCCCGAGGTGCAGGCGGCAGAGTATCTCAGGAGCGTGATCGCCGCCGTGCCGGACCTTCCCGACGCTGATCGCGCGGTCCTGGCAACCGCGGCCGAGGCCAGGGTCGCCGCCGACCCCGCCTGGGCCGTGGGCCTGCGGCCGTTGCTCGGAGAACTCAGGAGCCTCGAGCGGGCCGACCGCAAGGCCGTGTATGACCGGGTCCTCGCGGCGATCCGCGACGGACGGCCGTGATCCGCGACCGACGGCGGCTCTGGCGGAAGGGGGTACCATGAGGATGGACGGAATGCGGCTGGCCATGGTGTTCCTGGCGGTGGTCGTGGCTGGCCGCGTCGGGGCGACGACGTCCACCGCCCGGCCGCCCAACATCGTCTTGTTTCTCTGCGACGATCTCGGCACGGGCGACCTTTCAGTGCTCGGCAGCCGCGAGATTCGCACCCCGAACATCGACGCCCTGTTTGCCCGGGGCACCCGGCTCACCCGGCATTGGGCCGGTAGCGCGGTGTGCGCCCCGAGCCGCTGCGTGCTGTTGACCGGCCGGCATCCAGGCCATGCCGTCGTTCGCAGCAACCGGGAGTTCAAGCCCGAGGGGCAGGCCCCAATGCCGGCCGGCACGGTCACCCTCGTGGGACTCCTGCACGAGGCCGGTTACGCCACCGGGGGATTCGGCAAGTGGGGCCTGGGGGCCCCGGGCAGCGACTCGGATCCGGTGGCCTGCGGCTTCGACCGCTTCTTCGGCTACAACTGCCAGCGGGAGGCGCATACGTTCTATCCAACCCACCTCTGGGACAACCGGCAGCGGGTGGAACTGGATAACCCGTCGCTCTCGGGCGAACCCCAGGTGGCCCGGGCCGGCCGGCTCGCCGCTGAACCGCCTCCCGACGAGGCAGCATTCGCTCGGTTTGCCGGCACACGGTACGCAGCCGATCTGATCGCGGATCAGCAACTCGCCTTCGTGCGCGAAAACGCCGCCAACCCTTTTTTTCTGTTTGTGCCCACCACCGTCCCGCATCTGGCGCTCCAGGTGCCGGCCGACGAGCCGTCGCTGACCGACTACCATCGCCGCTTTGGCGACGAACGCCCCTATCTCGGCGGCAGCGGCTACGTGCCCTGCCGGCGGCCGCTGGCCACCTACGCGGCGATGATCACCCGCATGGATCGGGAGGTCGGGCGGCTCGTGGCCCTGCTCGATGAACTCGGACTCTCCGACGACACGATCTTCGTGTTCACGAGCGACAACGGGGCGACGTTTCCCGGGTGCGGCGGCCTCGACACGGCGCGACTGAAAAGCAACGGGGATCTGCGGCAGTGGAAAGGGTCGCCCTACGAAGGGGGCCTGCGGGTGCCCGCGGTCGTGGTCTGGCCGGGTCGAATACCAGCCGGCGGGGTGATCGACGGGATGACCGGCTTCGAGGATTGGCTGCCGACGCTCTTGGACCTCGCCGGACACGCCGAGCGCATTCCGGCCGGGCTCGACGGCACGAGCCTGGCTGAGGCGGTGCAGGGCGTCGGCCAGGTGCCTGCCGAGCGACTCTTGTATCGGGAACTCACCGAAGGGCGGTGGCAGGCCGTCACCGACGGTCGTTGGAAGGCGGTGCGTCAGGCCGTGGGGCCTCAGCAGGCCGATCGGGCCCGGCCGACGGAACTCTACGATCTGGCTGCCGACCCCGGCGAAGCACACGACCTCGCGGCCGAGCAGCCGGACATCGTCCGAGCCCTCGAGGCCGCGATGCAGCGGGAGCATGTCCCGCATCCCGCCTGGCCGCTGCCCTTCGCCGACGCCCGTCCGGCGAACGACTGACACGGCGATCGCCGGAGCGTGTATTCTTGGCCCCCACGAAGACCAGGCGGGGCGGCACGCGGGACGGCATGAGCCAAAAGAACCAACACGATCCGCACGATCCGGCCCTCACTCCGAGCCGACTCGGCCTTGGTCTGTTCGCAGCGTACGTCGGTCTCTACGGCGGGTTCATGGTCCTCGTGCTCGTCCGTCCCGATCTGTTGGCCATGAGGCCTTTCGGTGGAGTCAACCTCGCGATTGTGGCGGGGCTGGGGCTGATCGGTGCGGCGGTGGCGCTCTCGGCCGTCTACATGATCGCGCGGTCCGAATAGCCGTCCTCTCGCCCCGCCTATGCTCTACGAAACCTCACCCCTGGCGGTCGGCATCTTCGCAGCCTTCGTGGCCGGCGTGCTCTGGCTCTCGTTTCGCCTGGGCCGCAAAGGGCAATCGGCCCAGGGGTATTACGCCGCCCATGGCCAGGTGCACTGGTTCGTCAACGGCGTGGCGTTCGCGGGTGACTACCTTTCCGCGGCCTCGTTTCTCGGCATCTGCGGGATGATCGCCTTTTCCGGCTACGACGGCTTTCTCTACTCGATCGGCTTTCTGGCAGGGTGGGTGGTAGCGCTGTTTGTGATCGCAGAACCGATCAAGTCGCTGGGAAGATTCACCTTTGCCGACGCCCTCGACGCCCGGTTCAACAGCCGCGGCATCAAACTGGCCGTCGCGATTTCCACGCTGGTGGTGAGCATCTTCTACCTGATCCCGCAGATGGTCGGGGCCGGCTCACTCGTGACGCCGCTCTTGGGCCTGCCGCACGCCGTTGGGGTTATTCTCGTGGGAGTGGCCGTCACCATGATCGTGGTCACGGCCGGCATGGTCTCGACCACGTGGGTGCAGTTCATCAAAGGCTCCCTGCTGGTGCTCTTCTGCGGCGTTCTGACCGTGCTGATTCTCCAGCGGGGCCTCGTCGTGAATGCCGGCCGCCCAGGGCCGGTCGATCTGACCCCACAGGTCCACACGGTTCGCCACGACGGAACGGTGCTCGTCGACGGTCAACCGCAGACCAGAGACCACGACCTCCGGCCCATCGGCACGATCAGCCGACTGCCTGAGCGGTTCGCTGATCGGGAGGCGACCGGCCCGCTTGGGCCGTTGGCCTACCTCGCGGCCCTCGAGGATTCGACGATCATCACCTGGAACAAGACGACCCGGGTGGACGAGCAGGGGACGCACGTCACCTTTACCCCCGAGGAGCGGCCGGCGGCAGACCTGTTGCGGCCCGGCGGGTATTTCAAGGGGCTGGCCAGCGGCACCCTGGCCGGCCGGCTCGACTTCGCCAGTCTGATGCTGGCCCTGTTCTGTGGTACCGCGTCGCTCCCCCACATCCTGATCCGCTACTACACCGTCAAAGACGCCGCTGCCGCCCGCCGCAGCACCGTCGTCGGCATCGCTGCGATCGGCTTCTTCTACATCCTCACCCTGTACCTCGGCCTTGGAGCCATGACGAGCGGTGGCCTCGATCCCACCGACACGAACATGGCCGCACCGCTCCTGGCGAAGTCGTTCAGCGAGGTTCTGTTCGCCGTCATCTCGGCGATCGCCTTCACGACCGTGCTGGGCACGGTCAGCGGGCTGATCATGGCCGGCAGCGGCGCCGTGGCCCACGACCTGGTGGAGAACGTCTGCGGAATCCAGATGACGGATCACGAGAAGGTGCGGGTCGGCAAGATCGCCGCGGTCGGTCTGGGCATCGTGGCGATGGCGTTGGGCATCCTGTTCAAGGGATTCAACGTCGGATTCCTGGTGGGCTGGGCCTTCAACATCGCCGCCAGCGCGAACCTTCCGGCCCTCGTGATGCTCCTGTTCTGGCCCCGGACCACGAAGCAGGGGATCACCGCCGCCGTCACCATCGGGATGCTTGCCTCGCTGGGCTGGATCCTGCTCTCGGCCGACACCTTCGAAAAGGTGTATGGTGTGTCGGGAGACCTCGCGCCGATGCCGTTCAGCCAGCCGGGGCTGGTCACGATCCCGCTCGGCTTCGTCGTTCTCGTCGTCGTGTCGCTCCTCACGCCCGCCCCTACCCGCCGCTGAGTGCGGCGCGGCTCTCATGCCCCGCAAGAAACCCGCTCCGCCTCGCCGGCCGGTGATCCGCTGCTCCGCCGCCCACCTCGAGGCGATCCGCGAGATCTACAACGACGCGATCGTCAACACGACCGCCCTCTACGAATACACGCCGCGATCGACGGAGACGATGCGGGAGTGGCTCGAGGTCAGGGAACGGGATTCGATTCCTGTGATCGGCATCGAATGGGAGCCGGGCGTGCTGGCGGGCTTCGCCACCTGGGGGCCGTTCCGGCCCCGGGCGGCCTACAAGTATTCGGCCGAGCACTCGGTCTACGTGGCCGAGCGATTCCGGGGCGAAGGGATCGGCCGGCAACTGATGCAGGCGATCGTCACCGAGGCGACGCGGGCCGAACTCCACATGCTCGTGGCAGGCATCGACGCCTCGAATGTCGCGAGCATCGCCCTCCACAGTTCGCTCGGGTTTCGCTGCTGCGGCACCGTCCGCGAGGCCGGATTCAAGTTTGGTCGCTGGCTCGATCTCGAGTTCTGGCAGCTGATCCTGCCAACCCCGGCAACACCCGTCGACGGCTGATCTCGAGCCCCCGTGGCGAGACACCGGCTCGGGGCGGCAAACATCGCTGTCTCGTCCAGCGGCATGGGAAACGGGCTCCGCTTTGACGCGGAGCCCCCCGACTCGCGTCGGGACCTTCTCTCGGTGTGAGGCGGCGTTGAATACAAGCCCCGGGACGCGAGTCCGGGGGCTCCGGGCCGTTGGGCGAGACCGGCCACGCAATGGTCGATCAGCAGAAGCTGGCACTCCGCGAGCGTTCGCCGACCCCTCGCCTCGGGTCAAC